>NZ_JAJCNG010000005.1:0-129223 GCF_020561005.1 Mediterraneibacter sp. 210702-DFI.3.120 | reverse complement strand
AGAAGAAGATGTGCAGCCGGCAGAAAAAGTGCAGCCAGAAGAAGATGTGCAGCCGGCAGAAAAAGTGCAGCCAGAAGAAGATGTGCAGCCGACAGAACCAACACAGCCAGAGGATGTGGCAGGTTCATATCAGAGTGATCCATACAAAAGTTTGAATCAGGAGCAGAATACTTCCTATGGTGAATCAAACAATTATGAGTATGGACAGGGGTATGGTCAGCAAAATCAGAATTATAACCAGCAGAATAAGAATTATACTCAGCAGAATCCAAACTATGGTCAGCAGAACCAGGGATATTATCAGCAGAATAATTTCAATGGAATGCCACAGAAGCCAGTGAACTGGGTTCCATATCTTATATTATCGATTATTTCAACATTATGTTGCTGTCTCCCGTTTGGTGTAGTGGGAATCGTGTTCTCAGCAAAGATCAATAGTGCTATGATGGCAGGAAATCTTGAAGAAGCACAGAATAATGCGAAGATGGCAAGAATCTGGATTATCGTATCCTTTGCAATTGGTATTCTCACATGGTTGATCTACATGGTTCTGATCGTGACAGGAGCAGTTTCCGGTTCAGCTTATTACTATTATTAAAAAGTGAGCGGATGATGATTTGGAAGATAAAGATGCGTGAAGCATTTCAAACAAAAAGGTCAGCCAGGATCATCGCAGTTCTGACGGGGGCAGTGATTGCAGTGGCCGCTGCGGGTTATCTCTTTTTTCATAATCCGCACCAGTATCCGCTGCCCTGCCTCTTTCATATTATTACCGGACTGTATTGTCCGGGGTGCGGTGCCGGGCGGGCAAGCTATTCTATTTTACATGGAAGATTTTATATGGCATTCCGGTATAATCCGATGTATGTGACATTACTCCCGTTTCTTGGGATGTATATTGTAGCACGATTGATTGACTGGATTTTGACCGGTGGTAATCATGTGGATCAGAAGATTAATCAGAAAGTCCTATATGTGGTATTAGTTATAGTGGTGGGGTTCGGAATCGTGAGAAATATTCCGATTTATCCATTTACATTGCTTGTGCCGGCGGGATATTAAAAAATAAAATCAGAGAAACGAAGTTCTTTCAGATTCTGTTTAAATGAGTGACAGAGAAAGAACTTCATTTTTCATTTTTTGATTTATTAAAAAGCATGACTAGGAAAATTCTCAAGAATATGGTATTATGAAAAATGATATATTGTGATGTAAGTGTCAAAAGTAAATTTTGCCACTCACTGATGTAACCGGATTGCTCCATTGCTATGCAATTCCCGCAATCCTCGAACACCTCAAACTCCCATAAAATGGCGTATTCACACCATTTTATTCCGTTTTCGGTGTTCGGCGTGTCAATAAGTATAAATTGCTTATTTGTGCGAGCACAAACGCAATTTATACTTTTGACACTTACATCATATTGTGCGTAAAGAAAAGTAACGCGTCAACCTGAAGGAAAGACCGAAGGTTATCATTCATCGGTGATCCGATGAAAAGTAACAGGATATGGAGGAATGAAGAATGATTAATAAACTGGTAGAGAAGATCAAAAAGACAGGTGCACCAATCGTAGTTGGACTCGATCCAATGCTGAACTACATCCCACAGCACGTACTTGATAAGGCTTATGCAGAGTATGGTGAGACTCTGGAAGGAGCAGCAGAGGCAGTATGGCAGTTCAATAAGGAGATTGTTGACAAGACTTATGATCTGATTCCGGCAGTAAAACCACAGATCGCAATGTACGAGCAGTTCGGAATTCCTGGACTGATGGCATTTAAGAAGACAGTAGATTACTGTAAGTCTAAAGACCTTGTGATCATCGGAGATGTAAAGCGTGGAGATATCGGTTCTACATCTGCTGCTTATGCAACAGCACATCTTGGAAAGATTAAGGTTGGAAGCAAGGAATATACACCATTCGGAGAGGACTTTGCAACAG
Source organism: Mediterraneibacter sp. 210702-DFI.3.120 (assembly GCF_020561005.1). Lineage (NCBI taxonomy): Bacteria > Bacillati > Bacillota > Clostridia > Lachnospirales > Lachnospiraceae > Mediterraneibacter > Mediterraneibacter sp. 210702-DFI.3.120. Next base: position 127,278 of record NZ_JAJCNG010000005.1, on the reverse strand, counting down.
TGAATCCGTACCTTGGATCTGACGGAGTGAATCCATTTGTTGACGTATGCAAGGAAGAGAAGAAAGGTCTGTTCATCCTTGTTAAGACATCCAATCCGTCCAGTGGAGAGTTCCAGGACAGAATCATTGATGGAAGACCGCTTTATGAGTGGGTTGGTGAGAAGGTTGCCGAGTGGGGAGCTGACTGCATGGGAGATGAGTACAGCTACATCGGAGCGGTTGTAGGAGCTACTTATCCGGAGATGGGTAAAGTATTAAGAGAGATCATGCCGAAGTCTTATATCCTTGTACCGGGATACGGTGCACAGGGCGGACAGGGAAAAGACCTTGTTCATTTCTTTAACAAAGACGGACTTGGTGCGATCGTAAACTCTTCCCGTGGAATTATTGCAGCTTACAAACAGGAAGCTTATGCGAAGTTCGGACCGGAGAATTTCGGTGATGCATCAAGAGCAGCAGTTGAAGCAATGGTAGCTGATATCAGCGGAGCACTTGCAGCGGCAAAATAATTTACCATAGAAATTGAGAAATCCGCAGATCGTGTTTCTCATAATTTCAAGAAAGGAATTGCATAAGTTTATGGCAAAGCAGAAAGAAAATGCAGTAGTACATTCCCAGGAGCAGCTGGCGGATGGAATCTACAGCATGTGGATCAATACAGAGGCAGCAAAGGACGCAAAGCCGGGACAGTTTATTTCTATGTATACAACAGATGGAAGTAAATTACTTCCGCGTCCGATCAGTATCTGTGAGATTGATAAAGAGAACGGAAGACTTCGTGTTGTTTATCGTGTGACAGGACCGAAGACAGGAACAGAAGAATTTTCTAAGCTGAAAGCAGGAGATATCATTCCGGTGATCGGACCTCTTGGAAATGGATTCCCATACGAGAAGGCTGAAGGAAAGAAAGTATTTCTGATGGGTGGAGGAATTGGTGTACCGCCAATCCTTGAACTGGCGAAGCAGATGGACTGCGAGAAGAAACAGATCGTAGTAGGATACCGCGACGCACAGACATTCCTTAAGGAAGAGTTCGAGCAGAACGGAGAACTTTATATTTCCACAGAAGATGGAAGTGTCGGAACAAAGGGAAATGTTATGGACGCAATCCGTGAAAATGCTCTGGAAGCAGATATGATCTATGCCTGTGGACCGACTCCGATGCTCCGTGCGATCAAACAGTACGCAGAAGAGAACGGAATCGAGTGTTATATCTCACTGGAAGAGAGAATGGCATGCGGAATCGGTGCCTGTCTGGCATGTGTATGCAAGTCCAAAGAGAAGGACGCGCACAGCAATGTAAATAACAAGCGTATCTGTAAGGACGGCCCTGTATTCTTGTCTACGGAGGTGGAAATCTAATGAACATGAGCGTAAATATTGCCGGTGTAGAATGGAAAAACCCGGTAACAGTTGCATCCGGAACATTTGGTTCAGGGGAAGAATTTTCAGAATTTGTAGACCTGAACCGTCTTGGAGCAGTGACAACGAAAGGTGTAGCAAATGTACCGTGGGCAGGAAACCCGACCCCGCGTGTAGCTGAAGTTTATGGCGGTATGATGAACGCCATCGGACTTCAGAATCCTGGAATCGATCTGTTCTGCGAGAGAGATATTCCATACCTGAAGAATTTTGATACAAAGATCATCGTAAATGTATGCGGACACGCTCCGGAAGAATATCTTGCAGTTGTAGAGCGTCTTGCAGACGAACCGATTGATATGATGGAGATCAATATTTCCTGTCCGAACGTCAATGCAGGATTCCTTGCATTTGGACAGGATGCACATAATGTAGAAAAGCTGACAGCGCAGATTAAGAAGATCGCAAAGCAGCCGATCATTATGAAGCTGACACCGAATGTAACAGATATCACGGAGATTGCAAGGGCAGCGGAAGCCGGTGGAGCAGATGCGGTGTCTCTGATCAATACACTGACAGGAATGAAGATTGATATCAACAGAAAGACATTTGCAGTAGCGAATAAGACCGGAGGAGTATCCGGACCGATCGTGAAACCAGTCGCAGTGCGTATGGTTTATCAGGTTGCTCAGGCTGTTAATATTCCAATCATTGGAATGGGCGGAATTTCCTGTGCAGAAGATGCAATCGAATTCCTTCTTGCAGGTGCGAGCGCAGTGTCTGTAGGAACAGCAAACTTCCACAATCCGGCAGTGACATTGGAAGTGATCGACGGAATCGAAGCTTATATGAAGAAGAATGGCTTTGAGAATGTAAAAGATATGGTTGGTATTGTAAAATAAACCCGGAGAGAATTAATAAGATAAATGAATGAAAATGAGTGGAAGGACTGAAAACATTGACAGACTTCCACTTTTTTATTTACGCGAACAACGAGCCAAAGTCCGTGCTTGCACGAGACCTTGGCGACTGTCGCGATAACTTGAGAAACTCGCGGAGCGTGTTTCTCATAGTTTATGGACTTTAGTCTGTTGAGTCCATTGGAGTTTTTCGTTGATCCGAAAAATGTAGATGGACGAAACAATAAACCACCCGCTATGCGGGTGCGCGTCGATTGTTATACAAAAGAAATTACCTTTCCGTGTACAATAAAGTTGTTCAGGCTATATTGTAGAAAGGAAAGGTAATTTATGGCGAAGAAAGAATATTCACTCGCACATACAAAATGGATGTGCAAATATCATATTGTCTTCACACCAAAGTATAGACGAAAAGTAATTTACAATCAATACAAAGAGGATATTAGAGATATTATAAAGCAATTGTGCAGTTATAAAGGCGTTGAAATTATTGAAGGACATCTAATGCCAGATTATATCCATATGTTAGTAAGTATTCCACCAAAGATAAGCGTATCACCATTTATGGGATATTTAAAAGGAAAAAGTGCACTTATGATATTCGATAAACACGCAAACTTAAAATATAAATTTGGAAATTGTCATTTCTGGGCGGAAGGATATTATGTTAGCACAGTTGGATTAAATGAGGCAACAATAAAAAAATATATCCAGGAACAAGAAAAGCACGATATTGCAATGGATAAGTTAAGTGTAAAAGAATATGAGAACCCTTTTAAGGGTTAATGCCAAGTAGTAACAAAGCCCCTTAAGGGGTAGCGACGAGTTAAGAGCAATATGGCTTGAACGGAGCTGTGGGAAGGCTGTGTAAACAGAATTTCCATAGCCTAAAGAGAAAGCCAGCGCCTTGAGACGCGGGCCTAGTAACAAGGGCTTATAGCCCTAGAGCAAACCACCCGTTGGACGGGTGGTGGTCTTTTTTTAAAATAGCGGTACTACTTTTCTTTTCTTTTTAAGGAAACAATAATAGTAATCCATAATGGGATAGAAAAAGCATAGCACCTTACCAGTATGTCAAGGATATTCGTCTTTCCAATTACCTGAATCAAAATCAGTAAGATAATTCCAATCATGATTCCGATACTTGTTATGATAGCCGATAAATGCTTTTTCATAAATTCTTTTTCCTTCCTTTAATTCTGTTACATTCCACAAGATTTCTGGCAACACATATATCTTTCTTAAAAATAAATATTTTACACTACTTTCCTATATTTTTTCGATGTGAAATTAATATGCCAATGGATTCTCATCCTCTCATAACAAAGAATACTCGTTTTTATTGTAATAGTATTATATTATATATTTAGACAACTTTCAATAGACATTCATACTATTCTGACATTTTAGATAATTCGTTTTTCCATAATATTATCTTTCGCAGCACTGCGGTTCCTGCAGATAAAAATTTATTTGGCTTTCCTTACCGCTTATATAACTAAAATTTTTCTTATGAATAAGTTGTTTTTCTGCCGTTTTATTTTTTATGATGTGGGTGTCAAAAGTTACATTTTCTGTGACTGACAACTGCACATATTTTTTGTCCTTTGACAACTGAATAAATCTATGTTTTTGGTATTTCGATTCCGCGAAAGGGCGATTTATCATCCCTATGCCAGCTCAAAAGTTCTGCACTTCAGCTTCCCTTTGGTGTATCTCATCAGTTTAGTGATATTTAGGGAAGCAACTTTAAAGCCGAAGAACTGTTTGGTTCTCAGCGTTCCTCTGACCGGCATTTGATCTACCAGATATTTATTTCGGATGACTGATGGAACAGTCTCCACTCCATTTCGGATTCTTCCAATCCATGCCCAGGTGGCATCGTTCCATATTTCTGATGATTCTAAGATTCGTCTTCTTGATTTTAACGGAACCATCATGACTGCTGTTCTTTCTTTTATTGCAGGATTGCATTGGTTTTGGTATGGGCATCCTTCACACTGGTATCTGTAGAACGAAGCTCGTATGGAATCTGTTTGTTTAATATAGGAATTGCTCTTTGGCTTATTTCCAGCAGGACATTCGGTAATCTGTGTTCCGGCTCCGTTTACCTGAATTTACGGATATTTTCAGAAAGAGCTACAATACAGTCATGAATCAGATCTTTTCCGGTGGTCAGTTCATAAGCTGCATTTCTTTCGCGGAATCTGCTAAACGTCCGATTACTCAAAGGCTGGTTTTCATAACTGGTTGTATGAAGAGCGTACTGATATCGGAAATCAAACTCACACTCTTCAATAATCTCGTCATCCGTAAGTCCATTGAGTTCCTTAAGGATTAGGGCACCTACAATTACATTTACAGGTGCATTCGGACGTGAATTACGCTTATCACTATAGAGTGGGGCAAATATCATCTCATCAATGTTTGAAAAAATAATATTTGAAAATGGTTTTGCCCAAGATTTTTCCAGAATTTTCTGCTTTCTTTTAGATTTCAACTTTTCGGATTATATATACAAAAAGGCCATCACTTCTTATTATAAAAGCGACAGCCTTTTAGATACTATTTACGGTTTTCATTTATTAATTTCGGATTTCTCGAACTGTTCTATTAGCTTTTGCACGGTATTCCTCTGCCACTCGCATTCCTTCTACCACTCTGCATGCTTGATTGTAATAATACGTAACTGCCGTATCAAAAACCTGTTTTCTTTTTTCCAAATCTTTTTGCCTTGTTGAAATAATTTCAGATACTCCAATTTTTGCTGAACGGTTCCTGATATACTCTTCGCACGTTCATCAGGCATATCTGTATTGCATGTCAGTAAATTGTAAACCTCTTTCGGAAAGCTCTCTAATTTACCAATCCCCACAAGATCTGATTTTGATACATATTCCAGTAAGCTAACCTCTTTCTTCTTAAACGAATTTACTGTTACGTCCAGAAGGTTGCTTCCCTGTGGTATGATTTCCTTATTGTAAAACAATGAATTTCCGGTATCAAAAACAGGTGCCATCTTAACCAATCGGTGTAGTTGCGGATGATACAAAAATCCAAAATTGTTATAATGCCTGTCTGTATTACTCAGAATAAAATCTGTCAAAATCGTATATTCTAGTTGTTGACGGACTACCGCTTCTTCCATTCCATAATTCACAGCCTGACGGATAATCTCCTCGAATTCAGAGGAATCGTTTGGTATCTTAATATCCTTGATCAATTGATATGCAGACACTAATTCCAACTCATTCGAGGTAAATAACTGACATAAGGAACTCGGAACTTTTTCTCCATCTACGATTGCCGTGTCAACTCTATATTGGACATAATTATCCCAACCAAGTTTTTCATGAAGTTTGCTTGCAATCACTTCATTGATGGACTGCTGCCCATAATCATTCGCATTCACCTTCATTAGGTAACGGATTCCGTTCTCAATAACCCATTTCTTCTTCATCTCACCATTTAACGATGATGCCGGAGAGAACTTCGAGTAATTCGCATCCACATCCACATTCTTTGAATCTGTTAACAAACTTCCTAATTCATCGGTAAAATCATTTTCATAAAAGTTCAAGTCCTTCCAACAATGTTCTTCCCCAATCGGTTGCATCCAATTGGTAATTCTTCCGGAAGGTACACGTCTAATATATATTGTATTTTTCCTGAATAAATATCGATATCAACCATAGCAACATCAAAATCTTTATGCTTCAAAACATAAAGACCACAAGGTATGTTTGTTGAAATTGTACTTGTTTTATCTTGCATAACTGTCACCCTTTCGATTTTTTTCAGAAAAATAACTTATAGCTATTATACTTTATCTCTCTTGATTTCACAATCTTTTGTTCACGACAAGAGTATTAGCTAAAATAATTTATATAGAAAAATGCAGATACTTTGAATAATATAGGAAAGACCACAGTGGTGTTAGGCACTATTAAATTTCCATATCGGGGACCGATTGAAGAAATCCTTGCGCTTGCGACCTGTAAAGGGAACGGGGTACTGCATTCCCTAATCATTTAGTAAAGGAAATGCAAACCTATTTTTACAATAAATAACTCAAAACTATAATACGAAAAGAAAAATGTATGCTATCTTTATCCAAAAGAGAAAGATTGGCAGGAGGATGAAACATGGAAACAGCAAAAATAAAAGAATTGGTCTCCAGAATGACTCTGGAGGAGAAAGCATCTTTGTGTTCCGGGCTTGATTTTTGGCACACAAAAGGAGTGGAACGTCTCGGAATCCCTTCGGAAATGGTATCAGACGGACCTCACGGACTCCGCAAGCAGGACGATAAAGCAGACCATTTGGGAATCAACGACAGCATTCAGGCTGTTTGCTTTCCAGCGGGATGTGCAACCGCATCCAGCTTTAACCGTGAGCTGGTGACAAAACTTGGAGAAACACTGGGGGAAGAGTGTCAGGCAGAAAATGTAAGCGCAATCTTAGGCCCGGCTATGAACATTAAGCGTTCCCCGCTGTGCGGACGTAATTTCGAATACTATTCAGAGGACCCGCTTGTGTCAACGGAAATGGCAGGTGCGCTTGTCCACGGCGTCCAGAGCAAACATATCGGAACAAGTCCGAAGCATTTTATGGCAAATAACCAGGAATATCACCGCTTAACAAGCTCTTCAGAAATGGATGAACGCACCATGCGTGAAATTTACCTTGCTTCTTTTGAAGGAATGGTAAAGAAGGAAAAGCCGTGGACCATTATGAACGCATACAACAAGCTGAACGGCACATACCTTTGTGAAAACAAAGAAATGCTCACAGATGTGCTCCGCAGGGAATGGGGATTTGACGGCTATGTAATGACAGACTGGGGTGCGATGAATGACCGTGTGGAAGCTCTGAAAGCAGGCTGCAATCTGGAAATGCCGTCCTGTGAAGGCGCTACGGATGCGGAAATCGTTGCCGCAGTACAGGACGGAACACTGGATGAATCTGTACTGGACAAGTCCTGTGAAGAATATTTGAATGTTATTTTCAAATATGAGGAAAACAGAGACAAAAACGCGGTATTTCAGCATGAAAAAGACCATGAGACAGCCCGGGAAATCGAAGAGGAGTGTATTGTGCTTCTGAAAAATGAGGATGCGCTTCTCCCGTTGTCCGCAGACAAAAAGGTGGCTTTTATCGGCAAATACGCCGAGAAACCACGCTATCAGGGCGGCGGAAGTTCCCACATCAACAGCTTTAAAACAGAATCTGCAATGGACGCCGTAGAATTTCTCGCAACTGTAAAAAAGGAAAACATCACATTTGCCAAAGGCTTTGATGATGTTGAGGATAAAGCGGATGAAGCATTGGCTGCAAAAGCCGTAGAGGCTGCTGCAAATGCGGACGTGGCGGTAATCTTTGCCGGACTGCCGGACAGCTTTGAATCCGAAGGGTATGACCGGAAGCATCTTGGGATGCCGAACTGCCAGAACGCACTGATTGAAGCGGTGGCGGAAGCACAGCCGAACACCATTGTTGTGCTTCACAACGGCGCTCCGGTAGAAATGCCGTGGCTCGGAAAAGTAAAAGCCGTGCTGGAAGCCTATCTGGGCGGACAGGCTGTGGGCGGTGCAGTGGTCAATGTGCTTTACGGAAATGCAAATCCAAGCGGACGATTGGCGGAAACATTCCCACTTCGGATACAGGATACGCCATGCTATTTGAATTACGGCGGAGAACATGACAAATCGGTTTATTCAGAGGGCGTATTTGTGGGATACCGCTATTACACATCCAAAGAAATGGAAGTCCTGTTCCCATTCGGATACGGATTGTCTTATACGACCTTTTCTTACGGCAATCTTACGGTGGACAAAAAGGAGTTTAAGGAAAGCGAAAAACTGCTGGTATCCGTAGACGTAACAAATACAGGCGCATGTACAGGAAAGGAAGTCGTACAGCTTTACGTAGCGCCGAAGGGCGGAACAATCATCCGCCCGGTACGGGAGTTAAAAGCATTTGAAAAAACAGAACTTGCACCGGGTGAGACAAAAACCGTCACCTTTGAACTTGACAGCAGAGCCTATGCATACTGGAATACGGAAATCCATGACTGGCATGTGGAGACCGGAGCCTATGAAATCCAGATTTGCCGGAATGCACAGGAAGTGCTTCTGTCAGAGGAAGTACAGGTAGAATCAGAAACCGTCCTGCCGAAAGTGTATACCCTCAATTCCACAATGGGAGAAATCATGGCAGACCCGAAAGGAAAAGCCATATTGGAACAGGCAATGAGTGAAATGGAAGGAATGGACGGCGAGAGTACAGAGGAACAAATGCAGGATGATTCCGGAGTGATCAACGACGAAATGATGGCGGCAATGATGGAAGCCATGCCGCTCAGACAGATGCTGAGTTTTGTACCGGGAGTGACAAAGGAAGCACTGAACCAACTTGTTGCAGCGTTAAACGCAGCAGAATAAACTTATAGATATAACAAAAACCGCCGGGACAGGGGATTCGAGTTTCCTCTCTCCCGGTATTTTTCTGAAAAATTGTGTTACAAAATTATAATAATAAATTTATATTTATAATACGGAATACTCTTCAACTGTTAGAATAGTTAAAAAATGAACAAGCTGCATTAGGGAGGTCCGTATGAAAAAAATATCTTTAAACCAGAATTGGCAGTTTGCCAAAGGAACCATAACAATGATGGAGTTAATGATGGGAGAGGCAGGAAATATAGAAAATATTGATTTGCCCCATGATGCCATGATTTATCAGGAAAGAACTCCGGCAACTGCGAATGCACATCAGACAGGATTTTATCCGGGCGGTGAATATACTTACATGAAAAAGTGGGAGATTCCGGAAGCGTGGAAGGGATGTACAGTTGTTTTGGAATTTGAAGGTGTTGCAGATACCTGCCGCATTTATATGAACGGGGATCTTGTAACAGAGCATGTGAATCCATATACAGGCATTTTTGCAGACGTCAGCGGTTATCTGAAGTATGGACAGGAAAATGAACTGAAAGTAGAAGTATGCAGTATAGAGCAGTCCAGCCGCTGGTATAGTGGCGCGGGGTTATACCGTCCTGTGTATGCATGGGTGGGAAAGACTGTGCATATTCCTGCTCAGGGGGTGCGTGTTACAACAAGAGAAGCTGACTGTGAGGCGGCAGTCGTGGAAGTAGAGGTTCCAATCTGTAATCGGGGAATGGTTTCCGAAACGGTACAGGTGGAAATTACATTGACCGGACCGAATGGGACGGAAGCAGCCGCAGAGCACATACCGGTAACTGTTTTTGGAGAAAGCACGCAGATGTGCTGTCAGCGTTTGCTTGTAGAACATCCTGCATTGTGGAGTGATGAAACACCAAATCTATACTCCTGCCGGATTACAATTTCTGAGGATGAGAATCCAATAGACAGTGTAAATATTTCAACAGGAATCCGTACACTTCGGCTGAATGCAAAACATGGGCTGTTAGTGAACGGTAAACCAACGAAACTGAGGGGAACCTGTATTCACCATGATAATGGGATTATCGGAGCGGCAACATTTCCGGATGCGGAGTATCGGCGCTGCCGCCAGATGAAGGAAGCCGGATTTAACGCTCTTCGAAGTGCACATCATCCGATGAGTAAGGCAATGCTGGATGCCTGTGATAAACTGGGGATGCTGGTGATGGATGAACTGAGTGATATGTGGACTCGGACAAAGAATCCCCATGACTATGCAAATTATTTTCCGACACATTGGAAGCAGGATGTGTGGGACATGGTGGAAAAAAACTATAATCATCCATGCGTGATTTTGTACTCGACCGGAAATGAGATTCCGGAGGCGGGCACTCCAAAAGGGGCAGAATGGAATCGGAGGATTCATGCAGAAATGAAACGGCTGGATGCCACACGCTATACGACGAACGGAATCAATGGTCTGATGGCAGGAAATGACCGAATGGGCGAAATTATGTGCCAGGCTACAGGGATGACTCCGGAGCAGCTTGAAGCGATGCAGCAGCCGGATGAGCAGAAGCGTGGAGGCGCAGATGAAATCAATGGGATGGCTGAGGTTATGGTGGGACCGCTGGCAGATGCGATTGCCACCAGTCCGATTCTGGAAGAAATGATAGGAGAATTTGCTGCGGCAAATGACATTGCCGGATATAATTATCTGACGGCATTACATGAAGAAGATCACATACGTCATCCGAATCGGGTTGTGCTTGGCACAGAGACTTTTCCGGCGGACATTGTTCATTTGTGGGATATCGTAAAGCGCAATCCACATGTGTTAGGAGACTTTACATGGACCGGATATGATTATCTGGGAGAAGCCGGATGCGGTATATTCCATTATAATGGAGGAGTGAATTTTTCAGCGCATTGGCCGGACAGACTGGCAGGTATCGGTGACATTGATATTCTTGGTGATCGTAAACCAATCAGTTATCTGCGGCAGGCAGTGTTCGAAATTGGTCATGCACCGTCTATCGGTGTACTTCGGATGGATAAGGCAGGAATTGAAGTTGGAAAGACACCGTGGATGTGGAAGGATAATCTTGCAAGCTGGACATGGCCGGGATATGAAGGGGAAACAGCAAGTGTGGATGTTTATGCCAATGCAGATGAAGTAGAACTGTTCTTGAATGGGGAAAGTCTGGGACGAAAGTCGATTGGCGGAGTATATGTTGTGACGTATGAAGTACCTTATCATCCGGGAAAGCTGGAGGCAGTCAGTTATCTGAACGGGGCGGAGGCAGGCCGGACTGTCTTACAGACAGCAGGGAAAGCGGTGAAGCTTAAGGTTGAAGCTGACCGGAATGAACTTCCTGCTGACGGAGAAAGTCTTACTTTCGTAAAAATCAGACTGGAAGACGCAGCAGGAAATTTCAATCGTCGGGAAAGTGCAGCAGTTACAATTAAGGTAGAGGGATGTGCTGCATTGCAGGGATTTGGTAGTGCAGACCCGAGCTGCGAAGGAAGTTACCAGTCTCATACATGGAATACCTATGACGGCAGTGTAATGGCAGTAATCCGGGCTGCAAAATGTCCGGGGGAGGCAATCGTAACCATTTCAGCAGTAAATTTTGCAGAAGAAAAACTCGTTTTGAACATCAAATAGAAAGAAGCCTCGTCTGGTATATTAGTAGATTTTATGGGTCTGATTCCGATACTGTGTCGGAGTCAGACCATATTTTTTCTTAAATACAGTCTGAAAGTAAGCCTGACTGGAAAAACAAAGATAGTTACTGATTTCACTTAATGTCTTATCCGAATACGTCAGGAGACTTTTTGCCTCTTCCAGCTTACACCGCATAATGAAGCTGCAGACATCGAAGCCGAGCTCTTTTTTGAACTTGTTTGTCAAATAAGAGCGGCTTCTTCCGATATGCTCAGCTACATCGCCAACCCGAATGGATTCGTTGATGTGGTGAGTAATAAACTGAATACATTCAAATATTTCCAGAGACATTCCCTGAGGAATTTTATTTTGCGAAACCCGTTCCGTAAAATCAATCAGCATAGAATAAGACAAGGTTTCAATGTGGGAAATATTCTGCAGCTTTTCACATTCACGGATATATACATCGGCAAGCTGGTAAGCCTGTTCCATATCCATTCCTCCGGCAATGGCACTTCTTGTAACAATTGCGACAGTTGTAATGAAAACATTCTTTTCCTGCCGGAGGGAGTTGTCAGCCATAAGACCACCTGATAATTTGGAGGGGGTGTTTAACAATGTTTTCATTTTTTCGACGTCTCCATTTTGAATATACTGCAAAAGTTTCTGTTCAAACTGGTAGGTATTATGAAAATGCTGTTCTTCCTTTGCATTCATCACCTGATTGGAATGTACATTGGAAAACTCGCTGATGCTGCTTGTGTTTTCTAGATTAAAATGCTGTCCAACAGAAATATATTCATCGTTGAAACACAGGTGAAGCCAGGCAAGTGTCTGGAGAAACTGGTTAAAGGAAATCTGAGGAATATTGACCAGAAATTGGAGTATATCCGGTTTGTGTTCCTGACTGATTGCCCATTCCTGCATGAAAGTGCGAAGTGTAAGATCTGAAATAGGTGTGCTGAATACAGGACCAATGATGATTACGCAATCAGCATGCTCCGGCTTTATATAACCATAATAGCCGAAGGACTGCGCGATAAAATAGTCCGGGTTTTTTGTGAAATGTCGGAAACCGGACAGGATGCCTTTAAAAACAGACGGGTCTTCCAAAATCGAAGGAAAGGAACAGTCATCGTCGGGTGAAGCGTGGTAATAGCCAATCGGTATGGAGGTTGATGCATAAAATAATTCACAAAATGCCTTTAAATCAGTAATCATGGAAGACTCCTTTCCAGGTAAAACCGTACTTTTAAACTCTCTTTGAAATGGATGTAATACTAATTATAAGGCGTTCTATTTATAAAAACAAGGACAAAATTGAAATATTGTAATCAATATTGTAATACAAAAATCATATGATTTGATATTTTATAGATAACTCAATGAAAGTATTTAAAAGGAGGACTCAACATGGGAATGGAAGATTTTTGGGAACAGCTTCCGACAGGAAAAGAAGATAAACCATTGCTTTTTGAAATGGGACCGCTGGAGTACGATTTTCATGATATTGACGGATTGTATTTTATGCTGGATCGTCGACTATCCGGCTGTCTGCTTATGATGTGGGCAAAGCCGATGAATCCGGATATTCAGGGAACCGTCACCTTAGATAGCAGGGTGGTATCCGGCTGTATCAACCAGTATATGGAAGTTATGGGGAATATGTGGGTGCTTGGAATTCCGCTTCGTGGACTTGTGACAGAGTACGGTCGGGAATATCAACTTCACGTGGAAGGTTTTGTGGATATGGATGGGAATGAGATGAATCCGCAGGATTTTACGGTCAGAGGTGTGGAAAAAGTGAAACCGAAGCCGGAAGATGCAGCACATGAACAGATTGCACTGGAAGCCGCCAGGGAGGGAATCGTTCTTTTGAAAAATGAGGCAGAAGTTCTTCCGCTGAAGAAGGGAACGGTATTGAATCTGTTTGGCAGAGGTATTCACGAATTTCGTATCGGAGCAGTGGGGGCAGGCAAAATCAATCCTCGCTACAGTGTTAATTTTGTGGAGGCTGCCAGGGAAGGAGAAGCTTATTCACTGAATGAAGAACTGGTTGAATTTTACGGCTGCGACAGGGATGAGATACCGGGGGACGAGATGTTGATGCGTGCAAAGAATTTGTCCGATACGGCAATCGTGTTCCTGACACGTGCAGCAGGAGAAAACCAGGATGCTTCCACGGCGAAAGGGGAATACTATCTGAGCGAGGATGAAGAAGCACTTATTGCAAAAATAACGGATACATTTGCAAAGACAATTGTGATTTTAAATGTCGGATATCCGATTGATGTGACATTTGCAGAAAAGTATGCAGTTGCAGGACTTATATATTCGGGATTTGGTGGAATGCTTGCAGGACCGGCACTTTTGGATATCCTGAGCGGGGCTGTAAATCCGTCAGGGAAGCTGCCGGATACATGGGCAAAGGATTATTTTGATATTCCGTCGTCGAAAAATTTCTATGACTGTGTGGATAAAACACGTCTGACAGCAGATGAAAATATATATGTGGATACTTGTTACGAGGAAGACATTTATGTAGGATATCGTTATTTTACAACATTCAGGAAAAAAGCGGCGTATCCGTTTGGCTACGGATTAAGTTATACGGAGTTTTGTATCAGGCAGGAGAATATTCGATTTGACGGGGAAGTACTGGAACTGGATGTATATGTGAAGAATGTCGGGGAAAAAGCCGGAAAAGAAGTTGTTCAGGTTTATGTAGGCAAACCGGAATCAGAACTGGAGCAGCCGGAAAAAGAACTGGTATTCTTTGAAAAAACAAAGGAACTGCTTCCGGGAGAGGAACAGAAGATTTCGGTTCATGTTCCGGTGAAAGTATTGACTTCATATTCGGAAGAAAAAGCGGCGTATATTTTATCAAAAGGATATTACCGTATTTATGTGGGAAACAGTATTGAAGCAGCGGAATGCGGCGGATTCGACGAAGAAGAAACAAGAATAATCAAACAGGTAACCAACCTGCTTTGCTGCGATTGCAAATTTACAAGATTATCCAAAACAAATCCGGATGATACATGGCCGACAGGAGCGCATTCCGGAGTGGTCAAAAATAAGTTGACATTTTTGCCTTATGAGAAGAGGAAACATTATCCCGCAAAGTTTGATATGGAGAAACCAAAAGAGAAGGTAACATTTGATGCTGTAAGAAAAAATCCGTCACGTGCGGCTGAGTTTGTGGCACAGATGTCACCGGAGGAACTTGCCCGCATCAGCGTCTGTGCCTCGGCTGGGTGGGGAATGGAAGGTATTGGTGAGGCAGGTCGTGTGTTTCAGACAGAAGGATATGATTTGCCGGACTTTCCGGTGAGCGATGGAAACAGCGGAGTCAATCTGAACATCAAAAATATTGGAATGCCGTCAGGCGTTACAATCTGTGCTTCGTTCAATAAAGAATTATCGGAAGCAATCGGGTGTGTAATCGGGGAAGAAGCGAAGACATTGGGCATGCCGCTGGTTCTTGCCCCGGCATTTAATATTCACAGAAATCCGCTAAATGGACGACAGCCGGAATATTTTTCGGAAGATCCGTATTTGTCCGGTGTCATGGCTGGATTTTATGCAAAAGGATTGGAAGGAGCCGGGGTCGGAGGCTGCTATAAACATTTTATCGGGAACAACTGTGAATCTTCCAGAAAGCGAAATCAGAGTCTGATTTCCGAACGTGCAATCCGGGAAATTTATTTTCGGACTTTTGAATATGCGATGGATGTTCATATGCCAGCCAGCTTTATGACGGCGTATAATGCGGTAAACGGCTGCCCGACAGCAGCGGATGAAGAACTTCTACAGGGGCTTCTCAGAGAAGAAAATGGGTTTGCCGGTTTTGTAATGACGGATTGGACAACCTATGACAGTGTAGATGTGGCAGCAATGGTACAGGCGGGAAACTGCTGGATTACACCGGGCTCTAATGATGATACATATACCGGTCAGATAAAGAAAGGATTGGAGAACGGTACCATAGACACGGCAAGACTTCAGGAGAATGTTACCGCTCTGATTCGTACAATGGCAAAATTTTCATAGAATAGAAAGAATCAGAAAAACAAAAAGAAAGAGAGGAAATGTATATGATTCGTGATTTGACAATAGAATACAGAAAAAATCCGATAGGAATCGATGAGAAACCACGTTTCTCATGGAAGCTGGAGAGTGAAAAGCAGGATGTTGTGCAGACAAGCTACCAGATTCAGGTTGTCAGCGGAGGCCAGCTTATGTGGGACAGTGGCCGGGTGGAAAGCGACCAATCCGTTCTGGTGCCATATAAGGGTGCTGCATTGAAAGAGATGACCGTTTATCAGGTGCAGGTCAGTGTATGGGATAATTGCGGAGAGCTGGGACAGGTGACAGGAAACTTTGAAACCGGTTTGATGAGAGAAGAAAACTGGAATGCAAAATGGATTACCCATACACTTCCGGCTGAAGAGACTGCATGTCCGGTATTTGTCCGCAGCTTTTCTCTGGACAGACCGGTGAAGAGAGCAAGGCTGTATGCGACCGCCTGTGGTGTATATGAGGCACTTATTAACGGAAGGAAAACAGGAGACTTGTTCATGGCTCCGGGCTGGACATCTTATCATCACCGACTGCAGTATCAGACTTATGATATTACGGAACTCCTGGAAAAAGATAATGAGATTACGGTTACTGTAGGAAACGGGTGGTATAAGGGAGAACTCGGGTTTGATGCAAGACCGAATATTTACGGCGACAGAACGGCTTTGCTGGCAATGGTGCGTATCGAGTACGAAGACGGGGAAACTATCTGCATCGGCACTGATACGGACTGGCATGTGGAAACAGGAGAAATTCTGTTTTCCGAGATTTATCACGGTGAGATACAGGATTATACAAAAGAAAGAAGGCAGGTGGGAAAGGCAGTTCTGTTTGAACATACGGATGATATCGGGCAGATTGTGGCGCAGGAATCCGAGCCGGTCCGGGTAACGAAACGGTTTGATGTAAAGGAAAGGATCGTGACTCCAAAAGGAGAATTGGTGTTTGATTTCGGACAGAATATGGCAGGACTGGTAGAAATACGACTTCCAAAACTTATGGGAGACAGATTAGTTATTCGATATGCAGAAACACTGGATAAAGATGGAAACTTCTATACAGAGAATCTGCGGACGGCAAGATGTACAGATACATTTATATACGGAGAAAAGCAGGTGGGAATGCTTGTGATGCCGCACTTCACTTTCCACGGATTCCGTTATATTTGTGTGGAAGGCGCAGGAACGGAAACAGAGGCATCGGATTTTACGGCATGTGCAATGCACACAGACATGCAGCCGACAGGAACATTCACATCCGACAACACGTTGGTTAACCAACTGCAGAGTAATATACAGTGGGGACAGAGAGGCAACTTCCTCGATGTTCCGACAGACTGCCCACAGAGAGATGAACGGTTGGGCTGGACCGGAGATGCACAGGTATTCTGTGGTACAGCCTCCTACAATTTTCACACAGCACTATTTTTCCGAAAATGGCTGCGGGATATGGCGGCAGAGACCAATCCGGAGTGGGGCGTACCTCATGTTGTTCCGAATATTCTCGGAAATCAGGCGGGAGCAGCGGCATGGAGCGATGCTGCGACAATCATTCCGTGGACGATTTATAAGGTTTACGGGGATAAAGAGATGCTTGCGGAGCAATTCCCGATGATGAAGAACTGGGTGGATTATATACATGCGAGAGTCTCGAAAAACGGATTGTGGCAGAGTGGATTCCAGTATGGAGACTGGCTGGCACTGGACATAGAATCCGGAAGCACCGACCGGACAGGTGGAACGGACAAATATCTGGTGGCAAATGCTTATTACGCATATTCGACCAGGATTGTGCGGGATGCTGCGGATGCATTGGGGTATGCAGAGGAAGCAAAAGCATACGGTGACTTATATGAAGAAATAGTAGAAGCCATTCATGTGGAATACGTGACAAGAAGCGGACGAATGGTCAGCGAGACACAGGCAGCCTGTGTGCTGATGCTGTACTTTGACTTGATAAAACCGGAATTTCGTAATCGTATTTTGGAGACATTGGAGTTGAATATCGGAGCCCACCATAATCATCTGACGACAGGTTTTGTGGGTACACCGTATCTGTGTCATTGTTTGTCAGAAAACGGTCTTCATGGGTTGGCGGATGAGATCTTTATGAAAGAGGATTTTCCGGGCTGGCTCTATGCAGTAAAGAAAGGCGCAACAACAATCTGGGAGCGTTGGAATTCCATTCTGCCAAATGGGGATTTTGACGAATCAGGTATGAACTCCCTGAACCATTATGCGTACGGTTCGATTGGAAGCTGGCTGTACGAAAAAGTTGCAGGAATACGCTGTATGGAACCGGGATATAAGAAAATACGGATTCAGCCGACGCTGACAAAGGGAATGACAGAGGTGTCCGCAACTTATGAATCCATATATGGAACAATCGTAAGTGCATGGAGCTGCAGAGAAGGAAAAATCTGCGTGGACGTGCAGATTCCGGCGAATACAACGGCAGTTATCCAGCTTCCGGAGAAAGAAGCGGAATTCACGGTTGGTTCCGGCAGATATCATTACGAGTACAAGACGGATACCAATCTGAAATTCGAGAAATATTCGTTGGAGTCAACACTCGGAGAGTTGGTCGCCGAAGAACTTGGCCGCAGTATGTTTGAAGAAATGGTGCCGGGAATGCTGGAAGACCCGCTGATTAAGTTTGCATTGTCCATGACCATATCCGATCTGCTTATGCAGGATGCGCAGGCAAAGCCAATGTATCTGGCAGTCATTGATGCGCTGAACGCTGCAAATTCAAAATTATAAAAAATAAGCTAAAATTAAAATACGGACAATTAGGAATGTGATATTTTAAGCTTACAGGATATCAAGAAAAAATGTGATACGAAATGAAGGAGGAACACAATGAGTAAAAAACCATTAGGAAAGGACAAATTCGGCGTTCAGAAAGTAATGCGCGTGAAGGATTACTTCGGAGACGCTACGGGACAGTTCGCATTGAATGCGATGTCCACACTGGTAGGACAGCTTACATACTTCTATACGGATAAGGTTGGTATGGCTGCCGGGGCGATTGCAACAATGTTTATTGTCTGTAAGATTATTGACGCATTTACAGACCTGATTATGGGAAATATCATTGACCATACAAAACCGGGAAAAGAAAAATATCGTCCGTGGCTTTTGAAAGCGGGAATTCCGGCAGGTATTGTAATGGTTCTGATGTTTACGGTGCCGAAAATAGGAGATATGGGACAGATAATTTACGTGACAATAACGAACATTCTTCTGACAGCAGTATTATATACGGCAATGGCAATCCCTTATAATTCGCTTATGACCGTTCGTACGAACAGCCAGGAAGAACGAGGCATCATGGGAACATGGAGAGCGGCAACCGGTTATGTGGCAGGTATGATATTTGCAATCTGTATGATTCCGATTACGAATGCACTGGGCGGAAACCAAAACGCATGGATTAAATTTGGCTTTATCATGGGAATTATTGTAATACTGGCAGCCTTGATTTGTTATGCAACAAGCCGTGAGACAGCAACAGAGGCAGGAGCGGTAGTAGAAGTGAAAGAAGAGGATGAAGAAGTGATTCCGTTTAAGGAAGCACTTGGAAAGCTGTTCCACAACAAATACTGGGTGATTGTTCTGGTGGTGAATCTGCTCTCATGCATTATATATGGTCTTGCAGCGGGTGCGGGAGTATATTACTGTAAATGGATTTTCGGCAATGACAACCTGGTCGGCGTTCTCGGAGGAATCGGAATGATTCCGACCCTGTTAGGATTCATACTTGTAGGACCGATGATTAAGAAACTTGGTGTTGTGAAAACGCTACTGGTGAGCTTTGCAATGGGGGCAGGAGCAAATATACTGCTTCTCTTCACAAAAGACATCTTTATTTGCTACGCATTGTTCGGAAGTATTACAACATTTGCAACCATTCCGATGATGTGTCTGGTTGGAGTTATGACGGCAATGTCAATTGATTATAATGAATATAAATATGGTGTAAGAATGGTAGCAATCTCCAACAGTGCATCCAGCTTTGGTGGTAAAGTGGGAAGCGGACTCGGAACATCTATCATCGGCTGGTTCCTTGCGGCAGTCGGCTATGATGCTGCACAGACTGTAGCGCCGGCAGCTACAAAAATGGCAATTTACGGATTCGCTATTGTAACACCGTTAGTGATATTTGTTATTATGTTTATTCTTGTAAGCAAGTTTGATCTGGAAAAAACACTTCCTGCAATGAAAGAAGAAATTGCAAAAAGAAAAGCACAGAATGCCTAAAAAACGCCAAAAGGAGAAATATTATGCTGAAAGGAAAAATAGCAGTAGTAACTGGAGGTACACGCGGAATCGGGTATGCCATTGTGAAAAAATATCTGGAGAATGGTGCAAAGGTCATATTATTCGGTTCCCGGCAGGAGACAGTAGATAAGGCACTGGCATCCTTAAAGGAAGAAAATCCGGAATGGGAAGTATCCGGTGCCTGCCCGAGTCTGACAGACGCAAAAGAAGTGGCAGACGAAATCCAGGCAATTCACAGAAAATACGGAAAGATTGATATTCTTGTAAATAATGCGGGTGTATCTGACAGTATGATGACGATAGATTGCAATCCAGAGCATTTTCAGGAAATAATCAATCTGAATGTAAACGCAGTATTTAACGCAATTCAGCCATCGGTAGAACTGATGAAGGAGCAGGGCGGAGGCTGCATTATCAACACAAGTTCTATGGTAAGTAAGTACGGGCAGCCAGGCGGAGTGGCTTATCCTACCAGCAAATTCGGGGTAAACGGTCTGACAATCTCTCTTGCAAGAGAACTGGGACAATATGGAATCCGTGTCAATGCAGTTGCACCTGGAATTACCAGAACAGATATGGTGGCAGCACTCCCGGAGGAAGAAATTCAGCCGCTCATTGCAACGATTCCTCTTGGAAGAATCGGAGAACCGGAAGATGTGGCAAATGCATGCCTCTTTCTCGCAAGTGAACTTGCAAGTTATGTGTCAGGAGAAATTTTAGCTGTGGATGGTGCAACAATCTGCTAAGTTTTCAAAGTAGAATAGATAGAAAAAGTAAAATGCGGGTGGCGGCGACTTATTTTCTTACACAGATAATCCTTGTGAATCTGCTGGATTCTTCAACAGATGGAACAGGCTGAGTCATCACCAGTGCAAAAAAGGACACTTTTTTTTTACAAAGGAGTGTCTTTTTTTGCTGTGTAAAAATTCGTATCATATAGCTATAACAAGGAGAAGAGGAGGAAAAGCTATACGCAGCCACTGGAATTCAGAAGCAACCCTTCAATACCATCTATCAGCTTATGGCGCTTCGCAAAAATGCACAGGAGGAACTGGATAAGGCAGATAAACTTCTGATGATTCCGGATTATTTCCATTATCTTCTTACAGGTAAGCCGGTGCAGGAATACACCAATGCGACAACCACACAGCTTGTGGATCCGGTGACAAAGGACTGGAACTGGGAGTTAATCAGAAGGCTTGATTATCCGGAACATATTTTCCAGAGGATTGAGCTTCTAGGACATGAAATTGGAACCCTTCGCAAGGTAATCCGTGAGGAGGTCGGCTTCGACTGCAAGGTGATTCTTCCGGCGACACATGATACAGGAGCAGCGGTTATGGCGGTTCCGACGGTGAGCGAACATCCGCTGTATATCAGTTCAGGCACATGGTCTCTTATGGGAACGGAGCTTACGGAAGCAGACTGCAGCAGGAACAGCTGTCAGAAGCTTCTAAGCAAGAGCTGGCGGAGCCAGAAGAGAATGAGTTTCTGGATTACTCGTTTGGTGTGTAAATTATGGATTCGTGTTGATTTTCAATTGATAAAGAAGAAGTGGCATGATATAATTAACCACACAATGAGTGTGTGTGATAAAGGATGGCGAACAGTATGGAATTAAGTGAGAAAATACGTGCTTTGAGAGCAGAGACCGGTTTGAATCGAAAACAGTTTGCAGAACATTTTCAGATACCACTTCGAACGGTAGAAGAGTGGGAAGCGGGTCGCAGAAAGCCTCCTGAGTATATTCCACGGCTGATAAAGTATCAGATTTTGTATGAGCAGCAATTTGGGAAGCAAAACAAGAAGGAACACGATGATACTGTTTGAGGTCACAGTTTGTGACCTCAGAATGAGTACACAGATTGTAAACTTGAAGTCGCAAATTGCGACTTCAAAAATGGATTGGAGGATTCGATGGCAAAAGATAATAGTGAATTGATTGACGTAAATTCAGATGAAAATGATAGGGTTAGGGAAGCAAGCCATATACAGAGTCTTATATATGTTATTAGAGGAAAACAGGTAATGCTCGATAGTGATTTGGCAATTTTGTATCAAGTTGAAACAAAAACTTTTAATCAGGCTGTAAAAAGAAATATTGAAAGATTTCCTGAGAATTTCAGGTTTCAACTAAAAAAGGAAGAGTACGACTCTTTGAGGTCACAATTTGTGACCTCAAAAGAAGGGAGAGGTGGAAGAAGATATCTGCCATATGTTTTTACAGAACAAGGTATTGCAATGCTTTCTGCGGTGCTGAGGAGTGATATTGCAATACAAGTCAGTATCAGGATAATGGAAACATTTGTTGAAATGCGTAAATATATGGCAAACACGTCACTTTTGTATGATCGCATGAATGCAATAGAAGAAAGACAGATAACTTATCAAAATGAAACAAATGAAAAATTTGATAAAGTATTTGCATATATTTCTGACCACGAAGAATCACAGCAGAAAATTTTTTTTGATGGACAGATATATGATGCGTTTAGCTTACTGATAGATCTGGTAGCTAGTGCAACGAAAAGTCTTGTATTGGTTGATAATTATGTCGATGTGGGAACTTTAAATATTCTGTCCAAGAAGAAAGAGAAAGTATCGGTAACGATTTACACAGTTAGGAAAACCAGATTGTCAGAAAAAGATATTGAAACTTTCAATCAACAGTATCCCAAACTTGAAGTGAACTACACAGGTGTATTTCATGACAGGTTTTTAATCATTGATGACAAAAAAGCGTATCACATTGGTGCATCATTAAAAGATGCAGGAAAGAAATGTTTTGCTATAAGCTTATTAAACGATTCTGGTGTGATATATGATATTTTACAGAGGCTGGATATAGAAACAGAAGAAAACGAATCATAAAGAGGGATAATGACTTGGGGGGTACCCCACAAGTCGAATAGACAGTTGACTATTGGCAGGAATATACCTACCGGATTTTTTATATTGCTCCGCAAGCTCTTTCTTTCCCCATCTCATATACAAACTATACAAATAACGAGCAGTACTTTTGGAATAATCATTATCCGGGTTCTCGTTCATAACATCACGAAAGACAACATCTGCGTTAAGCAGGTGCTGCGGGTAGGTTTTTTTTATTTTCCAGTAATACACCAATCACATTGGCGAAGGTCAGTCTGTTTCTCATCTGCGTGCTCCTTTCAGAGAAGATGTATCAATCCATCTATCTTATTTGTCTTTCTATATTTTCAATCTTTGAAAAATTTCTATGTCAAGTCACGGTCAAGTGACCGTCAATTATTTTATCCTCTATATTTTACTACAATTAACTTACAAAATTACCTTAGCAACCGCTTATTGTGGGTAGGAAAGAAGGTGGTTAATAAAAATATTACGAGAGGAGGCAGGGCTGCCATGAAGACAGAACTTGATACAAGAGCATTATTAAATGTAAAGGATCTATGTGAGTACCATAATAAGAATACGGAGGAGTTTCAAAGTGGGAATTCAATTTTTGAAACGGATTGATAATTGTAAGGTTTTATGGTAGAATAGGAACGATATTTGGAATCCTTCCTATTCTACACTTAGGAAGGAGGCACAAATGGGTAAATCCCTTAATGGTAAAGAATTAGGTAAAATGGTTCGTAGCTACCGTGGAAAGTGTGTAGTAAAGCAATTTGAGACAATAATAAAGGCGTGAAAGCCTTATAAACAGGAGGTTTTAAGATAAAATGGAAGCATATAAGAAGGAATTTATAGAATTTATGGTAGACTGTGATGTATTGAAGTTTGGAGATTTCACACTGAAAAGCGGAAGAAAATCCCCATTTTTCATGAATGCAGGAGCATATGTAACAGGATCCCAGTTAAAGAAACTTGGAGAGTATTACGCAAGAGCAATTCACGAGACATATGGAGATGACTTTGATGTACTGTTTGGACCGGCTTACAAAGGAATCCCGCTCGGAGTTGTAACAGCAATCGCATACAGTGAATTATATGGAAAAGAAGTACGTTACTGCTCAGACCGTAAGGAAGAGAAAGATCATGGCGCAGATAAAGGAAGCTTCCTTGGAAGTAAGCTGAAAGATGGAGACCGCGTGATCATGATCGAGGATGTTACAACATCCGGTAAATCTATGGAAGAGACAGTTCCGAAAGTAAAAGATGCTGCTGATGTTACAATCGTTGGACTTATGGTATCCTTAAACCGTATGGAAGTAGGAAAAGGCGGAGAGAAGTGCGCACTTGACGAAGTGAAAGATCTCTATGGATTTGAGACAGCAGCGATCGTTACAATGGAAGATGTTGTAGAGTGCCTTTACAACAAGGAATGTGACGGAAAAGTAGTGATCGATGATGAATTAAAAGCAGCGATCGATGCATATTATGAGAAATATGGAGCAAAATAAGGAGGCCTGGTGTTTTGGAAAAAGCGTATCGTGTAATGAGAAACAGTGGAGCAGGTAACATTGCAATCGGAATAATCCTGCTTGTTACAGGAGTTACGGTAGGAATTATTTCTATTATCAATGGAGCCAGTCTGTTAAAACATAAAAATAATATAACATTTTAAAAAGAAAGTCCCCTCGTAGCTTGTTCAGTGTGAGTAGTTACGTCCGAAGTGAACCGGCAGAGGGGGCTTTCTTTTTCTATGAAGGTGTAAGAAATTGACAAAAAAAGAAGCGAAGAGAGTCAGGATGCTTGGAAAGATCCTGTTTATATTATATATTATCTTCCTTGTCTACTTTCTGTTCTTATCAGACTGGTACGGCAGGGAAGGCGTAATGGATGAATACCATTACAATCTGGTGCTATTCAAAGAGATTAAGAGATTTATTAAATACAGACATCAGCTGGGAACATTTGCGGTGTTCTCAAATTTATTTGGAAATATTCTGATTTTCATGCCAGTTGGTTACTTTTCTGCAATGGCAGGGAAAAGAAGAAGCTTTTTTAAAACATTATTTTGGAGTTTTTGTCTGACTCTTTGTGTAGAGTTGATGCAGCTGATCACGAAAGTGGGATGCTTTGATGTGGACGATATTCTGCTGAATACAATCGGCGGTGTACTTGGATATATAGTTTTTGTAGTTTGTAATCTACTAAGGAGAAGAAATGATCGGAAAAAAAGAAAAGAAAAACGATGAAAGAGAAAAAAAACAGAAGAAAGAAAAGGAACGAAAGAATAATCAATCAAAGAAATATGGGAAAGCAGCTTATCTGCAGTCAAGAAGAGGTGTGATTTCCTGCTGGTTGACCGGATGGTCACTTGCTATTTTGCTGGGATGTGTCGGATATGCATTCCTGACGAGAGGAAAGGCAGCCGGAATTGTCGGAGGGATTGCAATCCTTTCTTTAATGCTTGATATATATGGAATCTGGAATGCAATAGAAGGATTTGAGGAGCAGGACAGGAAGTATCTTTCCTGCAAATGTGGAATCGGGATCGGTATTGTGCAGATCGTGTGCTTCCTTGGAATTTTTGTTGGAGGTCTGAACTTATGATCGGAAAGTTAAGTGAGTTACAGAAGGAGAAAAATGAACAGTGCACACAGCGTCACGAACTGGCAGTTGAGCGTCTGCGCACAATCGTGACAGAAGAAACAGTGAATACAGCATATATTTCTTATTTTCAGGATTGTACCTTGTTTCTGCTTGAGTTAGAGAATACACGAAAAAAGCTAGAAGATGGAAGCAGGGACAGCTTAAGTCTTGAAGAAAAGCGTAGCCTGAACAGGATTCTTTATAGTGATATTATAGGAGAGAAATATCAGACAAGCTATGCCAATCAAGACTATGCCTGTGAAAAATTGGGGCAGGAGATGGGACAGCTTTTAAGTTTGTTGTATACGGAAATCAGAGCAGGAATTCCGTATGTATTTGAACAGCGCAAGGATTATCTGACAATCCTCTATGAGTTGTTTCTCGAAGTCTATACCTGTTTCGAGGGAATGAGTGAGGAAGAGAATCCGGTTCCAAAGCCGGAGCAGATCAAGGAGATTCTGTATTGGTATGCAAGCGATTACTGCGATGTGTTTTATGCAGACCGAATTCTGGAGCAGATGGATCCGTCAGCGGATTTTGCAGTACAGATCATTGAGAAGGCAGATCTTGATGAAGATGATTATCTGTATGAATTCGGTGAGTACATTTCCAAGAATGAACTTGGAACAGCTCATCATCTGAGAAATCTGCCACAGGAGACACTGCAGAAGATGGCAGATGTATATACGGAAGGATATCGGGTTGGTTTTATTAATACTGGAAAAGATCTGTCAAAGAAATCGATTGTAAATATCCGTTACAGCCTTGGATTTGAAAAGGTGATCTGCCTTGCAATCGAGAACTTCCGTAAGATGGGATTAAAGCCGGTTATTTACCGTGCTGCCTCCAGCGTGATCACGAAGAGAGAGCACCACAAGATTGGATATTACGGTGCGATTGCGAATCAGCAGTATGAGTATGATCACAGACAGGACCAGGCACTCTTTATGGATAAGCGTTATGTAGAACGTAAGCTTGAGGTGATGAAGACTGTTTTTGAGCAAAATAAAGAGATAGCAGCAGGTGTTGCAGGACCGGCAGTTATGGAGATCTTCGGTGAGACACCATTTTCACCGGAAGCGAAAGAAACAGCACCGGCATATGATGAGGCGCAGAGAGAACTGGATCTTCTCTTTAGCAGCAGATCAGGACAGATCACGAATGAGTATATCAAGGGTGAGGAAAGAAGTTTCACGATTGTTGCTTATCCGGTGCCGGAGATTGGAGCAGATTATGCAAAGATCTTTGATGAAGTGATCAAGATCAATACATTAGACGCGAAACTTTATGAAAAAGTGCAACAGACAATGATCGATGCGTTAGATCAGGGAACTTGTGTACATGTAAGAGGAAAAGGAGAAAACCAGACAGATATTACAGTACAGTTATATCATCTGAAAGACGCACAGAAGGAGACAATCTTCGAAAATTGTGTGGCAGATGTGAATATTCCTGTCGGAGAAGTATTTACATCACCGGTTCTGGAAGGGACGAACGGCATACTTCATGTAAGCAAGGTATATCTGGACGGACTTCAGTATGAGAATCTGAAGCTGACATTTCAGGATGGAAAGATCACCGACTATACATGTACGAACTTTGAGGATGAAGCACAGAATAAGAAATACATTTACGATAATGTGTTGAAGAATCATGAGACTCTTCCGCTTGGTGAGTTCGCAATTGGAACAAATACGACTGCATATGTTGCAGCAAAGAAATTTAATATAGAAGATAAGATGCCGATTCTGATCGCAGAGAAGACAGGACCGCATTTTGCAGTAGGAGATACATGTTATTCCTGGAGCGAGGAAATCAGAGTCTACAATCCGAATGGAAAGGAAATTGTGGCGAAAGATAATTCCTGTTCTCTTCTTCGTAAGGAAGATGTATCAAAAGCATACTTTAACTGTCATACAGATATAACCGTGCCTTATAAAGAGTTAGAAGAAATAAGTGTAGTGACAAACGAGGGAAAAGACATTATACTATTAGAGGACGGAAGATTCGTATTGCCGGGAACAGAGGTACTTAATGAGCCTTTGGATGAAGCGGGATTTTAAGGAAATCCTATAGGTAATTGGATAGTTAATAGATGATTAAATGGAATCTTTCATAAGTATGGATAATAAATAAACAAAGTTTTCCAAGGGAAGGAAAACAGTATACCACTGAGGAGGAAATGATATGCCAAAAGTAGGAATTGTCATGGGCAGCGACTCAGATCTGAAGGTGATGAGTAAGGCAGCAGCCACACTGGAGAAGTTTGGAATCGATTATGAGATGACGATCATTTCAGCACACCGTATGCCGGATGTCTTTTTTGACTGGGCGAAGGCAGCTGAAGGAAAGGGAATCAAAGTAATTATTGCAGGAGCAGGTATGGCAGCACATCTGCCGGGAATGTGCGCAGCACTTTTCCCAATGCCGGTAATTGGTATCCCAATGTCAGGAAAGAATCTGGAGGGTATGGACGCACTTTATTCAATCGTTCAGATGCCACCTGGAATCCCGGTTGCTACAGTTGCAATCGACGGCGGTATGAATGCGGCAATTCTTGCAGCAAAGATGCTTGCAATGTCAGATCCGGAGCTTTTAGAGAAACTGAAAGCTTATTCTGCAGAGATGAAAGATACGGTACAGGCAAAAGCAGACAGACTTGCAGAAGTTGGTTATGAGGAATATCTCAACAATAAATAAATATTACGATTCGAAAGAAAAGGAGATTTACGATGGATTACAAGACATCAGGTGTAGATATTGAAGCCGGTTACAAATCAGTGGAATTAATGAAAGAATATGTAAAAGAGACAATGCGCGCAGAAGTTCTCGGAGGACTTGGCGGATTCTCAGGAGCTTTCTCTCTTGCGAAGATCAAAGAGATGGAAGAGCCTGTTCTTCTTTCCGGTACAGACGGATGCGGAACAAAGGTAAAACTTGCTATGGTAATGGATAAGCATGACACAATCGGAATCGATGCTGTTGCTATGTGCGTGAACGATATCGCATGTGCAGGTGGAGAGCCACTCTTCTTTCTGGATTACATTGCATGTGGAAAGAACTATCCGGAGAAGATCGCTGCAATCGTAAAAGGTGTTGCAGAAGGGTGTAAGCAGTCTGATGCAGCTCTGATCGGTGGAGAGACAGCAGAGCATCCGGGACTTATGCCGGAAGATGAATATGATCTTGCAGGATTCGCAGTTGGTGTTTGCGATAAGAAAGATATGATCACAGGAGAGAATCTTGCAGCCGGAGATGTTCTGATCGGAATGGCTTCTACAGGTGTTCACAGCAACGGATTTTCACTTGTAAGAAAAGTATTTGATATTACAAAAGAATCTTTAGATACTTATTATGATGATCTTGGAACTACTCTTGGAGAGGCACTTCTTGCTCCGACAAGAATCTATGTAAAAGCACTTAAAAGCATCAAAAATGCAGGGGTTACAGTAAAAGCATGCAGCCATATCACAGGTGGCGGATTCTATGAGAACATTCCGCGTATGCTCAAAGAAGGAACTCATGCAGTTGTAGAAAAAGACAGCTATCCGATTCCACCAATCTTTGCAAAACTTGCAAAAGAGGGCGAAATCGAAGAGCAGATGATGTACAACACATTCAACATGGGACTTGGAATGGTTCTCGCTGTTGATCCGGCAGATGTTGATAAGACAATGGATGCAATTCGTGAAGCAGGAGATCAGCCATATGTAGTCGGCAAGATTGAGGCTGGCGAAAAGGGAGTGACTTTATGTTAAGAGTCTTAAGTATGGTGTCAGGAGGCGGAACAAACCTTCAGGCAATCATTGACAGCGTAAAGAATGGAATGATCACGAATACAGAACTTGTGGGCGTGATCAGCAATAATAAGAATGCCTATGCACTGACACGTGCCAAAGAAAATGGAATCGATGCGAAATGCATTTCTCCGAAGGACTACGAGTCAAGAGAAGTGTTTAATCAGGAACTTTTAAAGGCTGTAGATGCATATGAGCCGGATCTGATTGTACTGGCAGGTTATCTTGTGGTAATCCCACCGGAGATGATTAAGAAGTATAAGAACCGGATCATCAACATTCATCCATCTCTGATTCCATCTTTCTGTGGAACAGGTTATTATGGATTGAAAGTGCACGAGGCAGCTTTGGAGCGCGGTGTGAAAGTAGTTGGTGCAACAGTACATTTCGTAGATGAAGGAACTGATACAGGCCCGATCATCTTGCAGAAGGCTGTAGAAGTACACAATGGAGATACCCCGGAAGTGCTTCAGCGCAGAGTGATGGAACAGGCTGAATGGAAGATCCTTCCACATGCAATCGATCTGATCGCGAACGGAAAGGTTGAAGTAGAAGGACATCGTACAATCGTTACCGAGTAAGGAGGCAGAGACTATGAACGTATTGATCGTAGGAAGCGGCGGAAGAGAGCATGCAATCGCAGCAAGCGTGGCAAAGAGCCCAAGAGCAGACAAAATCTTTTGTGCTCCGGGAAATGCCGGAATCGCTGAGTATGCGCAGTGTGTACCGATCGGCGCTATGGAATTTGATAAATTAAGAGATTTCGCAAAAGAGAATGCGATTGATCTTTGTATCGTAGGAATGGATGATCCGCTGGTAGGCGGTCTTGTAGATGTTCTTGAAGAAGCAGGAATCCGCACATTTGGACCGAAGAAGAATGCAGCGATTCTTGAGGGATCTAAAGCATTTTCCAAAGACCTGATGAAGAAATATAACATTCCAACAGCAGCTTATGAGAACTTTACAGATCCAAAAGCAGCAGTTGCTTATCTTGAGACAGCGAAGTTTCCGATTGTTTTGAAAGCAGACGGACTTGCACTCGGAAAAGGTGTTCTGATCTGTAAGGATCTGGAAGAAGCAAAAGCAGGCGTGAAAGAGATCATGCTGGATAAGAAGTTTGGTACAGCCGGAAATGAGATGGTCATTGAGGAATTTATGACAGGCCGCGAGGTTTCCGTACTTTCCTTTGTTGATGGAAAGACAATCAAGACAATGACAAGTGCGCAGGATCATAAGCGTGCCGGAGACGGAGATACAGGACTTAATACAGGAGGTATGGGAACATTTTCTCCAAGCCCGTTCTATACAAAAGAAGTAGAAGAATTCTGTGAGAAATATGTTTACCAGGCAACGGTAGACGCAATGGCAGCAGAAGGACGTCCGTTCAAGGGAGTTATCTTCTTTGGATTGATGCTGACAGAAGACGGACCGAAGGTTCTTGAATACAACGCTCGTTTCGGAGATCCGGAAGCTCAGGTTGTACTTCCTCGTATGAAGAATGATATCCTTGAAGTTATGGAAGCATGTATCGACGGAACACTGGATCAGGTTGATCTTCAGTTTGAAGACAATGCAGCAGTCTGTGTCGTACTCGCATCCGAAGGATATCCGGTAAGCTACGAGAAAGGCTTCCCAATCACAGGACTGGAAGAGTTCAAGAAGCACGAAGGATATTACTGCTTCCATGCAGGAACAAAATTCAACGGAGATCAGATCGTGACAAACGGCGGACGTGTTCTTGGCGTGACAGCGAAGGGAAAAGATCTGAAAGAAGCCCGTGCGAATGCGTATGCAGCAACAGAGTGGGTAAACTTTAAGAATAAATACATGAGACATGATATCGGTAAGGCAATCGATGAAGCATAAATAAAGGGTCGCAGACCTGGTTGCAATAAGATAAAACGATATAAGAAGTAATGAAGGAAACCGGCAGGGAGGAAAAATCCAAACTGTCGGTTTCTTTGTGATTTTATCACAGAAAAATAAAAAATATGTGCTATACTAGGGTTGTAACAAAGGAAAAAGGTAACTGTTCAGTTACAGATAAAAGATATAACATCTATAAGGAGGATATAAAGATGGCAGTAGTAAAACTTACAACAGACAATTTTGAGCAGGAAGTACTTCAGGCACAGCAGCCGGTACTCGTTGATTTTTATGCAGACTGGTGTGGACCATGTAAGATGATGGCTCCAATCGTAGAAGCTCTTTCAGAAGAACTCAGTGATGTAAAGGTATGCCATATCAACATTGATGAGAATATCGACATTGCACAGAAATACAGAGTGATGAGTATTCCGACTTTCATCGCATTTAAAGGTGGTGAAGAGAGCGGAAGACAGATTGGTGCGATTCCTAAGACAGCACTGGTTGACCTTGTGAAATAAATTTGCGATAATAGAAGAAAGGAAAAACCCAGACGGGCTGCCGGGCACAGAGAAGGCTGAGAGATATGGCTCATTCCTGTGAACGACAGCCTGTCTTTTGCTTAGATATTAAGAAGAAAGGCGGGAGTCAGAGCATGTCATTGCAGTTTATTTTCGGGAATTCTGGAAGCGGAAAGTCCCATTATTTATATCAGCAGATTGTTAAGGAGTCAATCTGTCATCCGGAGAAGAATTATCTTGTTCTGGTTCCGGAGCAGTTTACAATGCAGACGCAGAAGGACCTGTGTATGGCACATCCGCGTGGCGGTATTATGAATATTGATGTCTTAAGTTTTGGACGTCTGGCTCACCGTGTTTTTGAAGAGACAGGAAAGGAAAGACAGCCGATCCTTGATGATGAGGGTAAGAATCTGGTGCTCCGTAAGATTGCAGGAAATTACGAAGATGAGCTGACCGTTCTTAAGGGAAATCTTAAGAAGCAGGGATATATCAGCGAAGTGAAGTCCGTGATATCAGAATTCACACAGTATGGAATTGATTTTGAACAGCTTGATTCTTTCATGGAAGGACTGAATCCGGAAAGTTATCTGTATTATAAGTTAAAGGATATCCGTAAAGTATATGAAGGATTTGAGGATTATCTGCGTGATAAATATATCACAAAAGAAGAATTACTTGATGTGTTGAGTCAGACTGTACCGGAAGCGAAAATGCTTAAAGACAGTGTGATCGCAATGGATGGATTTACCGGATTTACACCGGTGCAGAACCGGCTGATCGGGGAACTTCTGAAAGTGTGCGACAAGATTATGTTGACAGCTGAGATCGATCGGAGGGAAGATCCGTTTGTCTATAAGCATCCGTATCAGCTCTTTGCGTTGAGTAAGCAGATGGTTACTTCACTGACGGAAGTGGCGCAGGAAGTGAGAGTGGAGATTGATGAGCCGGTCTGGTTATGCAAGAATCCGTCGTATCGGTTCAAAGAGAATCCGGAGATGGCGTTTTTGGAAGAGGAACTATTTCGTTATTCCAGAAGAAAATACAGTGGAGAGAAGATGCGGTCAATTTCTCTTCATGAAGTTCATACACCACGGGAAGAGGCACAGTATGTGGCAGAGGAGATCCGGCGTCTGGTGAGAGAAGAAGGGTACAGATATCGGGAAATCGCAGTGATTGCTTCGGATCTGAGTACTTATGCAGATGCTTTGGAAAAAGCATGTGATCGATATGAAATCCCGGTCTTTATGGATCATAAGAAAAGTATTTTATTAAATTCTTTTGTAGAGTATTTAAGAAGCTTGCTGGTGATGGTAGAACAGAACTATACTTACGAAAGCGTTTTTCGTTATCTGCGGACCAGCCTGTGTGGGTTTACAAGAGATGAAGTAGACCGTCTGGAAAATTACTGTCTTGCGCTGGATCTGAAAGGATTTAAGAAATGGGATCAGGTCTGGGTGAGAAAGACACCGATGACGACAAAGGAAGAACTGGAAGAACTGAACCATCTGCGCATGCGCTTTGTGGAAAAACTGACACCGCTGCATACAGTTCTGAAGAAGAGAAAAAAGACGGTAAAAGAGATCACACTTGCAGTTTATGAATATCTGGTTCAGGAGAAGATCCAGGAACAGCTTGCAGAATTGGAGCAGAAATTCCAGGAAGATGGAGAACTGGCACTGGCGAAGGAATATGCACAGATTTATCGTATTGTTCTGGAATTATTTGATAAATTCGTTGAACTTCTGGGGGAGGAAGAGATTCCTTTGAAGGAATACTGTGAACTTCTTGATGCAGGACTTGAAGAGGCGAAAGTAGGTGTGATCCCTCCAAGTCTGGATCAGGTTGTGATCGGAGATATGGAGAGAACACGTATCAAAAATATCCGCGCATTATTTTTTGTCGGAGCAAATGATACGCTTCTTCCAGGAAATGCAGGGGCAAGAGGTCTGCTTTCCGAGCGAGACAGAAAACAGTTTCAGGAGAAGAAAATGAATCTTTCTCCCGGACCAAAAGAGAAATTATATATTCAGAAATTTTATCTCTATATGAATCTGACGAAACCGTCAGAACTTCTGTATCTGTCCTGGGCGAAAGTATCCGGGGAAGGAAAAGCACTTCGTCCAGCGTATCTGATCCAGGATCTGATGCGTCTGTTCCCGGTACTTGTTCCGGTAGAGGAAGACAGAAAGGGGCTGCTTGATCATGAGATGATGAGAAAGAGCGGACTCTTGCAGATTGCAGAAGGTTTAAGAGAGAGGGAGCATGGACTGGATGATTCCTGGAAAGAACTGTACAGATGGTTTGTAAAGGATGAACAGAGTCAGGAAACTCTGAAGCAGATGATAGAAGCCGGTTTCTACCGGAAGGATGAGCCGAGCCTTGGAAGTAGAGTAGCAAAAGAACTCTTCCTGGATCCAAAGCGTGTCAGCGTAACAAGACTGGAACGTTTTGCTTCCTGTGCATATGCACATTTCCTGAATTACGGACTTCGTTTGTCAGAACGGGAGAAATATGGGTTCGAAGCAATGGATCTGGGAAATATTGCACATCAGGCACTGGAGCGATTTGCACACAAGGTAGAAGAGGAAGGTCTGGACTGGGTTACAATGCCGGAAGAGAAGCGGGAGCAGCTGATTGATGAAAGTGTAGAAGAAAGTATTCTGGATTATGGAAATACAGTTCTATTTTCATCTGCACGTAATGAGTATATGATCCACAGAATCAAGCAATTGATCAACCGGTCCGTCTGGGCACTGACACAGCAGATGGCGGCAGGCGATTTTGTGCCGAGCGGGTGTGAATTTAAGTTCGGAAGCGGAAAGATTGACAGAATTGATACGTGTGAAGATGAAAATGCGGTCTATGTGAAGGTAACAGATTATAAAACTGGAAGGAAAGCATTTGATATCACAGCATTCTATCACGGTTTGCAGATGCAGCTTCCGGTTTATCTGAATGCGGCACTGGAGATCGAACGGCAGAAACATCCGGAGAAAGAAGTACTTCCGGCCGGTATTTTTTATTACAGGATCCAGGATCCGATTGTGAAGAAAGAAGAGACAAAAGCGGAAGTTGAGCAAAGTATTCTAAAAGAGCTGAAGCTGGATGGACTGATCAATGCAGATGAAAATGTAGTTGAGCATCTGGAGCGGAATCTGAGTGGAACTTCAACATTCTATCCGCTGCGGATGAATAAGAACAGAACGCTCGGTTCGGCATCAAAAGCTTTATCAAAGGAGAACTTTGATACGGTTCTTGCGTACACGAAAGAGAAAGAAAAAGAGCTGAAGGACGTGATGTATCAGGGAGAGGTTGCGGCACTTCCGTATGTACTTGATGAGATGACAGGCTGTGATTACTGTGGGTGCAGGGATATCTGCGGATTTGACCAGAGGATTGAAGGCTGTGAGTACAGAAGATTAAGAAAATATACCTTGGAAGAAGCGTTGAATTCTATGAAAGCGCGTCTTGGTATTTTGGAAGAGAAAGGGGAGGCAGGAGAATGAGCGTAAAATGGACAGAAGAACAACAGAAAGTAATCGACTTGCGTGATCGCAACATTCTCGTATCTGCAGCAGCAGGTTCCGGAAAGACAGCGGTACTTGTTGAACGGATTATTTCCAGGATAACAGATGAAAATGATCCCGCGGATGTAGACCGTCTCCTGGTTGTGACTTATACGGAAGCAGCGGCGGCAGAGATGAAAGAACGAATCGGTGCAGCAATTGAAAAGAAGCTGGAAGAGCAGCCGGGAAATGTGAATCTGGAGCAGCAGTCCACATTGATCCACAATGCGTCAATCATGACAATCCACAGTTTCTGCCTGTCGGTGATCCGGGATCATTTTCATGTGATTGGAATTGATCCGGCCTTTCGCATTGCAGAAGAAGGAGAATTGCGTCTTCTGATGCAGGATGTCTTAGAAGAGCTGATCGAGAATTTCTATGCAGAGGGATCCGAGGCATTTTTAAACTTTGTTGACCAGTATGGAACAGGAAGAAATGATCAGAAGATCGAGGAACTTATCCTCCAGCTTTATGAATATTCCAGAAGTTATCCACAGCCGGAAAAGTGGTTGAAGGAATGTGTGGATAATTATGAGATCGATCCGGAGAAGATGGAAGAAGCAGATGTCGTGCAGGAAGCAAAGGCAAGAGTAAGGCAGAATCTTACAGATGTGAAAGGGTTTGTTCAACAGGCGATAGAAGTATGCGAACTTCCGGCCGGTCCGTATATGTATGGTGAAATGTTAGATTCTGATCTGGTACAGATTGAGCAATTGGAAAAAGCAGAGACATTTTGTCAGCAAGAGCAGATCGTCAGTGATTTTACATGGAAACGTTTGTCAGGAAAGAAAGATCCGACAGTCGATCCGGAGCTGAAAGAGAAAGCGCAGGGGCTCAGAAAACAGGCCAAGAAACTGATAGAAGATCTGAAAGCAAACTATTTCTACGCGCCTGTTGATGAGTGGATCAGGGATATGCAAGAGGCGCAGACAGCAATGAAGATGTTAGTTCTGCTGGTACAGGCTTTTGCAGAGGCATTTTCGGAGAAAAAGAGACAGAGAAATCTGTTGGACTTCAGTGATATGGAACAGTTTGCACTTCAGATTCTGACGGAAGAAAAGGAAGGAAAACTGGTTCCGTCAGCAGTGGCACAGGAGTATCAGGAACGCTTTGAAGAAGTTATGATTGATGAGTATCAGGATAGTAACCTGGTGCAGGAAACAATTCTGACGAGTGTGTCAAGAGAGTCGGCAGGACAGAATAATCTTTTTATGGTTGGAGATGTAAAACAGAGTATTTACCGATTCCGCTTGTCGCGCCCGGAACTCTTTATGGGAAAATATAACAGCTACAGTACGCAGGAGAGCAGCAGGCAGAGAATTGATCTTGACAGGAACTTCCGAAGCAGAGGAGAAGTACTTGACAGTACAAATTATATTTTCAGGAAACTGATGCGGAAGGAATTCGGAGAAATTATCTATGATGATAAGGCGGCACTACATTTGGGAGCCTCTTTTCCTGAATTACCGGATGAAAATGTGTTTACGGATCAGACGGAACTGCTTCTTTATAATCAGACGGGACTTCGGAGCAGTGAAGCGAGAGAAGAAGAGGCGCGGATGATCGCACAGAGAATGAAAGAACTTCTAAGCACGGGTGTTGTGCTTGATAAGGAGACAGGAGAATACCGCCCGGTTCATTATCGGGATATGGTGATTCTGACGAGAAGTTTACAGGGGTGGGCAGAAGTTTTTGCGTCCATACTGGCCGAGGAGGGAATTCCGGCATACTCTGTGAGCAGAGAAGGATATTTCGAGACGTATGAGGTCAGTGTTCTTCTGGATTATCTGAAAGTTCTTGATAATGCAAGACAGGATCTGCCATTGACAGCAGTTTTGACTTCACCGTTTGCCGGTCTGACGGCAGCAGAGTTGTCAGTGATTCGTCTTGCATATCCGAATCAGTTGTTTTACGAGGCAGTGGAAGGATTTTGCAGCCTGAGTTCGGAAGAAATTCCGGAAACTGTGGACAAAAAGCAGGCAATACAGGTACAGGAAAAATTGAGGAAGTTTTTCGTGGTATTGGATCATTTCAGGGAAATTCTTCCGTATACGGCAATCCATGACCTTCTTGCGGAAATAATTGATAAAACCGGCTATGGGTTATTTATCAGTGCGATGCCAGGGGGCGCACAGAGACAGGCTAATGTAGAAATGCTTGTTGAGAAAGCAAGAGCATTTGAAGGGACGAGTTATAAAGGTCTGTTTAATTTCGTACGCTATATCGAGCAACTGAAAAAATATGATGTTGATTATGGCGAAGCAAGTATCATAGACGAGCAGGATGACACAGTCCGTATTATGAGTATTCATAAAAGTAAAGGTCTGGAGTTTCCAATCGTTTTTGTAGCCGGAACAGGAAAGCAATTCAATACACAGGATCTGAAAGGAAGTATTGTGATCCATCCGAGAAACGGAGTTGGAATTGACGTTGTAGACCTTAAGATGAGGACAAAGGCACCGACCTTTTTGAAGAAAATGATCCAGGAGAAGACAAAGCTTGAGAATCTTGCAGAAGAACTCCGTGTGCTTTATGTAGCGATGACAAGAGCGAAAGAAAAACTGATTCTGACAGGCAGTCTGAAAATAGGAGAAGACGGCCTGGAACCATATGTGAATCATATGACAGACAGGGAATCTCCATTGAGCCTTTATCAGTTAGAAGGTGCAAACCGTTATCTGGACTGGATTCTTCCGGCACTTCTTCAGGAAGAAGATCTCAAGAGAGAAGCTGATTTATGTGGAATTCTTAAAACAGAAAGTGAAGAGGTGCAGCAATTGCCGATTAAAGTCCGGATTTTTGATGCAGGAGAGATGGATTTTACAGAAGATGCACAGCGACAGGCAGAAGTGATCGCAAGAGAAGTTCTTGAACACTGGGATACAACGAAGGTTTATCTTCCGGGAGCGGAAGAAAAGCTGGAACAGCAGATGAATTTCCTGTATCCATATAAAGAAGAAGGAAAAATGAAGCTGAAATTTACAGTTTCAGAGTTGAAGAAGCGTGAGTCTTTGCAGGAAGAAGCAGGAGAAGAATTGATTCAGGAGCCGGAGATTTTGCCACTGCTTCCGCATTTCATGGAAGAACAGAAAGAAGGCCTGACAGGAGCTTCAAGGGGAAGTGCTTATCATAAATTTCTCGAGCTTCATGATTTTTCAAAAGAGTATACAGAGGAACTTCTGAAAGAAGAAATCGAACTGTTCTATCAGGCAGGGAGACTGTCAAAAGAGATGGCAGACTGTATCCGCACGAAAGATATTCTTGCGTTTTTAAATAGCGAGAGTGGAAGACGAATGACACAAGCAGCAGGAAATGGAAAGCTTCGGAAGGAACAGCCATTTGTTCTCGGAGTAGCTGCATCAGAAATCTATCCGGAGATCTATCAGGACATTCAGAAGAGAAGTCAGGAAGCGGATGAAAATCGAAAGGAAGAGACCATTCTCATCCAGGGAATTATTGATGTCTGGTTCGAGGAGGAAAACGGGCTTGTACTACTGGACTATAAGACGGATAGAGTCAGAAATGCATCTCAATTGAAAGAACTGTACCATGCACAGCTTGATTACTATGCCCAGGCGTTGGAGCAACTGTTAGAGAAGCCGGTGAAGGAGAAAATCATCTATTCCTTTGCCTTGAAGGAGGAGATCATCTTATGAAATATTTCTGGTATTATCTGATATTTATCAATTTATTTGCATTTTGTACCTATGGGATTGATAAATGGAAAGCGAAGAAAGGCGCATGGAGGGTTCCGGAGAAAACGCTGTTAATCCTTGCACTGATCGGTGGAAGTGCAGGAGCAATCGCAGGTATGATGTGCTTCCGGCATAAGATACGGAAAGCAAAATTTATGATTACAGTGCCTGTGATCTTTGTTGTGGAGGTAATTTTGCTGATCATCTGGCTTTTGTAAGAAAGAAAAAAAGAAAAATGTTCTTTATCGCATCATCAATTTGCACAGTTAAAGTGCTGAAATTATTATCAAAGAAACAAGATTTTACAAAATCTTGTTTCTTTTTTTCAACTTCTTTTCGAATGAAAAAAAATCTGTTAATATAACACATAGGAATACTAGAGTTATTGGTTGCAGAATACTGTGAACAGCATGAAAGCAGCTGGGAAAGGAGTTTGACAAGATGCCAAAGTTAAATGAAAATTATCAGAATGTAAAAGACAGTTATCTTTTTGCAGAGATCGCAAGAAGAGTAAAAGTATATGAGGAAACACATCCGGAGAAAGCGGCGGATATTATCCGTCTCGGAATCGGTGATGTAACATTGCCATTGACAAAGAGTGTGATCGAGGCACTTCATGAAGCAGTAGATTCTCAGGCAGTATCTGAGACATTCAAAGGATACGGACCGGAGCAGGGATATGCATTTGCACAGGAAGCAATCGCAGATTATTACGCACGCAATGGCGTAGAAGTAAAAGCTACAGATATCTTTATTTCAGATGGCGCAAAGAGTGATACAGGAAATATTACAGAGCTTTTTGCAAAGGATAACGTGGTTCTCGTTCCGGATCCGGTTTACCCTGTTTATGTAGATACAAATACAATGGATGGAAAGAATATTATCTATATGAACGGAACAAAAGAAAACGATTTCCTTCCAATGCCGGATGAAAATGTAAAGGCAGATATCATTTACCTGTGTTCTCCGAACAACCCGACAGGAGCATGCTATAATAAAGAGCAGTTAGAGGCATGGGTTGCCTATGCACTGAAAAATGATGCGGTGATCCTGTATGATTCCGCATACGAAGCATTTATCACAGATCCTACACTTCCAAGAAGCATCTATGCGATCGAGGGCGCAAAGAAATGTGCGATCGAGTTCTGTTCCCTTTCTAAGACAGCAGGATTCACAGGTACACGTTTCTCCTATACAGTTGTTCCGGAAGAACTTGTGTTTGAGACATCAAATGGCGGAACATTGAGCCTGCACAATATGTGGAACAGAAGACAGTGTACAAAGTTCAACGGAACACCGTATATCATCCAGTATGCCGGAGCTAAGGTATTCACAGAAGAGGGCATGAAAGAGTGTCAGGAGAATATCGGATATTATCGTGAAAATGCGCGTATGATCGCTGAAACACTTGAGAAGAAAGGAATCTCATTTACAGGCGGCGTGAACTCACCATACATCTGGTTCGAGTGCCCGAAGGGAATGGAGTCCTGGGAGTTCTTTGATTATCTCCTTGAAAATGCTCAGGTTGTCGGAACACCGGGAGCAGGATTCGGAGAAAATGGAAAGAATTATTTCCGTCTGACATCCTTTGGAAAACATGAGAAGACAAAAGAAGCAATGGAGCGTTTCAATTCATTATTCTAAGATATAAAGTGAACGGATTACGTGCATAACAGAAGAAAGTTATCATAGTGATGGTTTACAGAAGGAAAAAGAGAAGCTGTTCGTGCTTCTCTTTTTGTTGTCAGGCAAAGCGGGAATCCTGAACAGCAACATTTTGTATTACATTAGAAACAAATCCGGTGTGAGTTTACAAGACCGTACAAGTTTGGTATGATAGAAACGGTATATCAGATGCGAGATAAACTCCCATCTGACATAGCCTCTGGCAGGATTGCAGAGGTGCGCAGGAGAAATATGTCCTGCATTCGCATGATGCGCACCTCGCAGCAAGAATGCTGAGGCATTCTTGATATTTGAAATTTAGAAAGGATGGAACGTTAAAATGAAAATTGGTATTGGTAACGATCACTCCGCACTGGAGCTGAAAGCAGAAATCATAGAATTTCTGAAAGAGAAAGGTCATGAGGTTGTAGATTATGGAACATATACAACAGACAGCTGTGACTATCCGGTGTATGGAGAGAAAGTGGCCCGTGCAGTTGTAGCAGGAGAAGTAGAGAAGGGGATTTTGATCTGCGGAACAGGACTTGGAATCTCTCTCGCAGCGAATAAAGTAAAAGGAATCCGTGCATGTGTCTGCAGCGAGCCATTTACAGCGAAGATGTCAAGAGCACATAATGACTGTAATGTACTTGCATTTGGAGCTCGTGTAGTAGGTGGAGAACTTGCAAAGATGATCGTTGATACATGGATCAATACAGAATTCGAAGGCGGCCGTCATCAGCGCAGAGTAGATCTGCTGATGGAGATCGAGGAGAGAAACTAAACAGTTACAAAGATTTCAAGAAAGAGACTTCTGCGTTACATTTTATCTGAGCGCGGAAGTCTTTTAAAAAAGGGGAAGAAAAATGCAGGAATACGATTTATCACAATGGGTTTTATTCTTTTTTCTCTACAGTTTTCTGGGATGGATCTGGGAAAGCTGTTATGTTTCTGTCAGAAAGCACCGTTGGGTGAACCGTGGATTTATGCATGGTCCAATACTTCCGCTCTATGGTTCCGGAGCAATGGTTGTTCTGATCGTGACGATTCCGGTCAGAGATAACATCCTGCTTGTCTTTCTTATGGGAATGATCGGTGCGACAATCCTGGAGTATTTTACAGGAATTACGATGGAGCGTCTGTTCCACGTAAGGTACTGGGATTATAGAAACCTGAAATTTAATGTCAGAGGATACATTTGTCCACTGGCAAGCTTGTGCTGGGGAGCATTCTCCATTCTTATGGTAAAGGTCGTACATATTCCATTTGAACATATGGTATTGTTGATTCCGGTTACAATAGCCGATATCCTTGCATTTGTTCTGACAATCGCAGCAGCAGTTGACTTCACACAGTCCTTCAACGAGGCTATGGATATGAAACGTATCCTTGTACAGCTTGAAGCCAGCAAAGAACAGATCCAGAAGATGCAGGAGCGCCTGAAAGATGCTTCTGAGGAAATGCAGGACAGACTGAAAGATGCATCAGAAGGTGTTCAAGAACGGCTGAAACGTGCATCTGAAGGGGTACAGGAGAGGCTTGAGGACAGCTATCTGTTGTATGAAGAGCGTAAAGAGATGAAAGCAGCGGAGAAGCAGACAAGAAAAGAATTGTATCTTGCGAAGATAGAAGAACAGCGTAGAGAACGAAAAGAACAGCTTACACAGCTTTCAGAGAAGGTTGAGGCACTGCTTCGTACTGTCCGACTGGAGAATGAAGCACAAGAGTCTGAATCGAAAGGAAACTGGAGAAAAGAACTTGCCCAGATGCGTTCCAATATATTAAGTGAGAGAAAGAAATTAGGCTCACGTACAGACAGAAATTATGTAAATGCTATGAGACAGCTGAGAAGAAACCCTACAGCAGTATCAGACAAGTTCAAGAATGCGATGGAAGAATTAAAGAAAAATGCCGAGGTGAAATAAATGACAAAGAAACAGCGTGCGCTTGAAGTGATTGAAAGACTGAAGAAAGAGTATCCGGATGCAGGATGCACGCTTGATTATGATCAGGCATGGAAGCTGCTGGTCAGTGTAAGGCTGGCAGCACAGTGTACAGATGCAAGAGTAAATGTAGTCGTGGAAGGTCTTTATGAGAAATATCCAACAGTAGAAGCACTGGCAGAAGCTCCGGTGGAAGATATTGAAGAGATTGTACGTCCTTGTGGTCTTGGAAAGAGTAAGGCAAGAGATATCAGTGCCTGTATGAAGATGCTTCGTGATGAATATGGTGGAAAAGTTCCGGATGATTTTGATGCTTTATTAAAGCTTCCGGGAGTCGGAAGAAAGAGCGCGAATCTGATCATGGGAGATGTGTTTGGAAAGCCGGCAATTGTGACAGATACACATTGTATCCGCCTGACAAACCGGATCGGTCTGGTAGATGGAATCAAGGAGCCGAAGAAAGTAGAGATGGCTTTGTGGAAGATTATCCCGCCAGAAGAAGGAAGTGACCTTTGCCACCGTCTTGTTTATCATGGAAGAGAGATATGTACTGCGAGAACGAAACCGTATTGCGACAGATGCTGTTTGGCAGATGTTTGTAAAAAGGTCGGAGTATAGTAAAAAGATCAGGGTATAACAGTCAAAATAAAAAGTCTGTGAAAAGAATCTTAAGAGTAGATAGATTCTTTCACAGACTTTCTTTCTATCAGTCTAAGCTAACTCAATAGCACCTGTTCCGCCGGCACAAGCATAGTAAGCTTTCTTATCCTCAGGTTTTACATAGATCTTAAGGTCGGAGCTGTCCATACCTTCAGCTTTGCATTTATCAAGAATCTTCTCTGCAAGTACAGCAGCGTCATATTCGCCGTTCTGATACTGGATGAAAAGATCATATGCCGGAGCAGCATTTACTGGTGCAGTTGTTTCTGTTACAGTCACTTCAGGAACAGGTTCAGCTGTTGGTGCAGCTGTCTCTACTACAGGCTGAGCAGCTGGTGCTGTGGTAGTCGGATGTACCTCATTAAATCTTTTCTGTCTTTTCTTATCTGTTCTCTTGCTCATGGATGTTACCTCTTTTCTCTAATCTGAAAACCGAAGTCCGGGATGTCTGTCCTTGCTGGTTGAAATAATTTAGTAAAAAGGGGGACATCGGTCACTTTTCCTATTATATAACGAAGTGGAAAATAAGTCAAAAAAGTTGTATTTTTTATCAGATTCGTATATTATGATGTAAGTGTCAAAAGTATAAATTGCGTTTGTGCTTGCACAAATAAGCAATTTATACTTATTGACACGCCGAACACCGAAAACGGAATAAAATGGTGTGAATACGCCATTTTATGGGAGTTTGAGGTGTTCGAGGATTGCGGGAATTGCATAGCAATGGAGCAATCCGTAGGTATCATAATAAAAAT
Organism: Mediterraneibacter sp. 210702-DFI.3.120; assembly: GCF_020561005.1. NCBI lineage: Bacteria > Bacillati > Bacillota > Clostridia > Lachnospirales > Lachnospiraceae > Mediterraneibacter > Mediterraneibacter sp. 210702-DFI.3.120. Next base: position 83,546 of record NZ_JAJCNG010000005.1, on the reverse strand, counting down.
AAGGTAAAAGTCGTCAGGGCAGAAAGGAAAGTTGATATGAATTTTTCACAGCTTGGAAAGATACAGGAATTAAAAGGACATATGGATACATTTCGCAGAAATCATCCGAAGTTTCCGATGTTCTTAGGAGCAGTAGCTCAGAATGCAGTTGAGGAAGGCACAATCATCGAGATCAATGTGACAGCACCGAACGGAGCTCATTACGAGACAAATCTGAAGCTTCGTGCAGAAGATCTGGAATTTATCCGTGCACTGCAGGAGATGGGAAAATAAAAAATATAAGAAAATTTAAAAAAGTACTTGCATATTTAAAAAGAGTATGATAAGATACTACTCGTGTCAGAGATAAGACACGAAATGCGGGTGTAGTTCAATGGTAGAACACCAGCCTTCCAAGCTGGATACGTGGGTTCGATTCCCATCACCCGCTTTTTTGTTGCCCTGATTTTGGAGGGCAGAATCAAAGTTGTACAGAAATAGCGCGAAGCATTTTCCATAGATTCGGTTTTGATAAACCGGATAAGGAAAGTGCTTTTTTTCAATTATTTTTGTACTATTTTTTCGTCCTGTTAACGTTGTTTCTTATATGGAGTTGTGCTATACTTTAAGAAATATTTTTGGGGTTACACTGAGCAGTAACACATTTTGGGGAAATTACAGAGGAAGAGGTAGAAAGATGAATTTTTTGGAAGAAAGAATTGTAAAAGACGGTATTGTAAAAGAGGGCAATGTTCTCAAGGTTGACAGTTTCCTGAATCATCAGATGGACATTAAACTTTTGAATCAGATGGGTGCAGAATTCAAGAAGAGATTTGCTGACAAGAACATCAATAAGATTCTTACTATAGAAGCTTCCGGTATAGGAATCGCCTGTATCGTAGCAGAACACTTTGATGTACCGGTCGTATTTGCAAAGAAGTCTCAGAGCATCAATTTAGACGGCGAGATGTATGTAGCAGAGGTTGAATCTTTCACACATAAGTGTAAGAATAATGTGATCGTTTCACAGAAGTTCCTTTCAGAGGATGATCATGTACTTATTATTGATGATTTTCTTGCGAACGGATGTGCACTGCAGGGACTGATTCAGATTGTTCAGTCTTCAGGAGCTACAGTAGAAGGTATCGGAATTGCAATTGAGAAAGGATTCCAGTCAGGCGGAAGAATCATCCGTAATCTTGGATTCCAGCTGGAGTCACTGGCAATTGTGGACGGAATGGACGCTTCTACGGGTCAGATTTTCTTCAGAGAGCAGAATGCAGAGAACTAAAAGAACAATATTTTTAAAAAAGCTATAGTAAGCTTAAGAAAATCTTTTGAAACATATAAAAGCCTCCTTTAGATTTACAGAGTATTCTGTAGATATATAAAGGAGGTTATTTTTTTAGGAGGAAACAAAATGGAGATCAATCACGTATTAATTGTAGAGGATGATAAAGAGATTAGAGAAGGTGTACAGATTTATCTGCAGAGCCAGGGATATAAGGTGTTTCAGGCAGCAGACGGCATCGAAGGATTAGAAGTCCTTGAGAAGGAAGAAATCCATCTGGCAATCATTGACATCATGATGCCACGTATGGATGGGATTCGTATGACGATGAAGTTGCGCGAGAAATACGATTTTCCTGTAATCATGTTGTCAGCAAAATCAGAGGAAGTTGATAAGATCACAGGGCTCAACATCGGAGCGGATGATTATGTGACAAAGCCGTTTACACCGATGGAACTGATGGCCCGTGTGAATTCTCAGCTGAGACGTTACCGCAGATTTTTGGAGAAGCTCACACCACAGGAAAATGTACATGTGATCGGGGGACTTGAGATCAATGAGGATACGGTAGAAGTCACAATGGATGGCAATCCGGTGAAATTAACTCCAATCGAATACAAGATTCTGCTTCTTTTGGCAAAGAATCCGGGAAGAGTCTTTTCATCCGAAGAGATTTACGAAAGAGTATGGCAGGAAAAGGCAATTAATACAGATACGATCATGGTACATGTAAGAAATATTCGGGAGAAGATCGAGATCGACCCGAAGAAACCAAAATATTTAAAGGTGGTGTGGGGAGTTGGATACAAACTTGAAAAGCAGCCGTGAGATAAGGACAATAGTAACGATAGTAATACTCATCCTGTTTGCAGCAGGAATTGTGGGAAGTTATTATGTGGTGAGTAGAAATAATATCGCATCGACAGTTACAGTAGAGGAGGATATAGAAGATTGTATAGAGAGGATGGACTATTCTCTTGCAACTGGAAACCGCATTCTGTATAACGAGGTCACAGGCGCGATGGATGCGTCGGAGCAAATGGAGATGATGTCAAACAGTGCATTTTCTCTCTTTAAAAAATATATGGATTACCAGATTTTTGATAAAGAGGGCAATCCTTTATTTAAAGAAAACGATGATCAGATAAACGAGGCGTTGAAGTCAAATGATTCGTATGCGCTGAAAATTGAATACAAGTATGGCACAGCAGGAACAATGTCAAATGTAACAGTTAGCGGTACGAAATTGGCACCGGAAGAAGCATACAATATTGAGAAAGATCTGTCCTATTATTGCATGGACGCAGATCTGGAGGATTTGATTGAGGATGAAAAGCAAACAGATGGAATTAGTATCGTCTATGGAATGACAGATGCAAATTATGATGAATTCATTTCTGCAAATCAAGAGGAGGAAGAGTATGTGGAATATAATTATTCCATGTTCTGGAGTTCTGCTGCACTCTTCTTTTTAGGAGTTCTGCTTGTAGCGTTCTTTCTTCCATGTATTCCGAAAGTTGGAAGATACGAAGGAAAATTATTCCATATGCCATTCGAACTTGCAGTGATTTTGGGGATTTCTGCATTGGGTATAGGTTATTCGGCATTTGCGGAATTAGTACACTGGTCATTTGAGAACTATCATCCGTCTGTAAATATTATGTGGAATACGATCAGTATGCTTGGAATCAACTGGATCATCTGGTTCTGCCTGCTGGGAGTTTTCTTCTGCGTGGCAGAGAGTCTTCGACTTATATTTACAGATAGAAGAAATTACTGGAAAGAACACACAATAGCAGGAATGCTTATTTACTGGGTGAAAAAAAACCGAGAAGAAGTACAGGAAAAGGGACATTTGCTGAAGAAGGCATGGAAAGACATCAGAGAATTTATTCATCATCAATATGAAGCGATTCTTCAGATGGATCTGCGGGATAAAGGAAATAAAGGAATCCTCAGAATCGTGATCCTGAACTTTCTTCTGCTCTTAGTAGTGAAATTATTTTCTTACAGCATAGGACTGATACCATTAATTGTTTATTCTATCATTTTATTCTTTGTAATGAAGAAAGTGCTAAATGGAATCAAAAAGAAATATCAGCTGCTGCTTAAATCAACGAATCAGCTGGCAGAAGGACAGCTAGATCTTCCAATCGAAGGTGATGTTGGAATCTTCCGTCCGATTCAGGATGAATTAAAGAAGATTCAGAGCGGATTCAAGAAGGCGGTGGATGAAGAAGTGAAAAATGAGCGTATGAAGACAGAGCTTGTGACAAATGTCTCTCATGATCTCCGTACGCCGCTGACAGCAATCATTACTTACATTGATCTTTTAAAGAATGAAAAAGACGAAGAAAAGAGAAAAGAATATACAGAAGTACTTGAGAGAAAATCTCTTCGTTTGAAAGCCCTGATCGAGGATCTCTTTGAGATGAGTAAGGCAGCAAGTAAGACTATCCAGATGAATTACATGAAAGTGGATCTCGTAGGACTGATCCGTCAGGCGGAGCTTGAGAATGAGGAAAAGATTAGAGAAGCACATCTGGAATTCCGTTGGAAACTTCCGGAGGACAAAGTAGTTCTCTGGCTGGATAGTGAAAAAACATATCGAATTTTTGAGAACTTGATTGTTAATATTACAAAATACGCAATGCCGCATACGAGAGTTTATATAGAAATGAATGAGCGGCCGGATGACGTACAGATTTTTATGAAAAATGTTTCCGCAGGGGAATTGAATTTCAATACAGAGGAGATCACGGACCGTTTTGTAAGAGGAGATTCTTCAAGAAATACCGAAGGATCTGGACTTGGCCTGGCAATTGCCAAGAGCTTTGCACAGCTGCAGCATGGTAATTTAAATATTACAACAGAAGCAGACCTGTTCAAGGCGGAGATCATACTTCCTAAATTAGAAATGAGCGAGAAAAAAGAAGATTAGGGACTGGAAAATGTTGTAAAAGAATAGTATTGTTAGAATAGATGAAACTTTACAGAATATGTTAGGAAGAATGATTCAGGAGGAATAAACCATGAGATATGAAATCAAAGGTGATACCCTTCCGGTAGTGGTCTGCTATCTGGAGAATGGAGAAAGAATGATTACAGAACGCGGTTCTATGAGTTGGATGTCTCCGAATATGAAAATGGAGACAACTTCCAACGGAGGAATCGGAAAAGCATTTGGAAGAATGTTTTCAGGCGAGGCACTGTTTCAGAACCGTTATACAGCAACGGGAGGTAATGGGATGATCGCATTCGCATCCAGTTTTCCGGGACAGATTGTAGCACGCCAGATTGCACCGGGACAGGAGTTGATCGTACAGAAGTCAGGATTTCTCGCTTCAGAAGAAGGTGTTGATCTTTCTATTTTCTTCCAAAAGAAATTCGGAGCAGGACTCTTCGGCGGAGAAGGGTTTATCATGCAGAGACTTTCGGGAAATGGAATAGCATTTCTTGAATTTGATGGACATGTGGTAGAGTATGAACTGAGACCGGGACAACAGATTGTAGTGGATACCGGATATCTTGCAGCAATGGATGCAACTTGTAGCATGGAGATTCAGACAGTACCGGGACTTAAGAATATGGTATTCGGCGGTGAAGGTGTGTTCAATACAGTTGTCACCGGACCTGGACATGTATGGCTTCAGACAATGCCAATCTCCAGCGTGGCAGGAGAACTTCTGAGATATATGCCGGCTGGAAAATAAAGGATGAAAAAAGGACAGGATACTTTCGAATGAAATGTTAGATAAAATGAAAGTGTCTTGTCCTTTTCACTGCGTAAACAGTAATGTTTTGCATATCAGATAGTGCTAATTATTTACTTTCTCAAGATTGCGCAGATGCAGATATACGGTATTCTTACTGATTCCCAGCGCTTCGGCAATCGTGACGACGGCATCCTTTAGATTAAAGATTCCCTGCTGGTAAAGTCGGAAAATGATTTCTTTATTCTTATTTGTGCTCGATATTGCTGAATCCATCAACACTTCTTGACGAACGGTTTGAATGGTCTGCTCAAGAAGATCAGAACTGCTCTGGGAAAATGTCTCATGAATCTGACCGGAGAGTGTGAGACCGTCAGAATCAGATGGAATCGGAACAGCAAAGTTGCAGAAGAAATCTGCCATTGTTGTATTCATATAAAAGTTGATACAGAGCAGTCCGATAATTCTGTCCTTCTCTCCTTTGACAGGAATTGTAGTTGACTTCAGCGGTTCTCCTTTTACATTTGTGGAAAAATAAATAACACCATGGTCATTTTCTTCATTTCGACGGATCTGCTCGAGCATCTTCAACGCAAGGTCGGTAATCGGTGCACCTTCGGTACGTCCTGTGTGATATCCGTTGATGACCTTGATTGCAGAGTGTTCATAATCTTCCAGACTGTGAAGGACAATCTCGTATCCATTTCCAAGATAATTGGAAAGTCCATCGAGTGTCTGACAGTATGAGTGCAGAATCTTTTTGTCAAGTGAAGTTAATTTTAAATTTCCGGTTGGCATAATCATGCGTCCTTTCTGTCTGTGTGAAAGATATCCAGTTTTGTTCGGTCAAAACAGACAAATAGTATATTGATGGTTTTATTTTATCATGGATATGCTGGTTTGTGTGAAAAAGAAGTCAATGAAAAATAGTTAAGTGAATGAAATTTTATTGACTAAACGATTTTAACGTTATATAATTTCATTAAGAACTTATAATTTCAATAAATCAGGAGGTAGAATTCAATGAAAACAATTTCAACACCAAAGGCACCAGCTGCAATCGGACCATATTCTCAGGCAAAGGTAGTTAACGGAATGTTATACGCTTCAGGCCAGATCCCGATCAACCCGGCTACAGGTGATGTAGATGCCACAACAATCGAAGGACAGACAGAGCAGGTTATCGCTAACATCGCTGCTGTTCTTGAAGAAGCTGGATCAAGCTTTGACAATGTCGTAAAGACAACATGCTTCCTTGCAGATATCGCTGATTTCGGAGCATTCAACGGAGTATACGAGAAATACTTCACAAGCAAACCAGCTCGTTCATGCGTAGCAGTTAAGGATCTTCCGAAGGCTGTTCTCGTTGAGATCGAGATCTTAGCTGTTGTAGAGTAATTCTTATAGCTAGTAGAGAAAATGAAAAAATGACACTGTGCTGTGAGGCGAGGTGTGAATAGAAAAGGAGTCCATGGAAATGCGATATGTCGCATACCATGGACTCTTTTTGTTACTGTTCACACAATGTGCGACCAGCAACGCATCTCGCCATTTTAAATCGCCTTTGGCGATGGGGCGAGATGCATTCAAGCCAAAACATGCATCCTCCGTGTCAATCAGCGAAGTGATTGACACGGGAGTGAACAGTAACCTCCTTTTTACTTATTCAAGGAATCTCCCCGGTCTACAACAACATGATATCCGACAGACTCCATTCTTTGGGCCAGGCAGTTCTTGCACTGTGCCGATTCATCACCGGTGCAGATCTTGTTATCATAAAGCAGATAATCTTTGCGAACCTCTGTTGGAGAAAGGTTTGGCATAACGACATTAGCTCCTGCGAGAATTCCCTGTTCCCTTCCGGTGGGAGAAATCGTACCGAGGGCGGTTGTTGCCGGGAGAAGTACTTTCGGCAGCATAAGACGGATCAGCCCAAGCAGATAAAGTGTTAATTCTAGTGTTCCGGCAGGTTCACTAGCGAACTGTGTATCGTGGTGAGGGATAAAAGGACCAATCCCAACCATATGCGGATTCAATTCTTTTAAGAAAAGCATATCATCAGTAAGATTCTCAGTTGTCTGGAAAGGTGCACCGACCATGAATCCGGTTCCAATCTGATAGCCGATAGACTTTAAATCCCACAGACAGTTTTGACGATGACGCGCACTTAAGGAAACAGGATGAAGCTTACGGTAATGTGCATCATTATAAGTTTCATGGCGAAGTAAATAGCGGTCAGCGCCGGCATCGAATAAAGTCTGGTATGCATCATGTTCCATTTCTCCAACAGAGAGTGTGATTGCACAGTCCGGCCAGTTTTTGTGGATGTCAGAGACAATATCAGCCAGACGCGGAACCGTGAACCAGCCATCTTCACCACCTTGAAGAACGAAGGTGCGAAAACCAAGTTCATATCCGGTTTTGCAACAGTTAAGAATTTCTTCTTTGGTAAGACGGTAGCGATGTGCATTCAGATTACTTTTGCGGATACCGCAGTAATAACAATCGTTACGACAATAGTTAGTGAATTCAATTAGTCCGCGGACATAAACATCATGTCCATAGTGAGTGATTTGTACTTCGCGCGCATTTTCAAATAAATAGTCGGCAAGTTCTGGGGTTCTTCCGTCAATTAGCCGAATCCATTCATTTTTAGAGAGAGTCTGTGTATCTCGTAATTTATTTATCAATTCTTTCAGATCAGAAGTCTGTGATGTTTCATAATTACTCATTCGTTCTCGAAGTCCTCCTTCAGAAAAGTTATTCCCATTATAACACAGGAAGCAGGAACTGTTTACCGAAAAGAACTGTACAAGGTAAAAAAATATGTTAGAATAACGGTAGTGTACAACATAAATTGCTTCAAGGGAGTGATCAGATATGGCAGAAGTTAGAAAGCACATTGTTTTTCACGGTCGTGTACAGGGTGTTGGATTCCGCTATACAGCGAAATATCTGGCGAATTCACTAAATCTGGTTGGCTGGGTTCAGAACGAATGGGATGGAACCGTTACAATGGAAGTTCAGGGACGGGAATGGCTGATCAATGAACTGCTAAAAGGGCTGAACAGGAATCAGTTTATTACAATCGACTGGATGGACACAGAAGAAATTCCGTTAGAGGATGAGAAAAAATTCTGGGTGAGAGACGGATACATGTAGATAAAAGGTTACTGGACACGGTTCTTAGAACAGTAATGATAAAAGAAAAGGAGACTTAAGATCATGAAATTAGGATTTATCGGAACAGGAAATATGGCAGGAGCAATCATGGGCGGAATCATCAAAAAGGGAATTATTGCCCCGGAAGAGATCATCGGTTCAGATATTATGGAAGCAGGACGTGAACGTGCGAAAAAAGAGCATGGAATTCATGTGACAGCAGATAATATAGAAGTAGCACAGAAAGCAGAAGTATTAGTTCTCTCTGTAAAACCACAGTTCTATGCACAGACAATTGCTGAGATCAAAGATGCAGTAAGAGAAGACCAGCTGATTATTACAATCGCACCGGGCAAGACTCTCGCATGGCTCGAAGAGCAGTTTGGAAAGAAAGTTAAGATTGTAAGAACAATGCCGAATACACCAGCATTAGTTGGAGAGGGAATGACAGCGGCATGCCCGAATGATGCAGTGACAGAAGAAGAAAAGAACTATGCACTGGAGCTTCTTAGTTCTTTTGGTAAAGTAGAAATCGTGCCGGAGCATTTGATCGATGCAGTTGTTGCAGTCAGCGGAAGTTCACCGGCATATATCTTTATGATGATCGAGGCAATGGCAGACGGAGCGGTAGCTGAGGGAATGCCTAGATCACAGGCGTATCAGTTCGCAGCACAGGCAGTACTTGGAAGTGCAAAGATGGTACTCGAGACAGGAAAGCATCCGGGAGAACTGAAAGATATGGTATGTTCACCGGCAGGAACAACGATTGAGGCAGTACGTGTACTTGAAAAATTTGGACTTAGAAGCGCAGTGATTGAGGCAGAGAAAGTTTGCGCAGATATGTCCAGAAATATGTAAGAAGTGATTGAAACATCTTACAGTTTAGCGTAAATGAAAAAATGAATTACAGCAATCAGAAAATGTAGAAACAGTTTGTTGGGAAAGGAGAAATATGGGAATTTATGATATTGGAATCATCGGTGGCGGAACTGCAGGGATGACTGCGGCTATCTATGGCCAGCGTGCAGGAAAGCAGACCGTACTCTTCGAGGGAACAACCATCGGCGGTCAGATCACATCTTCTCCGAATGTAGAAAATTATCCGGGAATTGCAAGTGTGAGCGGCAGTGAATTCTCTATGAATCTGATGGATCAGGCAGTAAAGCTGGGAACACAGACCATAATGGAGCAGGTGACAGGTATCCGTGAAGAAGCGGATTATAAAGTGATTGTAACAACGGAAAAAGAATATGAATGCAAAAGCATTATTCTTGCTACTGGTGTGACACACCGCCATCTTGGAGTTCCGGGAGAGGAACGTCTGACAGGTGCAGGAGTTTCATACTGTGCGACTTGTGATGGAATGTTTTTCCGGGGAAGAGAAGTTGCAGTTGTCGGAGGTGGAAGTACAGCACTCCAGGATGCAGAATTTCTGTCAAATTACTGTAGCAAAGTATATCTGATTCACAGAAGAGACGAATTCCGGGGAGAAGATCAGATTGTAAAACGTTTGCAAGAGAAAGAAAATGTAGAGTTTATCTTAAATACAACTGTTCAGGAAATCCGTGGAGAGCAGATGGTGGAAAGTCTGCGGGTTTTGAATAAAGTAACAGGAGAAGAATCAGAACTTGCTGTTTCAGGAATTTTCGTAGCTGTCGGACAGATTGCACAGAATGAAAAATTTGCTGATGTTGTTCAGTTAGATGAGGGTGGATTTATTGTTGCCGGAGAAGATTGCAAGACGTCAGAAGCGGGAATCTATGCAGCAGGAGATTGCCGGACAAAAGAAGTACGTCAGCTTACAACAGCAGCAGCGGACGGTGCAGTAGCTGCACTTGCCGCATGTAAATATATAGCAGATGTTGCTGAAAAATAAGATTATGATGTTTTAAGTATGTAATTGCAATTCGTAATCTACAACCAGACAGAAAAGAAAAACAAGTACCACAATTAGTAGTTACTGATTGTGGTACTTGCCTGAGTTAGAAACAAACATTCAATATTAATCTACGAACATCTTCATTCCCATCCATTGTTTCATATGTTCAATCATCTTTTCATCAGGTTCAATATAAACACAAGTCATTTTCTGATTGATTGGGATCATGATTGCGAAAACCTTTGCATTTGCATTTCCGGATGAAAAGTCGCAAGTTGTTTCCGGATGATAAGAATCCAGTCGATGAGATCCTTTTGGTGCAATAATCTCAGCATTCTGAATATCCAGGTTTATTTTGGATTTTCTTTTCTCTTTGCTGTAAATTGCATCAATATCCAGATCGTGATTCAGAAGGGAATATTCATACTCCACATTTAAGAGTGGAAATGCAAAATAATAAGCAAGTAAAGCCAGGATTGCTGCAAGAGCAAAAGCAAAGAATCCAAGAAATGGCATTCCTCCGATTGCGATTGCAACGATCACAACAATAATAAGAACACGGATAACAAAATCCATTGGTTTTGATTTTCTAGCTACAATATGTTCACATAATGCGTCATTCATAAGTTATAAGTCCTTTCTTATATATTATATATTATAGTAACTGTTCAGAGTCAACCTCCAAAATGCTACGCATTTCGTCGGTGTGGCGTATCCGCCAAATAAAATTTCAAAAACAGTCTTAAAAATGCAAGCATTTTACACCTCAGTGCAATTTTTTTCTTTTTCAGCATGAAGATAGTTCATGACCATTGTTGCAATCTTAAATGTCATTGCATCTTCGAATTGCCTTAAGTCAAGTCCGGTACGCTTTTCAATCTGTTCCAGACGATAGATCAGCGTGTTACGGTGCATATGAAGCTGGCGTGAAGTCTCAGCAATGTTCAGATTATTCTGAAGGAAACGGTTGATCGTCAGGAGTGTCTCATCATCCAGCTTGTCCGGAATCTTGTCTAAGAAAACTTCCTGGAGAAAGCTTTCGCACAGTGAAACAGGAAGCTGATAAATCAGGCGGCCAATCCCCAGTTCATTGTATGGAAAGACAGTCTGTTCCGGATAGAAAAGTTTTCCAACTTTCAGTGCAAGACTTGCTTCACGAAAAGCCCCGGATAATTCCAAAAGAGAAGGAATCATCTGACTAAAAGAAACCTGAACATGTGCAAGAGCTTCCGCATTCAGCGTGTCAACAATCGCATGAGCCAGATGTCTTGCATGTTCATCAGCAGAATCTTTGGAATCCTTTGTCTCATGAAATGGATATAATACAGCCAGTCGCTCTTTTGAAACAGGAATGATATAAGCTTTTGTCTGAGAAGGAAACAGATTTTTAAGGATCTCTGCAACAATCTCGTCAGGTTCTTTCATTTCAATCAAAAAGAGAATTCGATTTTCTTCCGGTGCAATGTGGAGCCGTGCGGCACGCTGCTGTACATCGTAGGAAGGAACACCGCCGGTCATTAGTCCCATAAGAAAATCATTTTTATTATATTTTTCCCGGTAGGCAAGGCAGAGACAGCGAATCTGTTCCAGGGCCATCTGCTCCTGTTCAGAATCTTTGGCAGTCACTGCAAGTGTGATTCCGGTCAAACGTTTTAATTCATTGAGTCCTTTTTCAAGTTCGGATGTATTAGCCATAGTAATCTCCGTAAATAAAATAATAATAGATGGAAGAAAGGCTGCACCTTCCGAGAAAAGTACAGCCCCCTCCGTGTTTAGTTTAATTGTAAAGGATTAGTTTGTAATAGTCAACTCTGTGTCTTTGTCAAAGAGATGAATCTTTTCCATATCAAGTGCAAATACTGCATGATCTCCAGTTCTGAGTGTTGTACGTGGGTTAACACGTGCTGTCAACTGAGTTCCCTCAACATCGAAGTACAGGAATACTTCTGCTCCAAGCAGCTCGTAAACTTTGATTGTAGACTCAATTACGCTGTCAGGAGAGTTACTGATAAATGCCTGTGAGTCATGTACATCTTCCGGACGAATACCAAGAACAACTGTCTTTCCGTCATATCCGCCATCAATCAGTGCCTGCTTCTTAGAAGCCGGTACCTTAAGAACATGTTTTCCAACTGTAAGAGTAACATCATTTCCCTTAATTGTACATTTTGCATCCATGAAGTTCATCTGAGGTGATCCGATGAATCCTGCTACGAACAGGTTGCATGGTGTATTGTAAAGTGCCTGTGGTGTATCTACCTGCTGAACAACTCCGTCTTTCATAACAACGATTCTTGTTCCAAGTGTCATAGCCTCTGTCTGGTCATGTGTTACGTAGATGATTGTAGCACCCAGATTCTCATGAAGCTTGGAAATCTCGATACGCATCTGAACTCTCAGTTTAGCATCCAGGTTGGAAAGTGGCTCATCCATAAGGAATACCTTAGGATTACGAACGATAGCACGTCCCATAGCAACACGCTGTCTCTGTCCACCGGAAAGAGCCTTCGGTTTACGATCAAGCAGTTTGTCAAGGTCAAGAATCTTGGCAGCCTCACGAACCTTCTTATCAATCTCATCTTTCGGAACTTTACGAAGTTTCAGTCCGAAAGCCATGTTATCATATACTGTCATATGTGGATACAGAGCGTAGTTCTGGAATACCATTGCAATATCACGATCCTTTGGCTCTACATCGTTCATTACTTTTCCATCGATCTTAAGTGTACCGCCAGAGATATCCTCCAGACCAGCGATCATACGAAGTGTTGTAGATTTACCACATCCTGATGGTCCTACGAAGATGATGAACTCCTTGTCAGCGATTTCAAGATTGAAATCTTTTACTGCGTGAAATCCGTTAGGATAAATTTTCTGAATTCCCTGAAGAGATAAACTTGCCATTATAAGTGCCTCCTTAAATGATTATTTTTTACTTGTTTGACTAAATTTGGTTTTGTTTTTTAATTGGTAGTTGATTTTGGTTTGTTTAACTTATGTACTTAGTATAGCGTTAGGCACGAAAATCAACAATGTCACGAGTGACTAAAAAAAGGAGGGGAAAGTGTACATTTCAACCATATGAGGTTATAATTACAGTTAATATGTACAGATCAGTAGGAAATGACAGTAGAAATGCAGCTTGTAAAATAATAACGGACCGAATGATAAGAGATAAAACAAGATTTTTTACAGAGAGGAAGAACAACAGAAATGAAACAGATTCTGGATTATTTTATGATAGACGGAGAAGTAGGCGGCAATCAGGACTGGTTCCGCAATGTGGTGATGCACATCGGCGGATGCGCTGCGGCAACAGCGTGTGACTGCTGTATCTATTTTGCAAAATATAAAGGAAAGAAGAACCTGTATCCTTTTGATGCAGAGAATCTGAGTAAAGAAGATTATATTCAGTTTTCCATGAAAATGAAACCATATCTTCGCCCAAGAATGAGTGGGGTGAACAAGTTGTGGATGTACACAGAAGGCTTTGGAAAGTATCTGGAAGATATAGGAGAAAAGGTGGAATTCAAAGAATTTTCCGGTGAACATACAGCAAGAGAAGCAGCAGTATTCATTAAGAAGAAAATCAATGAAGGAACGCCGGTTCCATATCTGATGTTGCGTCATAAAGACAAGAAATTTGCTGATTTTGTATGGCACTGGTTTTTATGTATCGGATATGAAGAGACAGCAGATGATCTTCTGATCAAAGTGGCGACTTACGGGGAAGCAACAACATTTTCACTGAAGGAACTGTGGAATACTGGGTACAAGGAAAAAGGCGGATTGATAGGGATTACTGTTTACAGAAATCTTTGAACAGTAACGTATTTTTACCGAGAACGTTTGAAATAATAGATGTATCTTGAAGTTCTTAGATAAATCCGCTACAATAGAGTCATTAAATCTATGGAAAAGAGGAATTAAACATGGCAAATCCAGTAGTTACATTTGAAATGGAAAATGGCGATATCATGAAAGCAGAACTGTATCCGGAAGTAGCACCGAATACAGTGAACAATTTTGTGTCACTTGTAAAGAAAGGATTCTATGACGGATTGATCTTCCACCGCGTAATCAGTGGATTCATGATCCAGGGAGGAGATCCGGAAGGAACAGGAATCGGTGGTCCTGGATATTCAATCAAAGGAGAGTTTGCACAGAATGGTGTGGCGAACAACCTTGTACATGATGCAGGAGTTCTTTCTATGGCACGTGCAATGCATCCGGATTCAGCAGGAAGCCAGTTCTTCATTATGCATAAGAAAGCACCACACCTTGACGGAGCTTATGCTGCATTTGGTAAGATCACAGAAGGAATGGATGTAGTGAATAAGATTGCTGAGACAGCAACAGACTACAGCGACCGCCCGCTTGAGAAACAGATAATGAAGAAAGTTACTGTTGAGACATTCGGAGAGGATTATCCGGAGCCGGAAACAGTATAGTTCATAAAAACTTTATACTTTTAACGAAATTATTAGCACTCTTTCAAAAGGAGTGCTAATTTTCTATTGACTTTTAAATTTTGCTGTACTAGAATGTCCATTAGGCAAGCAAATATACTATCGATATCAGCGAAAAAGCTGATTGACAGCCGATATTAAAAGAAACGTAACTGAGCAGTTACGGATAGATTATAAATAAAAAGGAGTGCAGTAAAATGGCAGTTAAAAAAGGTACTTTATCAATTGACAGCGAAAACATTTTTCCTATTATCAAGAAATGGGTTTATTCCGATCATGATATCTTTGTACGTGAACTCGTATCCAACGGATGTGATGCGATCACTAAGTTGAAAAAGCTGGACATGATGGGAGAATATGAACTCCCGGAAGATTATAAACCGAAGATTGAAGTAATTGTCAATCCAGAAGAGAAGACAATGAAGTTTATCGATAACGGACTTGGTATGACAGCAGAAGAAGTAGAGGAGTATATCACTCAGATCGCATTTTCAGGTGCAACACAGTTCCTTGAGAAATATAAAGATAAGACAACAGACGATGAGATGATTGGACACTTCGGACTTGGATTCTATTCTGCATTCATGGTAGCAGACGAAGTTCAGATTGATACTCTTTCTTATAAAGAAGGCGCAAAGCCGGTACACTGGGCAAGTCAGGGCGGTACAGAGTATGAGATGCAGGAAGGAAATAAGACAACAGTTGGAAGTGAGATCACACTGTTCCTGAATGAGGATAGTCTTGAATTTGCAAACGAGTACCGTGCAAGAGAAGTGCTTGAGAGATATTGTTCTTTCATGCCGGTAGAGATCTTCCTCTCCAAGGCAAATGCAGAGCCGGAGTACGATACAATCGATGAGGCAGATGTTCTTGATACAGATACTGTAGTAGAGCATATTACAGAGGAACCAAAGGAAGGCGAAGAGGGCGAGCCGAAGCAGAAAGCGAAGATTGTAAGACGTCCGGTATCTATCAGTGATACACACCCGCTTTGGACAAAGAATCCAAGTGAGTGTACAAAGGAAGACTATATTGACTTTTACCGCAAGGTGTTCATGGATTACAAAGAGCCACTGTTCTGGATCCACCTGAACATGGATTATCCGTTTAACTTAAAGGGAATCCTTTACTTCCCGAAGATCAATACAGAGTATGATTCCATCGAAGGAAAGATTAAACTTTACAATAACCAGGTATTTATCGCAGATAATATTAAAGAAGTAATCCCAGAGTTCCTTATGGTACTTAAGGGAGTGATCGACTGTCCAGATCTGCCGTTGAACGTATCACGTAGTGCACTGCAGAACGACGGATTTGTAAATAAAGTTGCTGATTACATTTCCAAGAAGGTTGCTGACAAGCTGAATGGAATGTTCAAGACAGACCGTGAGAACTATGAGAAATATTGGGATGACATCAGTCCATTCATCAAGTTCGGCTGCCTGAAGGATGAGAAATTCGGTGAGAAGATGAAGAATTCTATGCTTTACAAGAATCTTGATCATAAATACATGACTCTCGAAGATATCATCAAAGAAGCCAAAGGCGAAGAAGCTGATGCAGCCAAGACAGAGGAAGCTAAGGCAGAAGAAACAAAAACAGACGCAGAAGAGTCTAAGGACGCAGATGCGAAGGAAGAAGAGAAGACAAGAATCTTCTATGTAACAGATGAAGTGCAGCAGAGCCAGTACATCAACATGTTCAAGGCCCAGGGACAGGATGCGATCATTCTGACACATAACATTGATTCTGCATTTATCACATACCTTGAGCAGAAACATCAGGAAGTTCAGTTCTTGAGAATTGATGCAGATGTACATGATTCTCTGAAGGATGAAGTTGCAGAAGATGAGAAGGAAGAATTCCAGAAGACAACAGACAGCCTTGTTGAAATCTTCCGCAAAGAGCTTGGCAATGAGAAGCTTGATGTTAAAGTTGAAAAGCTCAAAGATGAGAATGTAGCATCTATGGCAGTTCTTTCTGAGGAAAACAGAAGAATGCAGGAGATGATGAAGATGTATGGTATGGGCGGCATGGATGCATCCATGTTCGGAAGCCAGGCAACACTGGTACTCAATGCTAACCATCCACTTGTTCAGTTCCTTGTAACGAACAAAGACAGCGAGAACGTGTCAATCATCTGCAAACAGCTGTATGACCTTGCAATGCTTGCTCATAAGCCATTAAGTCCGGAAGAGATGACAGCATTCGTTAAGAGAAGCAATGATATTATGATGCTTCTGACAAAATAATAAAGTAAAATGATGAGAAACATGTTCTATGAGTTTCTCATCATTGGCAGTAATAAGTTCAGCCGCTTCACGATTATTTGACCGTGAGGCGGCTGTTATTATGTGCGCCTTGCGGCACACATTGCTAATGGATTTTTAAATTTACATCAACTCAAATTCAATCTCTTTTTTTAAAAAGAACTTCTTTACCATCTCATCCCATTCGCGTTCCAGGGTCTTATCCATCATAAAACTCTTGAAGGAAGTTCCTGTCACGCAGGTGAGATGAGTTCCATCGTAACGTATATTCAAATATAGTCCCTGCACGTCAGCAGGATTAAGTCCCAGTTCTTTCTGTTCAATCAGACGGGAAATATTCTTTGAATTCAGGCTGAAGACAAAATGAAAACCGAGCGGTGTTTTCTTTCCTTTAATTAAGGAAAAACAAAATTCACGCAGATTTTTCCAAAGAGAATATTCCGGAATCTCTTCTTCGGAATCAAAGAAATCTTTCTGCATATACCCGTCAATCCGAAAGGTATTAAACGTAATAATCTCTCCTTCAATAAAAGAGAAATTGTCAAAGGTCTCTTTTAACAGAAGGTGAGACATGAAGCTTTTTACATTTGTTAAAGTCAGTGAAATCATATAAATCAGATACCTCCGCAGTATTAACAATTACTAGAACTTATAGATTGTAACAGTCTATTCATTATTGTACTAGAAGACAGAATAAGATACAAGTGTAGAATTAAACGCACAAGATGCATTTTCATTGACTTTTAAGTCTAAAAAAAGTATGATTATATCGGTATGCAAATTGATAAATATAATAAAAAACAAGCTTTTTGCAGGTACATTTTTAGATAAAAATCAGAAAGAATAGAATGTTATGAAGAAAAAAAACGATAGAAAAAGACAACGCAGTATCCGAGTGGGGATTGCAGGTGTTGCGATTGTAACAGCAGTACTTTTGACAGTACAGGGTGTCAGTCATTTGACGAAGAAATCAGTAGACACAAGTAAGGGGATTGAATATATTAAGAGCAAAGAATCTGCAGATGCGAAGACGATAGAACAGAAGATCAAACAGGCAGAGAGACAGGATTTTATCGTGGATGGAAAAGATACGAGAAGTCTGAAAGAACGTTTTTCCGGAGTGGTTGTGATGGGAGATTCTATCACGGAGGCATTTGAGGAGTATGATGTATTAAATTCTTCCAGTGTAGTGGCAAAAGTTGGAATTAACTTTAATGAAGTAGATGAACAGATTGAGCAGGCAAGGCAGCTTGATCCGCAAGTAATTTTCCTTAATTATGGAAATAATGATATAGAAGCAGATCAGGATACATTTATTAAAGAATACTCGTCTATAATCAAAAAGATACAGAAATCGATACCGGATGCACATATTTTTGTGAATGCGATGTTTCCAGTGCAGGATAAAGCACTTCAGAAAGAACCGGCATTTGCTAATATTGCGGAATACAATAAAGCAATTGAAGCTTTGTGCGAAAAGCTGCAAGTAGGGTATCTTGACAGCTCCGATCTGGTGAAAGACGAGTATTACGAGCCGGATGGAATCCATTTTAAGGCGGAGTTCTATCCAATCTGGGCTGAGAAAATGTCGGAGGTAGCTACATTATGACAGATAAAAGACAGAAAATAATTGCCGGGATGAAGTATGTCATACTTGTGTTTATTATTTTGTATTTGATTATGCTGATGGTTTATGCAAGTGGAAGCAAGCGAGCTTTTTCAGAAGTAGAGAAGGCAGTTAGCAGTGTGTTGAATAGTGATGAATTGACAAAGATGGATGAACGGATGTTGAAAAAGAATTTCGGATTGAACAGCGCAGACTATCAGGGCGTGATGTACTATGCTTCTCCATCGAGTGTATCAGCAGCGGAAGTACTTCTGATACAGGTAAAAAATGAATCACAGACAGATGCTGTAACAGATGCAATCGAGAAGAGAAAAGCACAGCGGATGGAGGATTTCGAGGGGTATCTTCCAGAAGAAGTGAAGCTGTTAGAAGATGCACAGCTTAGTGTCAGAGGAAAATACATTTTTTATGCGGTATCATCAGATGCTTCTAAGTATAGAAACACTTTTGATAAAAGTTTATAGGGGGAAAGGAATACAAGATGTTATTCAGTAGTATTACATTTTTGTTTTTGTTTTTGCCAATTATGTTGGCGGTATATTATATTGCACCATTCCGGTTAAAGAATGGACTGCTTTTGATTGGAAGCTTGTTTTTCTATGCATGGGGAGAACCGGTTTATATTATATTAATGGTGTTGAGTATTCTGCTGAATTATTTTTGCGGAATGGATATCGAAAACAACAGCGAGAATGAGGCGAAAGCGAAGAGAAGTCTGATTTTTGCAGTTGTGGTAAATATTCTTTTACTGGTATTTTTTAAGTATTTTGGATTTTTTGTGGAAAGCATCAATGGTTTGTTCCAGGTTCATATTCCATATCGAGAACTTGCATTGCCGATAGGAATTTCATTTTACACATTTCAGGAACTTTCCTATATTATTGATGTTTACAGAGGAAAGGTAAAAGCACAGCATAGTCTTGTGGATTTTGCATTGTATGTATCTTTGTTTCCACAGTTGATCGCAGGACCAATCGTTTGTTATGAAGAAATCGAAGAACAGCTTTCATCCAGAAAAATATCTGCGAGGAAACTTGGAAACGGAGCAATGCTCTTTATTGTAGGGCTTGCAAAAAAAGTCATCCTTGCCAATACGATGGGAGAGATTTTTGAACAGATTACTTCCACAGCGACAAGTAATCTTACTGTTTTGATGGCATGGCTCGGATGTATTACCTATGCATTCCAGATTTATTTTGATTTCAGTGGTTACTCTGATATGGCAATCGGACTTGGAAGAATGTTTGGATTTGAATTCAGGAAGAATTTTGATATTCCGTATGTGTCAAAAAGTGTTACAGAATTCTGGAGAAGATGGCATATTTCTCTGAGCTCCTGGTTCCGCGAGTATGTGTACATTCCACTTGGAGGAAACCGTGTGACGATATCAAGAAATATTTTAAACTTGATGATCGTATGGGCACTGACAGGAATGTGGCATGGAGCAGCATGGAACTTTATCGTATGGGGATTATATTATGGAGTGATTCTTGTCTTTGAAAAATATGTATGGGGAGCAATTGTGGACAGCCTGCCGGCAGCATTACAACATGTGTATGCGCTGGTTCTGATTTTAGTTGGCTGGGTGTTCTTTTTCAGTCCAAGTCTTGGAGCTGCAATCCGTTATCTGTTTGCAATGGTCGGCGGAGGCGCCGGGTTTGTGGATCGTGAAGTATTCTTTGTGATATTTACGCATTGGTTATTTTACTTATTGGCTGTCATTGCGTCTACAGCGGTTGGCGGAAAGGTGTTGAAGAAGATATTGAATTGTTCAAGAAAATCTGCTGTACGCACAGCAGTGACAATTGTTGTATTTTTTGGAATGTTGGCAGTTTCTGTCGCATATCTGATTACAAGTACATACAATCCATTTTTGTATTTTAGATTTTGATAAGAGAATTAAGGTGGAAGAATGAAAAATAAGAGAAACAGAAGTATGCGGGAAACCCTGATTGGAAATTTGTTCGTTTTGATCTTGTTTGTGTTCATGCTTGTGAACATAATCGTACCCGATAAGACAAAATCTGAAATGGAGAATCGTATGCTCACAACAAAGCCGAAGTTGCAATGGAGCAGTATCGTGAATGGCGATTATACGAAAAAGTTTGAAAATTATATGACAGATCAATTCGTTGGCAGGGACTTTTGGAGAAAGATGAAGGTTGCTGTGGATCAGATTGGCGGTGGACGTCAGGAAAATGGCGTTTTAAAAGGGAAAAAAGGACAGTTGATGGAACAAATCGAGGTGGCGGATAAAGAACATCTGGCAGCGAATCTAAAGGCAATCAAGTCTTTTGCAGAGAGTCAGAGTGATATTCCGGTAAAAATGATGCTTGTTCCAGATGCAGCGAATGTTTTGGAAAAAGATCTTCCGGCGTTCGCAAAAGTAGAAGATCAGACACAGATGTTCAGTATGGTGAAAAAGGATCTTGGAGATGCTGTTGAATGGATCGATGTAGCAACAGAATTGAGCAAGCACACAAATGAAAAGATTTATTACAAAACGGACCATCACTGGACAACACTTGGAGCATTTTATGCGTTTCAGGCAGCAGCCCCTTCTTTGGGAATAACAGATGATATGTCAGGAAAATATGTATCTTATGCAGTGACAGACAGTTTCAATGGTTCTTTGGCATCAAAAAGCGGAATGAATCTGAAAGAGAAGGAACAGATTGACATCTATGTTCCGACAGAAGAAGATACAGATCTGATTGTAGACTATGTGGATGAAGGAAAACGTGTAACATCATTATATAATTCTTCTGCGCTGAAAGAAAAAGACAAGTATACAGTATTTTTGGGCGGCAATTATTCTTTACTTGATATTCGTACAGTTTCAACAAGCAAGGAGAAACTATTGATCGTGAAAGACTCCTTTGCGAATTCATTTATCCCGTTCCTGACACCGTATTACAGAGAAATCGTAGTTGTGGATCCGAGATATTACAGCGGAACGATCAATGATCTTATGGATTCCTACAGAATCTCAGAGGTTCTGTTTTTATACAGTGGAAATACATTTTTCAAAGACAATAATATAAGTGGAGTGTTTGCAGTTGAGTAATCGAATCAAAGAAGAATTTTTACAGAAGAGTGAGCCGGTAAGGCTGAATAAATATTTGAGCGAGGCGGGCGTGTGTTCCAGAAGGGAGGCAGACCGCCTCATTGAGACTGGACGCGTGACGGTTGATGGACAGCGTGCGCAGACCGGTATGCGTATCGTGCCGGGACAGGTTGTGAAAGTTGGAAATAAAGTCGTTTCCAAACAGGACGAGATGATCGTGCTGGCAGTGAATAAGCCGCGCGGGATTGTCTGTACAGAAGAACGCAGAGAGAGGGACAGCATTGTCCGTTTCCTGAATTATCCGGTGCGTGTGACTTATATCGGACGACTTGATAAGGATTCTCATGGACTCCTTCTGATGACGAACAACGGTGATATCATCAATAAAATGATGCGTGCAGCCAATAAACATGAGAAAGAATATAAAGTAACTGTTGATAAAGAGATTACGGAAGACTTCTTAAAGAAGATGGCAGCAGGAGTTCCGATTCTTGATACCGTAACACGTCCGTGTACAGTGAAAAAAATCGGTAAATATACATTTTCCATAATCCTGACACAGGGGTTGAACCGTCAGATCCGCAGAATGTGTGAGACTCTTGGATATGAAGTGAAGGATCTTTTACGCGTCCGCGTGATGAATATCACACTGGATGGATTGAAGGATGGACAGTACAGAAAACTAACAGATCAGGAATTGAACGAATTATATGATCAGCTGAAAGATTCTTCTGCATTGCCCGGTGGAAAATATCAGGAACAGTGGGCAGCAACACAAGATAATAGAACGTGACATGGGAAAGGGAAGAAGTGATGATGGATGAGCAGAAAGAAATGAATCACATGCGAGAACTGGTGGAACTTCTGAACAGAGCGAGACGTTCTTATGAGCAGGAAAATACAGAGATCATGAGCAACTACGAGTATGACAAGCTCTATGATGAACTGCAGGAGTTGGAAGAGAAGCTTGGCACGAGAATGGCAAACAGTCCGACTGTAAATGTTGGATATGAAGTACTCAGTGAGCTTCCGAAAGAGCGTCATGAGCGTCCGATGCTTTCGTTAGATAAAACAAAAGATGTGGAAAGACTGAAAGAGTTTTTGGGAAACCAGAAGGCTTTAATCTCCTGGAAACTGGACGGACTTACTGTTGTTCTGACCTATCAGAACGGAGAACTTGCGAAGGCAGTCACCAGAGGAAACGGAGTGATCGGTGAGGTCATTACAAACAATGCGAAAGTATTTAAAAATGTACCGCTTAAGATTCCATATCAGGGAGAACTTGTACTGCGAGGAGAGGCAGTTATTTCCTATAAAGATTTCGAGAAGATTAATGAAGAGATTGAGGATGTAGATGCGAAATATAAGAATCCACGAAATCTTTGCAGCGGTTCTGTTCGTCAGCTGAATAATGAAATCACCGCAAAGAGAAATGTAAGATTCTACGCATTTACACTCGTTCGTGCAGAAGGCGTGGACTTTCAGAATTCAAGAAAATATCAGATGCAGTGGCTTGAAAACCAGGGATTTGATGTTGTAGAGAACCATGAAGTGACAAGAGATACGATTGAAGAGGAAGTGGCATGGTTTGCCCGTGAGATTGAGCACAAAGAAGTTCCATCGGACGGTCTTGTGCTTGTGTATGATGATATTGCTTACGGACAGTCACTTGGAACAACAGCGAAGTTCCCAAGAGATTCCTTTGCCTTCAAATGGGCAGATGAGATCCGCAATACAAAGCTGCTTGAGATTGAGTGGAGTCCGTCACGAACAGGTCTGATCAATCCGGTGGCGGTTTTTGAGCCGGTAGAGCTTGAAGGAACGACAGTCAGCCGTGCAAGCGTCCATAATATCAGCATCATGGAAGAACTTGAACTTGGTGTTGGAGATGAGATCCAGGTATACAAGGCGAACATGATCATTCCGCAGATTGCGGAGAATCTGACAAGAAGCGGAGTGAAAGATATTCCAAAAGTTTGTCCGGTCTGTGGAGGTGAGACGAAAATCTCTATGGAAAATGAGACAAAAACGCTGTATTGTACCAATCCGAAGTGTCAGGCAAAGCATGTGAAGTCCTTTGCACTTTTTGTGAGCAGAGATGCGATGAATATTGAAGGCCTTTCAGAGGCGACACTGGAGAAATTCATTTTCCACGGTTATGTAAAAGACTTTACAGATCTCTTCCATCTTGATAACTACAGAGATGAGATCATGACAATGGATGGCTTTGGCGAAAAATCTTTCCTGAAACTGCAGAGCAGTATTGAAAAGGCAAGAAAGACAACACTTGCAAGACTGGTTTATGGTCTCGGAATCCCGGGAATCGGAAGTGCGAATGCTAAGGTAATCTGCCGGGCACTTGGAAATGATTCGCAACGCGTGCTTCAGGCAGAAGAGGCAGAACTGGTTGAGATCCAGGGTGTCGGAGCAGTCATGGCGAAAAGCTATGTAGATTATTTTAAAGAGGAAGAGCATCAGGAAATCTATAAGCGACTTCTTGACGAAGTGGAATTAGAAGAAGCGGAAGTAACAGAAGACAGTCAGAAATTTGCCGGAGTGAACTTTGTTATTACCGGAAGTGTTGAACATTTTGCAAATCGTGCAGAGGTAAAGGCTGAGATTGAAAAACGTGGCGGTAAGGTGACGGGAAGTGTCACATCAAAGACAAATTATTTGATCAACAATGACGTAAATTCCACATCTTCAAAAAATAAAAAGGCAAGAGATCTCGGAGTTCCAATTATTTCAGAAAAAGATTTTCTGGAAATGCTGTAAAGAAACAGTGGAAATACACAGGTTATAGGAAAGGTGACTTAAAATAACTGGGAGATGATAGTGTGAAGAAAAATAAATTCTACCCGTTGGCCGGAACAGCGGTATTCCTTTTGGATCAATGGATAAAAGATTATGTAGAAAAGAACTTGAAGATGGGAGAGAAGAGGAAGCTGGCAGAGAAGTTGGAACTCCGGCGTGTCCATAATCCGGGAATCTGCCTGGGAGTTTTTGCAAATAAACCGGAAAAGGTGAAAAAGCTTACAGAAGCAGGAACAGGTATTGTGACAGTGACACAGATGCTGACACTTCTTGGAAACAATCATGTTTTGAAAAAAGCAGGAATCACACTTGCGGCAGCGGGTGCGTGGAGTAATCTGGCAGACCGTTATCATAAAGAGAAGGTGGTTGATTACATCGGGATTAAGACAGAAAAGAAAAAGCTGGAACAAGTAACTTATAATTTGGGAGACTTTGCAATCGGAGCAGGCGGAGTACTCTGGGTTCTTGGTTCTATGTTTAAGAAAGAAGGAACAGAATTATGATTCAGGATATACAGCCACATCAGTTTGATAACCAGTACAGACCATGCCCTCCGGATGCGCAGAGCTATGCATTGTATTACGAAGGACAAAGTGCACTGCTGAAGAAAAGGAAAGATGGAATTGAATTTCCAAGATTTCGTGATTTGGAACGGCTTAATGAAGAAATTTATGAAGAAGCAGTTTATCTGTTTACGATTGACGAGGAACGCTTTTATCTGGTACAGAATATTAGTCGTGAACGGTTGTCAGAGTTTACAATGGAGAATAAAGAATCTTTCCGTTATGCAGAACCGCAGTATCTTGCATTTGCCGGAATTACCGGTTATCAGTTGAACAACTGGTATCGTAATCGCAAGTTCTGTGGACGCTGTGGACATAAGATGAGACATGATGAAAAAGAACGTATGATGCGTTGCGATCATTGTGGCAATATGGAATTTCCGAAAATCTGCCCGGCAGTTATCATAGGAGTAACTGATGGTGACAAGATTCTCATGTCAAAATACGCCGGAAGAGCATACAAAAAATATGCACTTCTTGCAGGATTTACCGAGATTGGAGAAACAATCGAGGAGACTGTTCAGCGTGAAGTAATGGAAGAAGTTGGGCTGAAAGTTAAAAATATTCGTTACTATAAAAGTCAGCCATGGTCTTTCAGTGATACGCTCCTGATGGGATTCTATTGTGATCTGGATGGTGAGGAAGAAATCACACTCGACCGCGAGGAACTGGCCTTGGCAGAATGGTTCCGAAGGGATGAGATTCCGGTGGAGCCGAGCAGAGACAGTTTGACGAATGAGATGATCATCAAGTTCAAAAACGGTGAAGTGTAAAACTTTTTTATAAATGTGAATAAATCCAATGAGAAAACGGAAAGATGTGAATATCTCTGAGAAATTCATGTCTTTCCGTTTTGATATACTTGTTTAATTGCGTGATATTGCAGTAATAACAGTTAAGCTTCAGGGCAGGTGATCTTTATAACCTGTTCGATCATGTGATGAAGCAGCTGAGCCTGATTCGTGTCAGCTGCTTTGTAGTAAACCTCTTTTCCTTCTCTGCGGCTGGTAATCAGTCCGTAAGATTTCAGCTGGCGGAGATGGTGAGAGACAGCCGGGCTACTCATGTCCATCATGGAAGAAATGTTGATCACACATTCTTCGCAGTGGCAGAGAAGCCAGAAAATGCGTACCCTGCTGTTATCTCCGAGGACCTTGAACAGGTCAGCAACAATCTGGAAATCCTCTGTCTTTGCAATATTATCTATAAGAAGTTCTGTATTCAGATGTTCACCATGATTATGTGGTAAAATATGGTCAGTCATAAACAATTCTCCTTTTATTCGGTATTGAAATTCAATAGCGCCTTTGGCAACTCTATAATCATAAAGGTATTGTAACATAAAAATACCAAAATGTATTGACTTTTTCATTTGGTTGGCTATAATGTAAATATAAGGATTAAACGAATGCTTAATCGTTTAATGAAAATGAATAGGAAACATGTTTGATGAAAGTCAAAAAACAAGATCAAAGGAGAAGAGAAAGATGAAGAAGACTTATAAGATTGAAGTGGATTGTGCAAACTGTGCAAATAAGATGGAAGATGCAGCAAAGAACACAGCAGGTGTTCAGAATGCAACAGTGAATTTCATGACACAGAAGATGATCGTTGAGTTTGAAGAGGGACAGGATGCAAAGAGCGTTATGAAAGACGTTCTGAAGAATTGTAAGAAGGTAGAGGACGATTGCGAGATCTACCTGTAAGAGGGTGAGAAGAATGACGAAGAAGCAGAAGAAGATGCTGACCAGGATCATCGCTGCGGCGGTGCTCCTGATTCTATTGAATTTCCTTCCGGTAACAGGAATTATCAGATTTGTATTATTTTTGATTCCATATCTGATCGTTGGTTACGATATTTTGAAGAAAGCATGGAAGGGAATCTTAAACCGTCAGGTATTTGATGAGAATTTCCTGATGGCAGTCGCCACGGTCGGTGCGATTGCGATTGCATTTTATGAGAAGTCCGGAGACTTTAATGAAGCGGTTGCTGTTATGCTGTTTTATCAGATCGGTGAACTTTTCCAGAGCTATGCAGTTGGAAAGAGCCGCAGAAATATCAGTGAATTGATGGATATCCGTCCGGATTATGCAAACATAGAGCAGGATGGAAGTCTTGAACAGGTGGATCCGGATGAAGTTGAAATCGGAACAGTGATCATTGTTCAGCCGGGAGAAAAAGTGCCAATCGACGGTGTGGTTGTAGAGGGAACCTCTACACTGAATACAAGTGCGTTGACCGGTGAAAGCGTTCCGAGAGAAGCGAAAGCCGGAGATGAGATCATCAGTGGCTGTATCAATCTGACAGGTGTGTTGAAGATCCGTACAACAAAAGAGTTCGGAGAATCAACGGTATCCAAGGTACTGGAACTGGTAGAAGAATCCACATCCAGAAAATCAAGATCAGAGAACTTTATTTCTAAATTTGCAAAATATTATACACCGGCGGTATGCTATGGCGCACTTGCACTTGCAGTGCTTCCACCACTTGTGAGAATGTTTGCAATGGGAGCTGCACCGCAGTGGAATGACTGGATCTACAGAGCACTGACATTTCTTGTAATCAGCTGTCCGTGCGCGCTGGTTATCAGCATCCCACTTAGCTTTTTCGCAGGAATCGGCGGGGCAAGCCATGAGGGAATTTTGGTGAAAGGATCCAATTATCTCGAGGCACTGTCCAAGACAAAATATGTTGTTTTTGATAAGACAGGAACTTTGACTCAGGGAATTTTTGAAGTGGTCGGAGTACATCATAATCAGATGGAAGAAAAGCAGCTCTTAGAGTATGCGGCACTTGCAGAGAGTGCGTCATCTCATCCAATCAGCAAGAGTATTCAGAGGGCTTACGGAAAAGAACTGGATCGTTCCCGTGTCAGTGAGATAGAAGAAATCAGTGGAAACGGAATTACAGCGAAAGTAGACGGAAGAAGCGTTGCAGCAGGAAATGTTAAGCTGATGGATCGTCTTGGTATTCCATATAAATCATGTCATAAAGTAGGAACAATCATACATATGGCAATTGATGGCGAATATGCAGGACACATTGTGATTTCAGATGTTGAGAAACCGACTTCTAAAGAAGCAATCGCGAAACTGAAACAGGCAGGAATTCAGAAGACAATCATGTTGACGGGAGATGCGAAACAGGTGGCAGACCAGGTGGCAGCAGATCTTGGTATTGATGAGGTTCATAGCGAACTGCTTCCTGGAGATAAGGTGGAGCAGGTAGAAAGACTTCTGGCTGAGAAGCCGGCGAAGGCAAACCTGGCATTTGTCGGAGACGGCATTAACGATGCACCGGTTCTTGGAAGAGCGGATATCGGTATTGCGATGGGGGCAATGGGATCCGATGCGGCAATTGAGGCAGCAGATGTTGTCCTGATGGATGATGATCCGTTGAAGATTGTTAAGGCAATCCGAATTTCTAAGAAATGTCTCGGAATCGTATATCAGAATATTGTATTTGCTCTCGCAGTAAAGGGCGCGTGCCTGATTCTCGGAGCACTTGGAATTGCAAATATGTGGCTCGCAATCTTTGCAGATGTGGGAGTTATGGTACTTGCAATACTCAATGCGATGCGTACACTTTTTGTGAAGAAGTTATAAAAAGAAAAGGATGAATGGTAAATGTGAGATACATTACCACTCATCCTTTTTCTAATGACTTAATCAGTAAAATCTTATACAGCTTTCAGGAACTGTACGCTGTAAGCTGGCATTGTCAGCTGTCCGTTTAAAGTTACAGTTTCTGCTTCGTCTGTATTTACAAGCAGTTCTGTGAAAGTGCCCTGCAGTTCACCATTTCCGGCAGTAAATTCTGAATCACCGGCATTGATCGCAACGAGAACACGTTCATTATCAGTGCGGCGTTCAAAGATCAGCTGATGATTTGTAATGACAACATTTCGGTAAGAACCATTGCAAAGAGCATCACTGTTTCTGCGAACTTCAATCAATTCTTTGATGAAATCAGTCAGTTCATTCGGCTTCGGCTCTTCGAAGCATGGACGAAGTGCATAGTCATTATCCGGTGCTTTCACACCTTCCTCGCCCCATTCACTTCCATAATAGATACACGGAATACCCGGCATACCAAAGAGAAGACCGTAAGCAAGCGGAAGATGATTCTTGTTCGTCAGGATACTTGCGATACGTGTGACATCATGATTATCTACAAATGTCATCAAATGCTTTCCACGATAAATGCACCACTGCTCCGGTCCGAACTGGCGATTCAGAGAATGTGCGATCTCAAACAGATTCATGCAATTGAAGCTTGAAAAAATTCCTTTGTAGCATTCATAGTTTGTACAGCTGTGAAGCATCTCGTCGTTTACGATTAAGTTGTAGTCGCCGAAGAGAACCTCACCGATCAGTGCAAATCCCGGTTTCAGTTCCTCGCAGAAGCTGCGCAGACGGCGCATGAAATTATGATCCAGGCAATAAGCTACATCCAGACGCAGTCCGTCTATGCCGAACTCTTCAATCCACATCTTGACACAGTCAAGCAGATAGTCGACAACTGCAGGATTCTGCAGATTTAATTTAACAAGTTCAAAATGACCTTCCCATCCTTCATACCAGAAACCATCGTTATACGCACTGTTTCCGTCGAAGCTGATATGGAACCAGTCTTTATACGGAGAGTCCCATTTCTTCTCCTGCACATCCTTGAATGCCCAGAAGCCACGTCCAACATGATTGAATACTCCGTCCAGCATGATCTTTACATTGTTATCATGCAGCTTTTCACAGACTTCTTTAAAGTCTTCGTTCGTTCCAAGACGACAGTCGATCTTGCGGAAATCTCTTGTGTCATACCCATGGTTGTCTGATTCGAAAATCGGATTCAAGATGATTGAACCGATTCCAAGATCACCAAGATATTCTGCCCATTCACCAATTTTAAGAATCCGGTGTTCTGTTACTCCGTCATTATGTACCGGAGCACCGCAGAATCCAATCGGGTAGATTTGATAAAAAGTTTCATTGTAAGCCCACATAGTTGTTACCCACTTTCTTGATTCGGATTTTTATCGGATTTCGATAAAGAGTCAGAGATATAAAAATCTCTTAAAACCTATTTCTAATTATAACATAAGTTGAGCGGTTTGGTGAAAAAGTTTAAAGAGATAGAATTGCATTTACGAGAAATACAACGTATACTAAAATTATCGAAACAACAGGAAGATACTGGCCGGATGATACAGAAATATGGAAGATTCAAAGGAGGATATCATGGGAGAAGAGATATACCAGAAAGCACTGGAGTATGCGAAGAAGAAGCATGAAGGACAGTTTCGGATAGGTGGAGCTCCTTTTATTGTACATCCGATTGCAGTTGCAGAGATTCTTCGGCGGGATGGTAAGCAGGTTGAATATCGGGTTGCGGCAGTATTTCATGATCTTTTAGAGGATACAGATGCTTCAGAACAGGAGATTGTAGAAATCGGGGGAGAAGATGTCTTAAAAGCAGTGAAGCTGGTGACGAAGGAAAAAGAATATTGTATGGAGACCTATATTGCAGGGATTAAGACAAATTCTATGGCATATGCAGTGAAAGGGGCAGATCGTCTTCATAATCTGCAGAGCGCATTCTGTGCAAATGAGAAGTTTCGCAAGAAATACATCCGCGAGACGCTTGACTGGTATATGAAATTCAGACCGGAGATCCCGGAAGTTGTAGCAGAACTGATTGAAAGTTTGAATGATTGTGAAGAAAAGCAACAATTTCGTGAGGAAGTAAAAGTATTTTAAATAGATCAAAAAGATTAAGATTTTTTTAGAATACAAGGCTTATGTTGCGAAATGAAGGTTGAAATGGTATATTAAATTAGTATTCATGGGCTGTTAAGCGTAGAAATTGCGTTTGGCAGTGCCATTAGAAAGCGACAGATAGAAACATAGAGAATGATTTACAGGGAAGGAAACTAAAGAATATGAGTCAGCAGGAAAAAAGATCTCGGCGCAGGAGACCTTCTGATGAAAGAAATGATGTGCGAAGAAAGAAAAGACATTCCAATAGAAAAAATACATCTGACAGACATCGCCGAAGGAGAAAGGTGAAAAAGAGAGAGAATAAACTCAGCAGAACAATTGGATTAGTTCTGGCAATTGTTCAGCTTATTGCGACAGGGATTTTTATGGCAGGCATATTTAAATTGAATATGCTTCCGACAAAGTATGTTGTTGCAGCAACTGTAGCATTGGTGCTGTTTTGGGGAGTTATTCTGGCAAGCCAGTTCTTTTCCAAGAAAAATGCGATTACAGGAAAAATTATCAGCGTATTGATTACCGTATTGTTGATTTTTAGTTCGTATTATCTGTTCAAGGTAAGTGGAACGGTTTCCAAAATCTCTGGTGGAGAGTATAAACTAGATAAAGTAGTTGTATCTGTTATGGCAGATGATTCAGCAGAGGCAATCAAAGATGCAAAAAATTACACATTTGGTGTACAATATAAGATGAATGGAGATCAGATTAAACAGACTGTTCAGGCAATTAATGAAGAACTCGGAACGGAAATTAAGACAGAAGAGTATGATACATTGGCAGAACAGGCCGAGGCTCTTCATGATGGAAAAGTAGATGCGATTATTTATAATCAGGGATTTACAGGAGTTCTTGAAGAAGCATTTGAAGGGTATGAAGATAATACAAAAGTGATTTATTCCCATGACATTAAGACTGAGATAGAAGATACCTCATCTGATGTTGAAGTGAAAAATGATACATTCAGTGTATACATCAGTGGTATTGATGTTTATGGAGCAATTGAGACAAACAGCCGAAGTGATGTAAATATCATAGCAGAAGTCAATCCAACAACACACCAGATCCTGCTTGTAACCACACCGCGTGATTATTATGTCGAAATTCCTGAGGTTTCAGGTGGACAGAAAGATAAACTGACACATGCAGGAATCTATGGCGTGGATAAGTCTATGAAGACATTAGAGAAGTTATATGATACGAATCTTGATTTCTACGCGCGAGTAAACTTTACCTCCCTGATCACAATGGTAGATGCACTTGGTGGAGTAGATGTAGAATCTGAGTATGCCTTTACAACAAGTGAAGATTCAGGACTTGTGATGGATGTTGTACAGGGAACCAACCACTTTAACGGAAAACAGGCGTTAGCATTTTCGAGAGAGCGTCAGAATGTACCAGGAGGAGATAATCAGCGCGGTAAGGATCAGCAGGCGGTAATTACAGCAATGATCAAGAAGATGGTATCTCCGGCAATTTTGACAGGAGCAAATGGAATTCTTAATAGTGTAAGTGGAAATGTTGAAACAAATATGTCTGAAGCTCAGATTCAGGAATTGATTAAAACCCAGCTTTCTGAGAACCCGCAATGGACAATTACATCAATGGCAGCAGATGGAACAGGAGACACTCAGTATTGTTATTCTTATTCCGGTAAGCCTTTATATGTAATGCAACCAAATCAGGAGTCTGTAGACGCGATCAAAGAAGCTATGGATAAAGTGGAGAACGGAGAAACTCTGGAAGGCGGAACAGCAACAGAGTAATAGACAACGAGAGAAACCCGCAGGCAGAAATTTGTCTGCGGGAATCGTGATGTTATAGAGAAAAGATGATTAAGGAAAATGATATGAGTAAGACACGCCCATTATTTACAGTTGTAATGCCGGCATATGGAGTAGAAAAATATCTTGCCAAAGCGGTAGAGAGTATAGAATCCCAGACATTTCAGGAATGGGAATTAATTATCGTAGAGGATGGATCTCCGGATAAAACAGGAAGTCTGGCTGAGAAATTAAAAGAGAAGGATGCAAGAATCCGGGTGATACATCATGAACAGAATAAAGGGCTCAGTGAAGCAAGAAATACAGGGATTCAACATGCAGCCGGAAGATATATCTGGTTTATGGATCCGGATGATACAGTAGACATGGACCTTTTACAACAAGTGGCAGATTCTTTAGAAAAAAACAGAGCAAAACTTGTTGTTTTTGGACATCTTGAAGAATATTACAATGAAGATGGAAGCTTTGCTTATGCCCATGAGATCCGGCCAGAAGAAAAATATTTTACGGATATTGAAGAAATCCATAATTATATGATCCGATTGGAACAGGAGACGATTTATGGTTATGCGTGGAATAAAGTGTATGATCTGGACTATATCAAAGAAAATAAATTTCGCTATGAAACGGTCAGATTGATTGAGGATATCGTATTTAATATTAATTATTGTAATGATATTGATTCAATGAATTTATTGAATATTGCACCGTATCATTATGCGAAAAGAATGACAGGAAGTCTGACAACTAAGTTTGTACCGGATTATTATCCGCTTCACAGAAGACGTATTGAAATGTTACTGAATCAGCAGAGGTATTGGAGAGTAGATACGCCTCAACACTGCGCTATTCTTGGAGGACTGTATGGAAGATATATTCTTTCAGCCTTAGAAAGAAATTGCGATCATCAGTCAGGAATGAACTCAAAAGATCGAAAGCAATTTTGCAGGGAAGTATTCCGGGATCCGCTGTTTCAGCAGCTGCTTCCAAAAGCAGAAGCGAAGGACAGTAAGGCACTTAAGATTACTTTAAAATGTTTGAACACACATTCCACATTTTTGTGTACAGCACTTGGAAGAATGGTGCATATTGTGCGAACAGGAATGCCTGTGATTTATTCAAAGACGAAGTCGGAGAGATAGATCATAGAAAGAAATATCAAGCGGGAGAAAAATAATGTATAAAGTAGCAGTTATTACAATGGGAATTCGTCTGGATGATGAAAAAGGGTATACAAGATTTCGTTCTGTCTGTGAATTTCTCGCAGATGCTGGTTATCAGGTTGATCTGATTACAACAACCTTTCAGCATTGGGAAAAAGCACAGCGTGATCTGGAAAAAATTAAAAATGAAAAATACAAATTTGGGGTCAAGTTCATTTATGAGCCGGGATATAAGAAAAATATTGATCTACGTAGAATCTATAGTCATAGAATTGCAGCAAAGAACCTGATGAATCTTCTTGAGAAAGAGGGAGACTATGATCTTTTATATGCTGAGATTCCACCGAATGACGTAGCACTGGCGGCGGCAGAATATGCAAAGAAGAAAGGAATTCCGTTTGTTGCAGATGTGAATGATCTTTGGCCGGAAGCAATGAGGATGATAATAGATATTCCGGTGATAAGTGATATTATTTTTTATTCCCTGCTTCGAGATGCAGAGAAAGTTTACAGACTTGCAAGTGGAGTGATCGGTACATCGGATGAATACCGTGACCGCCCGTTTAAAAGACGGAACAGAGATATTCCGAGAGAAACAGTTTATGTGGGAAATGAACTGACGGTGTTCGATGCGGGAGCAGCACAGCGGACAGCTGAGATTGTAAAAGATAAAGAAGAATTCTGGGTATCGTACGCAGGAACGATCGGAACGAGTTATGATATCCGTACGATGGTTTTGGCAGGTGAAGAACTTGCAAAACGCGGTATGCCACAGATTAAGATAAAAATTCTTGGTGGTGGACCAATGAAAGAAGAATTGGAAGAACTTGCAAATTCAAGAAAGATATCAAATGTAGAATTTGTTGGATATGCACCTTATGATCTGATGGCAGCATATCTTAAGAAATCAGATATTCTGGTGAACTCTTTTGTTAAGAAGGCTCCGCAGAGCATTGTCACGAAGATCGGAGATTATCTGGCAGCAGGAAAACCAATGATCAATACCTGTATGAGTCCGGAATTCCGTGCGAAGGTGAAAAACGATGGCTTTGGTGTGAATATTATTCCGGAAGATGTAAATATTCTTGCGGATATGATTGAGAAGCTTTATAAAAATGAAGAAGCAAGAGTAAAAATGGGTGAAAAGGCACGCAAAATTGCGGAAGAGCAGTTTGACAGACCAAAGTCTTACCGAAAAATAGAAGAATTAATTCGAGGATTGATTGAGAAAAATCAGAACAGGAACTAGCAAGACAGATACTAATGAGATAGACACGAAGTGCAAAGGGGATCTAATGGACAAATTAAAACAGAACTATGAAGAAATATTAGAACTTGTATTTAAGATCAGTTATCTATGTCTGGCATTTGCGACATTTATTTCTATAATTTATATATCACCAATACAGCCAATCCTTGTGAAATTGACATTAGTGTTAGGATTATTTGTGATTTTGGTCCGTATTATAAACAGGAAGAAATATAGAAAAATGCCATGTCTGATCTTGATGATATTCTTTTGTCTGAGCTTTCTGCTTAGTACATTTATGAATAGACAGTATGGCATGACAGATAATCTGAAATGGATTCTCTGGACAGGAATTCAGTTTTTTGCATTATACGTATGTGATCTGGATCGTGACACGGAGAAGTACAGAAAAGAATTTAATATTCTTTCACACTTGATGATTATTGTAACGTCTGTATCTGCTGTAACAAGTCTTGTTATGATGGTTCAATCTTATTCGGAATATCTTACAACACCGGAGGGGGAATTCATTGTTACCGGGTATACCTGGGATAGATTATGGGGCGTATATACAGACCCTAATTATGGAGCGGTTTTTAGTGTGATAGGTTTTATTCTGGCTGTTTTATTCATATTTCAGCAGAAAGGAATAAAGAAACTTTTTTATGTAATTGCGGCATTACTTAATTTGGGATATGTAACCTATTCAGATTCAAGAACCGGTGAGATCGCTTTTGTTTTGTGTGGAGGATTTCTTTTATATTTTTGCCTGATTCATAGGAAGAGTGAAAACAAGAAGTATAGATATGTTAAAAATCTTTTGATCGTATTGTGTATTATGATTGTGTCAGTTGGAGGAATGCAGGTATTAAAGACAGAAAATACCAGGTATCAGACTGAAATGGCAAATAAAACTGCACAGAAGACTACAAAACCTCAGACTACAATTTCTACGAAAACGAAGAAAGGAAACAAGATTCAGACAGCAAGACATGAGAATATTGAAAAAGATGCTACCAATGGAAGAATCTCGTTATGGAAAAGTGCAGTAGAAGTCTGGCAGACAAGTCCTATATACGGAGCTGGGTATTCCACATTTATTTCATATGCAAAAGAACATGTGCCGGAGACATATGCTGTAAATAATGAAGTGGGTGATTATACGAGTATGCACAATGCATTTTTTAATACTTTGGCATTTCAGGGAATCCTTGGATTTGTTCTTTTCCTTTTGATCACATTTAGAATTATACAATATGTTTTAGTTCCGGTCTTTAAGAAATCGGACAGTGATAGTTTGTATCTTATCGCAATTCTTGCTGTGGCAGGAACAGTACTTATAAGTATGTTGCTTTTATTAGACGGAATCTATACGAATTCCCCAAGTGCTTTTGCGTTATGGGTGTTCAGTGGTTATCTGGTACAATATTCATATCAGGTTCGTAGAGAGGAAAAGGGATGAAAAAGCTTCTGGTAGGATTTATCATGGATGGAAAATCAGGAGGAATTGATAAATATCTTTTGAATTTCCTGACAAAAGTGTCAAATGAAGAGGTGAGGATCGATTTTCTCACGAACGAAATCGACGTAGAGTTACAGAAGGAATTAAAAAAATGCCATTCAAATTTATATGCCATTGCCAATTTGAAACATCCGGTGTCTCAATATCGGCAAGTGTGTAGAATTATGAAAGAGGGGCAGTATGATGCCGTTTATCTGAATATCTCAACAGCGATTGACTGTATTGCGGCAATTGCCGCAAAGCATTCGGGGGTGGAGAGAAGAATGATTCACAGTCATTCCAGTGGAAATGACTGTGAAAGTGCTTTAAAGAGAAATCTATTTAACGGGATTCATAAGTTCTGCCGCTTGTTTTTATATCGATACGGAACAGAATTTTATGGATGTTCTGTGAAAGCCGGCGAATGGTTATTTCCCAAAAAAATAGTGAATTCATCAAAATTCTGTGTAATTCATAATGCTGTGGATAGAGAAAAATATAAGTACAGTGTGCAGAAAAGAGAAGAAATCCGAGGGAGTATGGGGATAACTGACCAATTTGTAATCGGTCATGTGGGAAACTTCTGCTATCAGAAGAATCATTATTTTCTTCTAGATGTATTTGAAGAAGTTCATAAAAAAGATCCCAACACAGTTCTGCTTCTTGCAGGAGACGGAGTCAGATTTGAAAAAGTCAGACAAATAGTTGCTGAAAAGAATCTGGAAGATGTTGTAAAACTTCTTGGAAGACGAAGTGATACGGACTATCTGTATCAGGGAATGGACGCATTTTTACTACCTTCTAATTTTGAAGGACTTCCAATCGCAGGAATCGAGGCACAGTCAGCAGGTTTACCGTGTTTTATGAGTGATGAGATAACAAAAGAATCTAAAATAACGAAAGCGTGTTATTTTATTCCTCTAAAATCAGGCGCAAAATACTGGGCTGAGGAAATTTTAGACAACAGAATGGAAAGACAATCAGCAGAATTCCTTGATAATGCAGAACAGTATGATCTTGCAAATCAGGATCAGGAATTGAAGAGTTTGATTCGCTAAACTATAATTAGAAAAAGTGAACTGATCATTTTACTATATCATAATAGGAGCAAAATATGGAGCTTGTAAGTGTAATTGTACCTGTCTATAATGTGGAAAAATATCTTGCCAGATGTATTCAGAGTGTATGTGGGCAAAGCTATCAAGGATTAGAAATTATTCTTGTAGATGATGGTTCGAAAGATAAAAGTGGTGTGATCTGTGATGAATATGCAGAGCGGGATGGACGTATAAAAGTAATCCACAAGGAGAATGGCGGACTTGGAGATGCGAGAAACGCAGGCGTGGAAAAGGCAGAAGGAAAGTATCTCTTATTTGTTGACAGTGATGATAGAATCCATGAAAATCTTGTGCGTGATACAGTAGAGACAGCAGAAAAAAATCAGGCGGATATGGTTATCTTTGATTATATCGGAGAAGAGGAAAATGGAAATCTGACAGATCGGTTTACATTTCCTTTTTCAGCAAACCGGGTGATAGAGGTTGCAGAAGAAAAAGAATTGATCATGAGATCCTGTTCGGCTGTAAATAAGCTGATTCGCAGAGAGCTTTGGAAAGAAAGTGGCTTTCAATTTCCAAAGGGGAGATATTATGAAGACCTGGCAACGATTCCAAAAGTTATGACAAAGACGAAAAAGATCGTGTACTTGCCGGAAGTTTATTATTATTATCTTATGCGCGACGGATCAATTATGCACAGCAGGAATTTTGAAAAGAATTATGAAGATCGTACATGGGCGGTGAATCAACTTCTTGAATATTTTGAAAGAGAAAATCTTATAGAGACATATAGAAATGAACTGGAATATCTCGTATTTGAAAATACCTATTTCGTGCCATCAAAAGAAATCGTATTAAATGACAGAAAAAGCGAATATCTTAAGAAGTTCAGAGATTATGCATACAATAAATTTCCACAGATGAATAAGAATTATTATGTGCAGCAGATAGCAGGAAAAGATAAGATCCTCTTGAAACTATTACAGTATCGAATGTATGGAATGATGGTATTGATGTCTCAGTTGAGAAGAATGAAGGACAGACTGGCAGCAGTCAGCAGGAGGTAATGTGAGTGGAACTGGTAAGTGTAGTTGTACCGGTATATAAAGTAGAACAATATCTGGAACGTTGCGTGAAAAGCATCTGTGAACAGACGTATCAGGAACTGGAAATTATACTTGTAAATGATGGATCGCCGGATCGTTGCGGTGAAATGTGTGAAGAGCTGGCTCAAAAGGATAATAGAATTCAAGTGTTGCATAAACAGAATGGTGGATTAAGTGATGCACGAAATGCCGGCGTAAAACTGGCTACAGGGAAATATTTGCTATTTGTAGACAGTGATGATTACATAGCGAAAGATCTGGTTGAAAAAACAGTGACAGAAGCTGAAAAAATGGCATGCGATATGGTTCTTTTTGATTATTGTTGCGTGGAAAATGGGATAGAGGAAGTTCGGACAACACAGATTCCTGGTGGAAAAGTGATTTCTTTAGAGAAGGAACACCAATTACTGCTTGCACCACCGGCGGCCTGGGCAAAATTGTTCAACAGAGAATTTTACGTGAAAGCAGATTGTCCATTCCCAAAAGGATTATATTTTGAAGATCTGGCAACAACACCGATATTTTTCCTGAAAGCGGAAAGAATCAGTTATTTAAAAGAACCATTATATTATTATATTATTCGCGAAAATTCAATTATGACAGGGAAAAATCATGAGAAAAGCAGTCATGATAAAATGGAAGTAATAGATCATATATTGTCGGTATATCGTGAAAATGGAAAATACGAAACTTACCGCGAAGAATTAGAATATCTAGTTTTGGCAAATGCTTATTTTGAACCATCGAAAGAACTTGTACTTGAGGGAGACGATGGGACATATCTTCAGAAGTACAGAGATTATACAAAGTCAAGAATTGGGAATGTTAAGAATAATAAATACATAAATCAATGGAGTAGAAAAGATAAGCTTCATTTATGGATATTGAATTACAAACAGTATTGGCTGATGCGTCTTTTATCTAAAGCCAGAAGAATGGTATCAACAAAACTGTAAAAATCGGAAAGCAGGTAGAAAAGGTGGAAAAAATACTGACGGTCACAGTACCTTCCTATAATGTGGAAAAATTTTTAGAGAACACTCTGGACTCCTTTGTGGATGAGAGAGTGTTGGATGATATTGAAGTGCTTATTGTCGATGATGGTTCGAAAGATAAGACAGCAGAAATCGGAAGAAAGTATGAAGAAAAATATCCAGATACGTTTCGCGTGATCTCTAAGGAGAATGGAGGGCACGGTTCTACGATCAATAGAGGGATTGGTGAAGCAAAAGGAAAATACTTTAAGGTTGTAGACGGAGATGACTGGGTAGATCAGGATGGATTTGCAGAACTGATTCAAAGATTGAAAACATGCGATGCAGACTATGTATTTACTAATTATTATGAAGTGAATGACGTAACAGGCGAATTAAATCCGGTTACCTTTCCAGAAATCAGAAAAGAAGAACAGATGCCGTTTGAGATGATTGCAAATGAGACGAGAATCTCTATGCATGCGCTTGTTTTAAAAACATCAATTCTAAAAGAAAATCAGATTCGTTTAGACGAACATAGCTTCTATGTGGATGTAGAGTACATTTTGTATCCAATCCCGTATGTGAAAAATGTGATTTATTTTGATATTTTTGTTTATATGTATCGTCTTGCACAGGTGAATCAGAGTGTGAGCATGCTGGGATATCAGAAACATATGCAGAATCATATTGACGTTATTTTTCATGTACTTGATTATATTAATGCCTACAAAGAAAAAGCAGATTATGATAAATTAAAAGAATTGTATATGGCACGCAGAATAGCGGAAATGGTGCATGGACAGGTAGATGTGTTTATAAGCTTTGGTTCTGGAGATAAAGTAATACAGAAAAAATTTAAAGAATTTGATGCAGAAGTAAAAGAAAAAAATGCATATGTTTACGAAAAATCCGGAGAATTTAGCGGAATGCTTCGTCTCTTGAGAAAATCCGGATTTAGATTTTACTCGTTGATCGTCCGGTTGAGTAAGGTGCGAAATGGTTAAAGAAAGGTCGTAATATGAAGATTCACTCTGTTAAATTTAACTTTATCATGAATTTTATTATGTCAGCATCTTCAATTGTATTTCCACTGATTACATTTCCGTACATTTCAAGAGTCTTGATGGCAACCGGAAATGGTAAGGTGGCAACAGCGAGTGCTGTTATAACATACTTCAATATGTTTGCATCTTTGGGAATTCCAACCTATGGAATCCGGGCATGCGCAAAAGTAAGAGATGATAAAGAAAAATTGTCAAAAACAGTGCAGGAATTATTGATCATCAATTCAATTACGATGTTTTTAACCTGTATCGTTTTCGTAGTTACAGTAGCGTTAGTGCCGGAGTTTGCAGCAGAAAAAGAATTATATATTATTAACGGAATCGGAATGGTTCTAAATATGTTTGCTATCACATGGCTATATAACGCATTGGAGCAGTACGCGTATATTACGGTATGCAACATGGTTGTAAAACTATTATCACTGGTGTTGATGTTCCTTCTGGTACATAATCCGGAAGATTATATTGTCTATGGAGGAATTACTGTATTTGCGAGCTCTGCATCTTATGTGTTTAACTTTGTGTATGCAACAAAATTTGTTTCTTTTAAGAAAAGTGGGACATATGATTTTCGGATACATATAAAGCCGATTTTGCGTTTTTTTGCAATGGCAGCCGCAACCAGTGTTTATACGAATCTAGATGTTGTAATGCTTCGGTTCATGCAGGGGAATACAGAAGTTGGATACTATAATGCAGCAATTAAAGTAAAAACAATACTTGTTACGCTGATCACTTCTCTTGGAACAGTACTTTTGCCAAGGCTTTCTTATTATATTAAGAAAGAAAAAACAGAAGATTTTTACAGAATGATCGGGAAAGCAGTCAATTTTGTAGTTGTAGCAGGACTTCCATTGACCATTTATTTTATGCTGTATGCATCAGAATCGATTCAGTTTCTTGCAGGAGACGGGTATCAGTGCGCGGTACTTCCGATGATTATTCTGATGCCGACAGTACTTTTGATCGGTATGTCTAATATTACCGGGATTCAGATTCTTACGCCACAGAATCAGGAACAGAAGGTGTTAAATTCTATCGTGTGTGGTGCAGTTGCTGATTTCCTTCTGAATCTGGTTCTGATTCCGAAGATGGCATCATCCGGTGCAGCACTTGCTACTGTGATAGCTGAATTGGTGGTACTTCTGGTTCAATGTGTGTATTTGAAAGAGATATTAAAGGATATCATGCGCGATGTCAGTGGAGTGAAAATTGGAGCAGCGATTGTAGTGGCAACCATCGGTGGGAGTTTAGTGAAGGGCTTGCTTGATTTAGAATCATCTGGCTGGAGCATGGAGATACAGTCATTTGTAATGCTTGCAATCAGCGCATGCGTGTTCTTTGGGATTTATGGGGTTGTACTCCTTATGACAAAAGAAAAACTGGTCTGGGAGATTGTAGGGAACTATATCGAAAAGAAATAGGAACAATAGAGATCAGGAAACTGATTAAATAGAAAAAAAGAAGGTGAGAAGTATGGATAAGACGAAAAAAACAAGTTTGAAAAACTGTATCAGTAAGATCTGGAAATCGGAAACATTGTCTGCTATCACATTGAATCTTCTTTTTTTAGCTTCAATTTTAGTATTTTGTGATGTTAAATATGAAGTGTCAGATGATTTTGTGATGTCTGCGATTTTGTCAGGAGCTTATGGGGGGAGTTTAAATCCACATTTGATTTTTATCAATGTCCTGTGGGGATATCTGTTGACCCCATTCTATCTTATTTTACCAGAAATCAGTTGGTATCTTATTTTTCAGTTATTACTCTGTTTTCTTAGTTTTACAATACTTTCATATATGTTATTGAAAAAATTGAACAGATCAATGGCGCTTATGGTAATAACTTTATTATTGACTGTGTTTGGCAGTGATGCGTATATTCTTATGCAGTTCACCAAAACAGCAATGATAGCTGTCATGGCAGGCAGCCTTGTGTTTCTATGGGCGCTGTTTGAACAAAGATCGTTGCGGATAGAGATATCGGCGGCGATTTTGTGCGTAATTGGAACGTGGTTCAGGTTTAATATTATTTATCTCGCGGGCGGTTTCCTTTTATTTATTCTTATTGTAGAGATTGTCCGGGTGTGGAAAAATGAGACGGATCACAGACGTTTTTGGCTAAAGATGAGAAAAATTATCAGTGCGGGACTGCTGTTAATCTTAGTAGTAACAGGCTGCAAGTTATTTGATGATTATTCTTATAATAAGGATCTGGAATACAAATACTTCAAAGAATATAGCGAAGCAAGGGCTGCAATCGTAGATGCAAGTGATTATGGATATGAAGCATACGCGGAAGAACTTCAGAAAATCGGAATTTCAGAAAATGATTATAAGATGATGCGTAACTGGAATTTTGCAGATAATGAAGTCTTCTCTTTGGACATTATGCAGAAGGCCGCAGATATTATACAGGATTATAAAAAAAATGTAGAGATATCTAAGGAGGGAATAATAGAAGAGATACAGAACCGTGGTTTACAGGGATATCCTGTTTTCCTTGCCTGTGTGGTGCTTACAATATTAAGTATTGTTTTTCAGAGAAAAAATTGTTGGACAGCAATTGTGATATGGGGAATCGGATTTGCCTATATTTTATATTGCTTTTTGATTGAAAGAACCGTGTATCGAACGGAATATGCAGTGTTTTTAGGCGGATTTTTAACCCTCTTTTACTTTTGGGAAAAATTAGAATGTGAAAATAAAAGAGAATTTATTGAATATAGGAGAGTCTGTGTTATAATAAATACAGTATGTCTATTTTTGCAATTGCCACTTTATTTACCGGATCGATCCTATCAGGATGTAGATAGTTGGGGGCGCAAGGAATATATAGAGAATACATTTTATGAGTCATGGAACTATAAAGCGAGTAAATATCGTAAAATAGTCAATAAAGGGGCGAAGTCGGAAGAACTGATCAATGAGATAGAAACACATAAGGAAAATTTGTATTTACTGGATTTTCAGACAATGATGCAAGTGTTCTATTATGACTGGAATCCGTGGAAAGCAATTCCGACAGGAGAATTTGACAATGCTTTATATCTTGCAGGTGTAACAACAAATTTCCCGGATTGCAATCAGATATTACAAACATATGATGCCGAACAGCCATTAAAAGCATTAATAAATGAGAAGGTATATCTTGTGGATTCAGAGTGGAAAACTTTAGATCAAAAAGTGCAGTATTTGCAGGAACGGTATTATCCTGAAGCAAAGGCAGAATTATACAAAGAGTTAGATGGCTATCAAATATGGAAGTTTTCAAAGGAATGAGGAAAAAAGAGAATGATTAATTTTAATGTACCACCAATCGTCGGAACAGAGATCGATTATATCAGACAAGCAATTGAAAATCATAAAATCTGTGGTGATGGAGCATTTACAAAACAATGTTCTAAATGGATTGAAGAAAATACAGGAACAGCCAAGACACTGTTGACGACATCCTGTACACATGCTACAGAGATGGCAGCAATCCTTCTGGATATTAAACCAGGGGATGAGGTGATCATGCCGTCCTATACATTTGTATCAACAGCGGATGCGTTTGTATTAAGAGGTGCCAAGGCAGTATTTGTTGATATTCATCCGGAAACAATGAATATTGATGAGAGGCTGATTGAGAATGCGATTACGGAGAAGACAAAAGCAATCGTTCCGGTTCATTATGCCGGTGTAGCCTGTAAGATGGATGAGATTTGTGCAATTGCACAGAAATATGATCTGAAAGTTGTAGAGGATGCTGCACAGGGAGTTATGGCTTCCTATAAGGGAAAAGCACTTGGTACAATCGGTGATTACGGCTGCTTTAGCTTTCATGAAACAAAGAATTACAGCATGGGAGAAGGTGGAGCACTTCTGATTCGTGATCCGGAAGATATTGAACGCGCAGAAATCGTAAGAGAAAAAGGAACAAACAGAAGTAAATTTTTCCGTGGTCAGATTGATAAATATACATGGATGGATGCGGGTTCATCTTATCTTCCAAGTGAATTGAATGCAGCATATCTCTGGGCACAGCTTGAAAAAGCACAGGAGATTTATGATGATCGAATGAAAACATGGAACAGATATTATGAAGCTTTAAAGGAACTGGAAGAAGCAGGAAAGATTGAATTG
This sequence comes from Mediterraneibacter sp. 210702-DFI.3.120, assembly GCF_020561005.1. NCBI lineage: Bacteria > Bacillati > Bacillota > Clostridia > Lachnospirales > Lachnospiraceae > Mediterraneibacter > Mediterraneibacter sp. 210702-DFI.3.120. Next base: position 38,910 of record NZ_JAJCNG010000005.1, on the reverse strand, counting down.
CCGGTTATTCCTGAGGATTGCGTACATAATGCTCATATGTTCTATATCAAAGCGAGAGATCTGGAGGAACGTCAGAAACTGATTGGATACTTGAAAGAGAATGGTATTATTTCCGTATTCCATTATATTCCACTGCATACAGCTCCGGCAGGTATGAAATACGGAGAATTCCGTGGGGAAGATAAATATACGACGACTGAAAGCGAAAGACTTCTGCGTTTGCCGATGTATTATGGACTCGAAGCAGAAAATGTAGATTACATTGCGGAGAAAGTAAAAGCATTTTATAGTGGAAAGTAAAAGAACCGGTATAGTAAAAACAGAGGATAAAAGAATGAAGAGAAAATGTGTGATCTTTGGTACGACAGATTTTGGGAAAATGCTTCGATATTATTTTGAAAAATATGCAGACGTACAGATTGTGGCATATACGGTAGATAAAGCATATCTTAAAAGTGATACCTATGATGGTCTGCCGGCAGTGGCTTATGAAGAAGTTGAAAAAGCATATCCACCAACAGAATATACGATGGTTATTGCGCTTGGTTATAAGAAAATGAATCAGATTCGACAGCAGAAGTTTGAAGATGCGAAAAGAAAAGGATATAGGATCGAAAATTTTGTTCATCCGAGTGTAGTAGACGAGAGTGTTGCAATGGGCGAGGGGAATATTATTCTCGAACATGTTACATTGGCGTATGGAACAAAGATTGGAAATTCCAACATTATATGGAACGGAAGCCAGATTTCACATGAATCGCAGGTTGGAGATTATAATTTCTTTTCAGTGGATTCTGTTATCGCAGGAAAAACAGTTGTAAAGAATAATTGTTTTCTCGGAATTAACAGTACGGTACTTGGAAACAGGACGCTGGAATATGCAACACTGGTTGGGGCAGGTGCATTTGTCAAAGAGAATACAGAGCCATATAGTGTCTATGTTCCGGCACGCAGTATCTGTCTGGAAAATAAAAAAAGTACAGAGATGGCTTATACGAGATAAAGAGAAAGGAGTACACAGGTCGGATTTTAATACTTTAGAAAATCTGATCTGTGAAATGATTGAATGGATATTTCATTTGTAATTCCATGCTATTGTTCAGAAAAGAATCTGGAAGGCGTGATCAGCGAGATTGAAGCTGCAATGAAAAAAAGAGAAGGATTTGAATATGAGATTATTTTGGTCAATGACAATTCAAAAGATAATACAAAGGGATTGATCAATCGGCTTTCAAAAGAAAATGGAAGAATCATCGGAATCAATTTTGCTAAGAATTTCGGACAGCCAAACGCATTGCTGGCAGGGTTTAACCAGGCATCCGGAAAGTATATTATGACTTCAGATGATGATGGACAGACACCGGTAGGAATGGTATGGGATTTCTATGACAAGATGCAGGAAGGATATGATGTAGTCTGCGCAAAATATACAGAGACTACACAGAAATCGGCTGTTCGAAGATTTGGTACAAAAGTGAATGAATTTATGCTGTATCATATGATTGATAAGCCTAAAGAGATAGGATTATCATCTTTTTTTATGGCAAAAAGATTTGTAGTGAAAGAGATGGTCAAATATCAGAATCCATACCCTTACATTGCAGGACTTCTACTCAGAACATCAGGAAAGATAGGAAATGTTCATCTGAAACAGAGAGAAAGAGCAACAGGAAAGAGCGGCTATAATTTTAAGAAATTATTAAAACTGTGGATCAATGGATTTACAGCATTTTCAATTAAACCTTTACGAGTCGGAAGTGCACTTGGATTTATCAGTTCTGTATGCGGAGTGTTGCTAGGAATTATCTCATTAATAAGAAAACTGATTATACCTACAATTCAAGTGGGATATACATCGCAGATGGCTGTTACACTGTTTTTAGGAGGTCTGATCCTGGGCGTGCTTGGAATTATCGGAGAGTATACAGGAAGAATTTATATGTGTATCAATAATCAGCCACAGTATGTAATAGAGAGTATTGTAAAAGACGGAGAAGACCTGTTGTAAAAAAGGTTGTAGATTTAAAGGAAGGTCGGAGCGAATGATGAAAAGAGTAATGGTAATTGCAGGGGGAACATGGCAGGTTCCACTGATTAAGAAAGTAAAAAGTTTGGGATATGAAGTAGTGAATTCAAATCTTTATGAAGATTCTATTGGATTTAAGTACGCGGATTTTACAGGTGTAATGGATGTAAGAGACAAAGAGAAGAATCTGGCACTTGCAAAGGAATATAAGATTGATGCAGTGCTGACAGATCAGAGTGATATTGCTGTTCCAACAGTAGCTTATGTTGCAGAACAGATGGGGTGTCCTGGAATTGGTCATGAAATGGCAGAACTTTTTACAAACAAATTTAAAATGAGAGAGTATTGCCGGGAAAATAAATTTAAGTATCCGGAGTACAGATTATGTACAAATGTAGAAGAAGCAATCGAGTTCTACAGAGAATTGGGAAAAAAGGTGATTATCAAACCATTGGATTCCCAGTCCAGCCGTGGAATATTTACGATAGAATCCGAACAGGAATTGAGAGATCGATTCGCAGAGACGGAAGCCTTTACAAATAGTGGTGATTATGTGCTTGTGGAGAGATATATTGAAGGCACAGAATTTACAGTGGATGGTATTGTGATTGATGGAACACACCATACACTGGCGATCTCTCAGAAAGAACATTATTCTTATAACAGAAATATAGCCTCAAAGTTGTTTTTTACGAACTACAATGAGACATTTGATTATGACCTGCTCAGAAAAACAAATGACGAGCTGATCAGCGGAACAGGAATTAAATATGCAATCACACATTCCGAATACAAGTTCGAAGATGGAGATTATTATCTGATTGAGATGGCGGCACGTGGAGGTGGAAGCAGAATTGCTTCTGATATTGTTCCATTTATGTCAGGGGTAGACAACTATCAGCTGCTGATCAATGCAGCACTTGGCAAGACTCCATCTGTGGAAGAACTGCATATATCAGATGCGGAGAAAATGAAAGAAAGAGCAGCAGTTCTGGAATTTCTGGATATCGAATCAGAAGGAAAGAAGATTACCAAAATTGAAGGTGTTGAGCAGATTAATGCAATTCCGGAAATTTTACAGCTTCAGCTTGAATTTAAAGAAGGCGATATTATAGAGAAGGCACAGGATGATCGTTCCAGAGTAGGATTTTTTATTGCACGTGCAGAATCAAAAGAGAGAATTGAAGAAATTGAAAAAGAAGTAAAGAATACATTGAAAGTATCTTTCGAATCATAGGAGAAAACATGGATATTAAGAACGAAATCATAAGAAAAATCAGAATGAATCGAATTTCTACAACAGAAGTGGCAGACTGTCTGGGGAAAACAGGCGTATTTAAAGATTCTCATGCGGTGAACAGAGGGCATTTTGCGGTGGGAAATGTAAAATGGATCTACGCATTGGATGAATCAAACTGGAGCATACATGAACAGATCCGTGAAGTGCAGGCCGGAGATGTTGTAATGATCGAAGCTTTTAACTGTGGTGACCGTGCAATTATCGGAGAGCTTGTAACAAAGTTTGCAGTACTGTATCGAGAGGCAGTTGCGATTATATCAAATGCCAATATGAGAGATGCAAATGATATTATTAAGCAGAATTATCCGATGTGGTGTAAAGGATTTAGTCCGGTGGGATGTTTTAATAAATACATTGAACAACCGTTAGACAGTGTAATTGAAAAAGAACACAGAGATAAATATGAAGGAAGTATTGCTGTATGCGATGATACCGGAGTCGTAATTATTCCGAAAGAACAACATACGGAAGAGTTCTTAAAGAAATTGGAAAATATTGAAAATCAGGAAGATATCTGGTTTGAGTATCTTGATAAATATAAATGGGATACATATGATATTGTGTGTTTAAAAAAATACTTAAATGATTAATAGAGTATAAGGATGAAAGAGGATGAATAAAGAACAGTTGTTAAGTAAAAAGGAGCAGTTGTTAAGTAAGAAGGAACAAATTGAAAAAATTGCGAAGATTGTGTTGATCGCAGGAATTTTTCTCTATCCATTTCTTTGCAGCTTCTTTGGCATTGACCTGGGTGATACTGGGATTCATATGTTTAACTATGAAAATATATATAGCAATCCGGATAAAGTTGGTTTTACCTGCTATCTGACAAATGTACTTGCATGGGGATGGCTTCAGATATTTGGTGGATTAGGAATCTGGGGATTAAATCTTCTGGAAGTAATTGTGGAAATGGTTATGGCATTCGCTGTCTATAAGGTATTTCATAAATATTTGGGTGATTTACAGACATTATTCGGAATTCTTATTGCAATTATGGCATCAGATACATATTTGAATATTTTCAATTATCACCAGTTCAATGTATTTTTCCTGATTCTTATTCTTGGATTTGAATTTAAGGCTGTAGTTGAGAAGAAGTTTAAATATAGTTTTGTCGCAGGAATTTTCCTGACATTGGTTGTATTTTCCAGAATGGGTAGTATAACAGCATTGGTTACATGCTTTATCTATGTTTTCTCTTATTTATATAACAATGAAGATGTGAAATATTTTATGAAGCATCTGGGAGTCTTTGCGGGAGGAGTAGCAGCAACGTTCGGAGTTCTGGCAGCATTTCTGGCAATTACAGGTCAGGTTGAATATTTTATCAATAATATTTTTCGATTATCTGGTATTGCATCTACGGCCGGAAGCGGTTACAGCATGGAAAATCTCTGGTCTACCTTTATATTTGGAAATCTTGATGCAATTGCTTCAGGCGTTATTTATCTTGCTGCTTCTATGATTCTTCTCTTAGGAATGAATATTTTGTTTTCATTAAAAGGAATTCATCCGAAGAAAATAATCCTGAATATTGCATTCAGCGCAGTAGTGATTGGAATTGCTGTTTATATGTTGGTTTATGCATATAATGTAAATACAGTACCAAACTGGCCGCAGATGACAACAGGTCCGTCCTTTTTTATAGGTATATTGTATGTAGTAACTTTTTGCTATGTATTTTTTAACATGTATAGTAAGAATGGAAATCCAGATCTGATTATTCTTGGAATCTGTGCCATTATGCTTCCACTTCTGACAATTGCAGGTTCTAATACAGGAACAAAACACGTGATTCTTGCATTTTGGATCATTGCTCCATTTGCAGTATCCGCCGTTTGCAGGTTTGTTTTCAGTAAAGCCGCACTTGAAGCAGTTAATGCAATGACAGAAAAATATGGATTGAAAATCCGACATGGTGCAGTTTTAGCCTGTACAGGGATTATTCTTGTCTGCATGGGAGTGAAATTTGTAGACATGCTTTATTGCACAATGAATTTTGACAGTGTGGATAGAAGTTCACTTCGATATTCTGTTAACAGTGATAAATTAAAATATATGAAGACAACAGAGAGAGAAGCAGATGCTGTCAATGGTGTTCTGGATTGCATAAATCATTTAGATGAGGAGAAAGAACGTCCATTAATGGTATTTGGCGGAGCTATTTTGATGTATTCATTGAATGAAATGGAATCTTATGTACAGCCATGGGTTACCAATCCGAATTATACAGAAGAGAAACTGAAAGAAGACCTGAAACTTGCAAAAGAGAACTGGGAAGAGAAACCGGTTGTTATATTCTGCAGAACAAACAATTATTATGGGTTTGAGGAATATAATTACGATGTTTTGATTGAAAGTGAATTATATAATCAGTACAATGGAAAAAAAGATTGGTTTATGAAATTCCTGCACAGAAATGATTATCGCCTGGAATATGCAAATGATTACTATATTGTACTTGCTCCGGGAGATATGACAAAATCCGAAGATTATGATTATAACTGGTATATTGTAGGAGAATGAAGCAGTCAGGCAGCATGACAACATCGGAGTAGACAGGGAAAGGTTGAAGAAAGTATGAAGAATAAGGGAGTTAAACGTGTACTTGCAATGGCGGTTGCTACAGTTCTGGTTTTGGAAACATTACCTTCTGTTACTGTATTTGCAGAAGAAACAGAAAGTACATCAGTACAAGAAGATTTAACAGAGCCACAGCAGGCACAACGAGAAGACAGAAGCAACAGCTGGAGATACAAAGATGGAACCCCAATTTTGTCTGATACAGCAGAATATCTGCGAAGTTCTTCGGATGCGTGGTATGAAGAAGACGGGAAATTCTATAATGACCAGGGAGAAGAAATCACAGGAGCTGTTGCCAAAGGAATTGATGTAAGTAAGTGGAATGGAGACATTGACTGGGCAAAAGTAAAGGCAACAGATGTAGATTATGCAATTATACGTTGTGGATATGGAGATGATGAGACAAGTCAGGATGATCCATATTGGAAGACAAATGCAGATGCATGTACAAAAGAAGGAATTCCTTTTGGTACTTATATTTATTCTTATGCAGACAGTGTGACAGCAGCAAAAAGCGAAGCCAATCATGTACTTCGTCTGATCAAAGGATATAATCTTTCTTATCCGATTTACTATGATCTGGAAGAAAATAGTGTGAGGGAAAAACTGAGCACAAAAGAGATCGCAGAAGTTGCACAGACATTCTGCAGTATCATAGAAGATGCAGGATATGATGTGGCAGTATATGCGAATAAAGACTGGTTTACAAATTATCTGACAGATTCTTATTTTGATACAGTTGACCATTGGGTTGCACAGTACAATTCTACCTGTACTTACCAGGGAGAGTATTCAATGTGGCAATGCACAGATTCAGGTACGGTTGATGGAATTGATGGGAAAGTAGATCTGAACATGGATTTCGGTGCAGAAACTACAAATAAAAAACCGGAAGCAGTTCAGAATTTAAAAGCTTCTTCCAAGATAGGTGCGGTGAATCTGTCATGGTCAGAAGTGAAGAGGGCAGATGGATATTTAGTCTATGGAATCCGTGGTGGCGGGAAGTATGGTTATATTGGGATGACGAGCAAGACTTCCTTCTCGGATACAAAAGCATTGACGAGTGATTATAATTTTTATTGGGTATTTGCTTATCGTAAAGATTCAGAAGGAAATATGCTCGCCGGAAATGCGCCGGAAAAATATGTTTATGGAAAAGCTCAGAAATGTGAAGCAGTAACAGACCTGAAAGCATATTCTGTCAGTGGAGGGGTAAAGTTGACCTGGACAAAATCAGAAGGTGCGGAAGGTTATCTTGTCCATGGAATTCGAGGAGAAGGAAGTTACGGATATATTGGCATGACAACAACAGGAACAACGTTTACAGATAAAAATGCATTAAGAGATGAGTATAATTTTTACTGGGTATTCCCATATCATACAGACGGTAATGGAAATAAAGTAGCGGGCGGTACAGCACACTATGTATATGGAAGAGCAGGATTATGATAAAAAAGATTCTATTTGGCAGTAAGGACAAAATGAAGTCGGCGTACTTATGGAATACATGTGCAGCAATGCTGAATGCATTCCAGACAGTATTTATACTGATGCTTATATCCCGCATTGATCCGGTGATCGATGCGGGCGTATTTACAATTGCATTTGCGATAGGAAATCTTATGATGGCGATAGGAAAATATGGAATACGCCAGTTTCAAGTGTCAGATGTCGAAGAAAAATATAGTTTTAAAGAATATACAGCTGCGAGAATCATAACGAGTATAATTATGATTGCTGCATCTTTTGTTTATGTCGGAGTGAATCTTGCATCAGGATTGTATAACTCTTCGAAATCTATAGTTATAATTCTAATCTGTCTGGCAAAAGTGATCGATGCGGTAGAAGATGTGATTCATGGAATGTTCCAGCAATATCTTCGCCTGGATGTGGCCGGAAAGATCCTGTCTATCAGAATGTGTACTTATATTTTTGTATATTTAGTATGTTATTATTTCAGCAAAAACCTTATCCTGACATCTGCAGTGGCTTTGCTTGTATCATTTATTCAGTTCGTGATATTGAATTATACGGCAATAAGAGGCTTTGAAATAAAAAAGAAAACATTTGAAATTAAAAATGTTAAAAATATATTTGTAGAATGTTTTCCGCTTTTTATAGCATCTTATTTGGTGATTTACATTGGAAATGCACCGAAATATGCGATTGATAAGGTGATGTCAAGTGAAGCGCAGGCATGTTTCACCTACATTTTCATGCCGGTCTTTGTGATAAGTCTTTTGAGTCAGTTTGTCTATCAGCCGGTAATCAGCAAAATGGCTCTTTTATGGCATGAGAAAAAGATCAGTCAGTTCAATAAGCTGATCTTACGACAGATTGCTTTGATCCTGTTGCTTTCTGTGGCTGCGATCATAGGGGGATATTTACTTGGAATTCCAGTCTTATCATTGATTTACGGCGTGGATCTGACAGATTATAAGAAATCACTTGTGATTTTGCTAATTGGAGGAGGCGCACTTGCAATTGTTAATTTCCTTCAGATGATCATTACTGTCGCAAGAAAACAAAAACTGCTGAATATAGGATATCTGTTAGCTTTTTTATTGTTTGTTTTTGGTGGAAAAACAATCACAGAAAAGCATGGAATGATTGGAATATCAGTTTTTTACACAGCAGTAGTCATGATCCTCGGAGCGGTATTTATCGTGTTGACGATAGGGATTATCAAAGGATATGCAAACAGCGATGGAAAAACAGTTGCAGAGAAAAAACAATAAATCTCCAATTAATTATTTTAAATTAAAAAACGGTATGTTAAAATAAAATTAGAAAAAGATCAGATAAAAATAGTAAAAATACGAGGGAAACAGGGAATGAAAACATATTTAGTAACCGGTGGAGCCGGATTTATCGGAAGCAATTATATTCATTATATGTTTAAAAAGTATAAGGATATTAAAATTGTTAATCTGGATAAACTTACTTATGCAGGAAATCCGGAAAATCTGAAAGAATTTGAAAATAATGAAAACTATGTCTTTATTAAAGAAGACATCTGTAATGCAGAAGCTGTAAATAAGATTTTCCAGGAGTACGATATTGACAGAGTTGTACATTTTGCGGCAGAGAGCCACGTAGACAGAAGTATCAAGAATCCGGAGATTTTTGTGCAGACGAATGTAATTGGAACGACAGTTCTTTTGAATGCCGCAAGAAATGCATGGGAACAGGAAGACGGAACCTATAAAGAAGGGAAAAAGTTCCTCCATGTGTCAACAGATGAGGTGTATGGATCTTTGGAAGAGGATGGGACATTCTTTTACGAGACAACACCGTATTCACCACACAGCCCGTATTCAGCAAGTAAAGCATCTTCAGACATGTTGGTAAAGGCTTATATTGATACTTATAAGTTCCCGGCCAATATTACAAATTGTAGTAATAACTATGGACCATATCAGTTTCCGGAGAAACTGATTCCATTGATCATCAATAATGCTTTGAACGGAAAGAAAATCCCGGTTTATGGAGATGGACTCAATATCAGAGACTGGTTGTATGTAGAAGATCATGCCAAGGGAATCGATATGGTACAGGAAAAGGGCAGACTAGGTGAGACTTATAACATTGGTGGACACAATGAGCGCAGAAATATCGAAATCGTGAAGACTATCTTGAAACTGCTTTATGATGTACTTCCGGAAACTGACCCACGCAGAGAACATATTAATGAAAATCTGATCGAGTATGTCGAAGACAGAAAAGGGCATGACAGAAGATATGCAATCGCACCGGACAAAATCCGCAAAGAAGTTGGCTGGGAGCCGGAGACAGACTTTGAGACGGGAATCCGTAAAACGATAAAATGGTATCTCAAGAATCTGGACTGGATGGAGAACATTACAAGCGGAGAATATCAGAACTATTATAAAGAGATGTATCATCTGTAAATAGTAGATGAATGGAGCAGATCATATGAAGAAGAGAAAAGGAATTATTCTTGCCGGAGGATCAGGAACAAGATTGTATCCGATTACACAGGCAGTTTCAAAACAGATTTTGCCGGTTTATGATAAGCCAATGATTTATTACCCACTGTCCGTGCTTATGCTTGCAGGAATCAGAGATGTTTTGATCATTACTACAGAAAGAGATGTCAGTGTGTTCAAAGAACTGCTTGGTGATGGATCACAGCTTGGGATGAGATTCGAATATAAAGTTCAGAAGAAACCGAGAGGACTTGCAGAGGCATTTATCATTGGAGAGGATTTTATCGGTGATGATGATGTGGCATTGGTTCTGGGAGATAATATTTTCTATGGACAAAGCTTCTCCCCTGTTTTGCAGAGAGTGAATGAACGCGAGGGAGCTACAATCTTTGGATATTATGTAAAGAATCCAAAAGCCTATGGAGTGGTAGAGTTTGACGAACACAATAATGTACTTTCTATAGAAGAAAAACCGAAAGCACCAAAGTCTAACTATGCAGTACCGGGATTATATTTCTATGATAATTCTGTTGTACAGTATGCAAAGGAAGTCGAGCCGTCCGAACGTGGAGAACTTGAGATTACAAGTATCAACAACAGATATCTTCAAGAGGGAAAACTGAAAGTGGAACTTTTGGGGCGTGGCTTTGCATGGCTGGATACGGGAACTCCGGATGGACTTATGGATGCAGCTAATTTCGTGGCGACATTCCAGAACCGCCAGGGATTGCAGGTGTCCTGTATAGAGGAGATTGCATATAAAAAAGGATTTATTGATAAAGAACAATTGAAGAAGTTAGGAAGCCGTTTACGTAAGACACCATATGGACAGTACATATTATCTTTGTGTAAAGAACCTGGTGAGATGCGCAAACAGAAATAAAGAAAAGCAGGTATTATGACACAAAGAAGTGAAAGCGGAATGAAAATGTGGCATAATATCTGCTTTTGGTATTTTGAAGGGAGTAATCTTACAGATTGTAAAATTTGTAAAATTATGGAAGGCTAATTGACGCTCCGGATTTTAGGTGGTATACTGCTCTTAATATGGACTTACTATTTATTTTTATTGAAGCATTTACTTATAATTATTACAGGCACATTTGAGTCAAGGAAGGAGGGTAGGTCCAAAGAAGAAAAAGGGGTGATGACGAGCGAGAAATAGATAGGACGCTCAGAGGAGAGTATATGGAAATTGTTTAAGAAAGGAAATAAAGGAGAACTATGAAAAAGAAAAAAACACAACTTTTAGGTATTGTTCTTTCAGCTGCTATGCTTGCAACATCTGTTCCGGCTCCTGTTTATGCAGAACCGACAGATAATGTAGCAGAAGAGGAAGATAGCGATGCCGCAGCTGTTCAGGAAACAACAGATGAAGCTGATGCTGTAGCGGATGATGCAACTGATGATTCCACAGCAGCTGACGATGCGACTCCTGAAGAGGCGGACGAGCAGGATACAGCGGATGAAGCTGATGCTCAGGCAGCTGAAGAAGGAGATAATGAAGTTAAGGTGGATGGTGGTTATACAATTTCTATCCCGACAATTAACTTCCAGGGTGCCAATGCAGCTGTTGCAGAACAGATGGCAAAGGACGTGGAGATTGATGAATCTGATCCTGCTATCCAGAGTCTGAGAAAAGCACTGGAAGAGGTTGAAATTGTCGGCGGCGAAGCCGGCACAGAATCCAATGAATCTAACATCAGTACAGCAGACCTGTATGAAGCAGATGAAGCAGATGGACAGGAGACAACTCAGAAGCTGACAGATGAACAGATTGATACGGTTGTTAAGCAGTATCAGAACTATCTGAATCAGTGGGCAGATAATGCCAATGTACTCGGTGTTCAGAATCCATTCTTTCTGGATTTCAATGATGATACGGATGGTCTTGGTATCCTTGGTGAGATGCTTGCCTTAGACGGCAAAACTGTTCAGGATGTCAGAGATGGCAAGGTTAAGTATGATGATCTGACAGGTATGATCTTTACTTTCACATATGGTGATAAGTTAGGTATTGAGTATTATGGTAAAGATGTAACAAATGCAAGAGAGGAAGCCCTTGCTGCAGTTACAGCATCAGGTGCGCAGACAAAGGCACAGAAGCTGCTTGTTCTGAATGACTGGCTGGCACATAACAATACATTTGATATGTCCTACATCATGAACTCCGGTAAGGAATCAGATGATGACAAGCCGATGATTGCAAAGGATCCTCAGAAGCAGGAGCATGAAGATGATGTTTATAATGCGATCTATGAAGTTTATGAACCTCAGATTAAACAGAATTTCCATGATCAGATTTTTGCAGGCATCGAAAATGATTTGCGTACACAGTTCTATGAAAAGGCTATTCAGCAGGCGGTTTATGAGCAGGCTTTAGGCAAAGCTGAAAGTGAAGCCACAGATGAAGAGAAAGCAGCCGCGAAAGAGCAGGCTGAAGGCTATATCAAGCAGAACAAAGAAGCCATTGACAAAGATCCGGATGGCTATGTAAGAACCAATTTTGGTGAGGATGCAGCTAACCAGATGAAGACTAAGGCAGATGCCTTTATCAAAGATGCTGAAGAAAATGGCGTTGAGGTTGATCCTGAGAATGCGCCTGGTTACAAGATGACAGTTGAGCAGATTACTCAGCAGCAGTTAGAAAGCGATGATCCGGCATTGGATATGGACGGTGATGGAACGAAGGAAACAAGCTTTAAGCAGGCGATTCCAATCTATGCGAAGCAGGCTGCAACCGGTATGACAACTGGTGTTATCAATTATTGGGAAGGTTCTCAGTTTGGTGCATTCGGTATGGGTACATCCGTATGTCTTGGTTACTCCAAAGCTTACACATACCTTGTACAGTGTCTGGATAAGGATATTTATCTGAAAGATACGAATGTAGGCTATGACAGCTCCAACTGGAAGACAGCCAAAGAACTGTACTATACAGATGGCAAGCTTGACACTTCAAAGAATTACACAGTTGACCTTGTAAGAATCTCCTTCCAGTCTGATGTTACAATGTACGGCGAAGAACAGGAGGACTTCGGATCCGACCATTATTGGAATGCAGTAAAGGTTGATGGACAGTGGTTTTATGTGGATCCTTGTTACACAGATGTCTACACAGAAGTTATGAGCCGTGACCGTGTTGAGACAGACGGTGATATGAACCATACATACTTCCTGTTCAGTGATACAAGTGCCAGAAAATTATATGATGGTAATTTCAGTTCTTTGAGATCTCTCTATGAAAACGAAGCAACTGATAAGACCTATGAGACAGCATGGATGGCGCGTGCGGCAAGCAATGTTTACTATGCAGACGGTTATGCGTACTACATGTATGATTCTACAGACCTGTTTGACAGAGTAAACAGTTCAAGCATGAATCAGAGCCAGAAGGCTGCAGAGTACAAGATTGTTCGTCATAAACTGACAGAAAAGGATGCAGGTGATGGCGACAGTGACTATGAGACACTGATTAACTTCACAGACAAGGAAAACGACGATGATGACGATACATTTGTAAGCGTTCTCAAAGACGGCAAGATGGTGAAGAACGACCTTCTGACAAAACTGTATGCACAGTTCGTAGATGAACAGAGCATCTACCCATCTATCGGTCTGACAGCAGCGCTGTACACAGATGGTAAGATTTACTTCAACGTATCCAACGATATCGTATCCTACAATCCTGCAGACGGTGCAGTAGCCGTTGTGAAGGAATACAATACAGTATCTGCAAAACGTGATAATACAAAGCTGTTTGGCGGTATGGCGTTTACAACAACAAGCAAAGACAGTGCAGACTTTACTGTTACAAATCATCCAATCGCAGGTCTGACTGTGAAGGGTGACAAACTGATTGTTTCAATCGGTACAAACTTCGCGTTCATTTCAGGTAAGAGCAAACTGCTTGACCATTCCAGCTACGGTTATGAATTCGAAGAGACAGATTACAATCCGACTTATACAAACTACAAGAAGTATCAGCAGTTCATGGGCAGTCAGAGCAATGATAATGACGAGTTCATGTGGTCAGCTAACTTTGTAGACACTGTTGATCTGAAGACACTGACAGGTACTTCACACAACTATGAAACAGTTTCCGTACCTGCAACCTGTGGCCGTGATGCATTTACAGAGGAACGTTGTTCTGATTGTGGTTTGATTAAAGATGGTACGCGTGTAGAAAAAGAAAATACAGCACATGAACATCATTACATCAAATTCCATGAGGTATACTATACAAAGACAGATGGTGTTAAAAACGAAGCAGATAACTATGTATGCCCGGAATGTGGTGCTTGTATTACAGAACCTGTTAAATCTAAGTACGAGCAGGCGAATTCTACATATGAGAAGAGAAAAGCTATCTGGGATGCAGCAATTAAAAATGAAGCAGAAGGTCATACATATGTACCGACAGATGCAAAATGGAGTGATGATTACTCAACAGTAACATTCCAGAATCTTACATGTGAATCTTGTGCAGATAAAATTGACAAGCTCGATTGCTTGCTTTCATCTGACGATAATGCAACTAATAAAGCGAACCGTGATTCTATCAATAAGACACTGGATAAAGCTGTAACAGTAGATGCTAAGATGGTCAGCCATGCTGGAACATGTGATGAAGGTGTAACAGCTGTATACAAAGCAGCAGATAAAACTGAAGACGGTGTAAAATATTTAGTATCTACAGAAGTAAAAGGCGAAGCAGGACAGCATACATATAGTGATGTAAAATTCAACTGGGATGCAGCTGCAATTAAAGATGATGATGGAAACATCACAGGTTATAAGACAGATCAGAAAGAAGGCACTTCAGTAACAGTTGATGAAGTGAAGTGTTCCGTATGTGGAGAAGTTCAGAAAAATGTATCCGTATCTGTAGTAAAAGATACAGATGCATATAAAGCACCTACATGTGAAGAAGCAGGAAAAGATGTTTATGTAGCAACAGTAACATCAACAGATGATAATACTGTACTTGCAAAAGAGACAAAAGAAGTAGCAATTGCAAAACTTGGTCACAAATACGGCGATCCGGTATGGTCAGACTGGGAAGAAAAAGATGGTAAGTGGACAACAACAGCAACATTTACATGTGCAAATGATGCAACACATGTTCAGACACCAGAAGTTAAGATTGATAGTGAAACAGTCGAAAAAGCAACTTATACAAAAGAAGGAAAAGTTGTTTATACAGCATCCGTAACATCACCAGATGGAAAGAAAGTTGTTAATCCGACAACTAAGGAAGTCGTAGTTGAAAAAGAAAGACTTGCAGCAGTAGAAAACCTGAAAGCATCTTCTTCAGTAGGTAAGGTAAAACTTACATGGAGTGAAGTGAAGGACGCAGAAGGATACCTGATTTATGGAATCCGCGGAGGCGGTAACAAGTATGGTTATATCGGTATGACATCTAAGACATCTTTTGTTGATGTAAAAGCACTTACAAGTGATTACAACTATTACTGGGTATTTGCATACTGCAAAGACGAAAATGGCAAGATGTATCCAGGACTGACAGCACACTATGTATATGGTAAAGCACAGAAATGCGCAGCTGTTACAGACCTGAAAGCTTCATCTGTAAAGGGTGGAGTAAAACTTACATGGACGAAGTCAGCCGGAGCAGAAGGGTATCTTGTATACGGAATCCATCCAGGCGAGAAATATGGTTACATCGGTATGACAACAAAAGGCACAACATTTACAGATAAGAAGGCATCCAGCACAGATTGGAACTTCTACTGGGTATTCCCATACCATACAGACTCTAACGGAAACAAGGTTGTTGGTGGAACACCGAAGTATGTATATGGAAAAGCAAAATAATTGAATGAGATCTGAATCATAAGTTATAAACAGGATTCAACTTGTGAAGATTATACGCAAAAAGCACAGTGATTTATTCACTGTGCTTTTTGCATAATATGGTCCTCTTTGATTGTGTAAGACACTGGGGGATGATATAATTAATTCAGTTAATATTCGTTATATTCCAAATGTAAGGGAGGGAAAGTGTATGAAGAAGAAACGAGGCGGGCAGAAAAAAAGAAGGGGAATGTGCCTGTTACTGATTTTATCTATGATAGTTCTGGCTCTTTCAGGTTGCTCTAAGAAAAAAGAGACAAAAACAGAAAAACCACCGACTAAGAAAATAGAAGTGGAAAAGCCAGAACCAGTAGAAGAAGTACCGGAAGAACCGGAAGAAGAAAAGATTCCGGAAAATCAAAACCTGCTGACAGGTCTTGCGGATCTGACAGATGCTGCTATCGGTAAACGTCCGGTGGCGGTTATGGTGAATAATATTCCGGCAGCAATGCCACAGTACGGAGTAGAAAAAGCAGATATTATCTTTGAAATCCCGGTAGAGGGTGATCAGACGCGTTTTATGGCTCTTTATGCGGATTATACAACTGTTCCGCAGATCTGTGCGATACGAAGCTGCAGATATTATTTCCCGGCACTGTCTCAGGGATTTGATGCGTTTTATGTAAATTGGGGAATTGATGATAGTATCGCAGATTATCTGGAAGCTTTGAACCTGGATCAGTATGATGGAATTTACAATGCAGGAGGTCTGTTTGGACGAGATATGGAACGTCGGAATCAGGGGTATGCATTGGAACATACAGGATACTTTGATGGAACAAAGTTTGCAGAAGTAGTGCAAAATACTGGAAAGAGAACAGACCTTGCGGATGATAAGAAAGGAACAGCATTTCAGTTTAATGGATTAAATGAACAAGTGAAACCATCAGAAGATGTGTGTAAGAAAGTGAGCATTGATTTTGGCGCACAGTCTGCTACACTTGTCTATGATGAAGCAAGTAATACTTATAAAAAAGAAATTGATGGAAATGCCCAGATAGACGGAAAGACAGGAAACCAGCTTGCTTTTACCAATGTGTTTGTGTTAGAGACCACTATCTCTGTCAAAGATGATTTGGGACATAAAGCAGTTGACTGGGATGGCTGGGAAGACTCCATGGGATATTACATTTCGAACGGTGCAAAACAGAAGATTCATTGGAGTAAAGAGGAAAATAATGAATTATCAAGATTAACATTTTATGATGAATCAGGAAATGAAATATCAATTAACCGCGGAAAGAGTTATATTGCATTTAACTATCCGAATCAGACAACATATGAATAAATAAATAATCCCCTGCCAGTTGCAGATTAATTTGAAATAGCAACAGGTAGGGGATTGTTTATTGATACTCATTTTTAGTTGACTTCAAGCATGATTTCTATTGCATGAATTGCATGCTGAATCATGGCTACTACAGTATTATGGCTGTTTTTATCAATATTAGAATCCCAGACATCATCGAAAAACTCTTCGAAGATATGATCCAATATAATCTTATTTGGAATGCAGATGTTATATTCCGGAGTCAACTTCTTTAAACGCAGATAACACAAAGAATCTGATACAAAAAGTGTCGGGTGTGCTATGTGCTGATGGTCGGAAAGAATTCCTTCCGGAAGAACGCATACATGCATAAGATCAAGTTTGTTTACCAGCTGTTCCAGATTCTTAAGGCAACGCAGTCTTTGGGATATAGTTAATGATATTCTTACACCGAAGAAATCAAGTTCTCCTGTAACTGTGAAATCTTTTAACACGGAAGCATAAATGATCAGATGGATTGGTGTGGTCTCCAAAATGCGCTGTGTCAGGTGATTTAGTTTTTTTACGTCCTCCTTCTGAAGATCGTTGCTATTCAGGCAATACTCATCCAGGAGCTCCGTATATAGATCTTCCGGAAGAAAATGTTCTGTCAGGTGTCCGATGAGACAGTATTGCTTCTGTGAAATTAACGTTTGTTCATATTCAAAGCGATGAATCATTTCCGGAATGGTTGTTTTCCGGATTAATAGTGTTTCTTTATTACAAAGAAGTCTGATCTTGTGATAAAGTTCATTCGTTAGATCACTGTCTTCAATTGTGGTAATTCCAAGACAGTGACTGCTATCTACTAACATTCCAGAGATAGCATAAGTGTCTCTGATTGCAAAAATGAGCTTACGTTGAGCCTGCGAACCAGAATAAAGATTAAAATCAATATTAGAGAGATTGGTCATCACATTCATTAAGAAACCAGCGGTATAGGCAGGAGTGGAAGCAGCCGATTCCAGGTCCATAAGAAGTGAAAAGTGTACACTAGGTAGAATAAGATTCCGGCCGCCGTGTGCACTGTTGAGTTCTGCAATCAAAAGCTGGTAATTAGGATCGACATTCAAAATATCAACAATCGCGTATACGTTTAGAGAATTAACTTTTCGAAGTGAAGGGTGTTTCATTTTAAAAATGAACTGGTCTAATGTAAGCTCCGGATAATAAGAAATTTTTGGAGCTACTTCTGTACCGGTTGAGTTTTGTAATTCTTTTACATACATATATTCAGATTCGAGATTGTCATAAATAGCAGTTTCAAGATCATTGATGTCCTGTAACTGATATTCCTGTAACAGTTGTGCAGTGCTTTCTTCTGAAAGTGCTTCAACAATGCAGTGACTGATAGCCTGAAGTGTATTTTCATAATTTTTTTCAGTTGGCAATAGTTTTCCGCTAATCCATTTACTGATATAGGAGTCATCATACTGAACAGCTTTTGCAAGAATACTATTTTTTAGCTCAGCAATAGCCATAAGGTGTTCTAGTAAAATGCTGAAACGGTTTTTATCTTTCATATTTTTGTTATATTACAGAGCATAGAATAACTTGTAATATGTCCCCCTTCCTTTAAAAATACCTTAAAGAAGTTGATAGTATGATATTAGTTTAGAGCAGAGAAAATAAAATTGCAATAAAAGAACCATAATTTACCTACGATTTTGTATTTATTTCAAAAATGAAGCTTGGAAAACAAGATGATTCATGTGAATCATGTTGATTCAAGTTTCCATAAATTGTCATTTGAAAGAACCTGTGATAAAATTTGAAAGTATTTTTGGGGAAAAATGACAAGAAAAACAAAAGAAAAGAAGGGGACAAAATTATGAATTTTACAGAGCAGAAATTGACAGGTAAAGCAAGTATTGACAAACCTTGGCTGAACTTTTATCCGGAACAGTTCAGAAATCTTGAGATACCAAGAATTACAATCGAAGCTTTCCTGAAAATGAAAAACCCGAATGAGGATAAGATCGCATTTGAGTATTATGGAAATAAGATTACATGGAAACAGTTATGGGAAGATGTAGATGTTGCGGCAAGAGCACTGAAAGCCCTCGGATTTAACGAAGGTGACAGAGTTCCGTCCTTTTTAGTATCTACGCCAGCTCATTTTATTCTGCTTCTTGCAGCAGAAAGAGTCGGTGTAGCAATTATCTGTCGTGATGACGAACCGGAAGAACTTTGTTTTGCAATCCGTAAATGTAAAACAGATACAGCATTTGTAATGGATTATCTTTCAAAAGAAGATGAAGAGTTATTCCGTACAACAACTCCGATGACACGTATGATTAAAGTGTCACCATTTGAATATGCAGACAAGAGCCAGATGAAGGATTATGTATTAGAAGAAATCACAGCCCGCTATCCGGCAGAGACAGAGACAACAGAAGGCGATATGAGCTGGCAGGAGTTTATGGAACTGGGAAGAAACTTCAAAGGTGAATATCTTGCACCAGTAGATCCTGACAGAGCTGTGTTTGGAGCATACACAAGTGGTTCAACAGGAATCTCTAAACTTGTAATCCATTCTTCAGCGAATATAGTAGCAACTGCATACCAGATGTCAATCTTTATTCCGCCGTCAGATGTGCAGGAAGTCTGGTGGACACCAATTCTTCCACCGGCATTGATCGCAGTAACAGTTTCAATGACGATCTTCCCACTTTCTACAGGATTAATGGTATCACTTGATCCATTCTGTCCGTTAGAGAATATTGACATTGAATTCATGGATCGTAAACCGAACTTCTGGGCATTGATCCCACTCTATTGCGAGATGTTAATGTCCAGTGAGAGAATTCCGGAAGATTACGATATGTCTCACCTGAGAACAATCGGTGCAGGTGCCGAAGCTATGAATGACCGTAAGTATGCAGAGGTAGAAGAATTCTTCCATAAACACAACGTTCAGGCAAAATTAAGTGCAGGTTATGGACAGAGCGAGGGGTGCTCAAACCTCACACTGCCGAACCCAATGTTCCCATTGGAGGATGGATGTGTAGGTATGCCAATGACAGCAACTGTACTTGGTGTATTTGACAAAGATCTGAATGAATTAAATTACGGAGAATCAGGAGAACTCTGTATGACAGGTCCGTCTATGATGCTTCATTACTCAGGCTGGAGAGGTGAAGAACTGACAGAGCAGACACTTGTTGAGCATCCGGATGGAAACACATGGTTACATACAGGAGACGAGGCTTATATCACAGAGCAGGGAATTGTGCATATTCTTGGTCGTGGTGAAATCAAAGCTTACGGAGATAAGCCACTTCATGTAATGAGAATGGAGACAAAAACAGTAAGAACACCTGGAGTGAAAGATGGATTCTTCTGTCTCGTTCCGGATCAGGAGCATGAAGGATATTATCGTCCATATCTGTTTGTGATTCTTGATGGAACAAAGACACTTGAGGAAGTAGCAGAACTGTTGAAAGATACACTGGAAGAACATGAATATCCGGTAGAGATCAGAGAAATTACTGAAAGACCTTACTTCCACTTCAAAACAGATAGAAAAGGTCTTACAGCTCAGATTCTTAAAGAATTAGAGCAGGCAAAAGAAGAAAAATAAGGAAATCAAAGGTTTTGATTGTTCCAGGGAGCAATAACCGTTGAGTAGGGAATGTGAAAAAAGTGCTGAGTTATAGGAAAAATCCATATGACTCGGCACTTTTTAAGTGCGAAATAGAGATGATTTTGTAAAAGAATGAAAAAGTTTTGCTTTGCTGTTGAGAACTGAAAGAAAAAATGCGATTTTATGTAAAAAACACTTGACACGGAACACAAATCAACATATAATAGCAAGGTATGACATAAGGAGAAACAGTATGCACCAAAGCCCCGGAGTATGCTGATTTCAAATAAATAAGCAATAGTATATAATGATTATTTATAGGAGGAACACCCATGAAAACTTATATGGCTAACCCTGATAAGATTGAAAGAAAATGGTATGTGGTTGACGCTGAAGGCGCTACACTTGGACGTCTTGCATCTGAGATCGCAAAGGTACTCAGAGGAAAGAACAAACCGGAATATACTCCGCACATCGATACAGGAGATTATGTAATCGTTGTTAATGCAGAGAAAGTTAAAGTAACAGGAAAGAAATTACAGCAGAAGATCTACTACAATCACTCTGACTATGTTGGAGGAATGAAAGAGACTACACTTGCTGAGCTTCTTGCTAAGAAGCCAGAGAAGGTGATCGAGCTTGCTGTTAAGGGAATGCTTCCGAAAGGACCTATGGGAAGAGACATGATCAAGAAGCTTCATGTATACGCTGGACCAGAGCATGCAAATCAGGCTCAGAAGCCGGAAGTTCTTACATTTTAGGTAGAAGGAGGAAATAACAGTGGCTAACGCAAAATATTACGGAACAGGAAGAAGAAAAAAATCTATCGCAAGAGTATATCTTGTACCTGGAACAGGAAAGATCACAATCAATAAAAGAGATATCGACGAGTATCTTGGACTTGAAACTCTGAAGGTTGTTGTTCGCCAGCCGCTCGTGGCTACAGAGACAGCTGACAAGTTCGACGTAATCGTTAATGTATGTGGTGGTGGATACACAGGACAGGCTGGAGCTATTCGTCACGGAATCGCTAGAGCACTCCTTGAGGCAGACGCAGATTACAGACCGGTTCTCAAGTCAGCAGGTTACCTGACTCGTGACCCACGTATGAAAGAGCGTAAGAAACCAGGTCTCAAAGCAGCTCGTAGAGCACCACAGTTCTCAAAGAGATAATTATCTCGCAAGAGAATTACAATTCAAAGAGATCACAAACCTCAGAACTTCGGTTCTGGGGTTTTTCTTTACCCTTAAATCTTGATGAAATGTCTAGAAATGTGGTGAAACTTATTCGGTTTGCAATACGTTTGCAACAAAAATATCTAAAAATATAGGTAAGCGTTAAATATAGGACACTTTTCGGTGATAGACACTGTAGAGCGTAAACTTCTTTATGTTCTTTGTTCTAGGGCAAAAAAGAACTTGTATTTATTTAGTGAATATGGACGAACTACAAAGAATGGTTTGGAGTATTCCTCAACAGATGAACTATCATTAATTGCGGATATGATGTGAAATCGAAAATAAATGATAAAACTGAAAAGATACCTACGGGGCTGTCGCTTTGATATGCTCCCTCCTACTCGATTATTGTGACGGGCCAAAGTCCGAGTTTGCTCGGGATGGATGAAATGCTGCAAGAATGGAAAGGCGCAGACCAGTTTATTATTGTCAAGGGTACCTGGTTTGAAAAATTGATGGCGGAATAATAAGATGCTGTGATAGAATGAAGAAAATGATTGGATGTGCAAACTGGAAGTTTCACATGAGATGTTAGAAGAAGTGATTACGGAATACTGTAATGCAATTTTCAGCAGTGGAGGGGAACTGAAGGCTGAAGAATGAAATTGTATTATTTACAGATGGTGATGTTAATATAGAAGTTCAAATCAATCCTGAGCAGGAGACAGTTTGGCTGACGCAAAAACAAATGGAAGTGTTGTTTGATGTTAAGCACGCTACAGTAAGCGAACATATTTCAAATATTCTTGCTTCAGGAGAATTGGATGAGACTTCTGTCGGTTTTTCCGACAGAAGTACAGGGGGACGAAAACCCCCAATTTATAATTTGGATATGATTTTGTCTGTCGGATATCGAGTTAATTCTAAAAGAGGTATAGCTTTCAGAAAATGGGCAAATAATGTCCTTAAACAGTTTATTTTGCAAGGCTATGCAATCAATGAAAAGCGTCTTCAGGCGCTTAAGAAAACAGTTGATATTCAGTCAAGGATGCTTGCAGATGCACTTGATATAGAGGAGAAAGTGTAGCCTGCTTCATATTTTTATTAGTGCATTACATAAAAATACGCACATACGCATAAACAAGGAATGAATATTGAAACGTATTTTGTTTTATGACAGAATATCATTACTAAAAAAAGTGCAGATGCGGAAAATCCTTTTTGCTGTTTACAATCTTTAAGAGATATTTACTGGAGAATGGAGTTGGCTCTGATCATATTGTTGAAATTGCATTGGACGGTATAGAGAACGAGGAATTAAGAGATCCCAAGATGCGTTTTTGATTTCCAAGGCAAGCCGTTACGACATTAAGGGAGGGATTTGCATGAAAAGAAATTACTGGGCGTTATTAGTTTTTGCGTTAATAATAGTATTGCAGTGGATCGGATTAGGATTTCACGGTCAAATAAGGTTTATTTTTTTGATAATTATATTAGTTCTAATTGTTTTATTGGCAATATTATTACGGAAATAGTAAAAGTGAATAGCGAGGCGATTGTATGAAAAAGTTAATTGCATCAGCTTTGACATTAGTTTGTATTCTTACTTTGGCAAGGTGTGGAAAATCAGGTAGTGGTGACTACCCTGCAACTATAATGGTAAATGGTACTAACTACTATTCCACTGATCATGCTGTTCCTGTTGAAGTGGACGAGAGTGTTATTCAATATACTACTTCTTATGCAGAAAACGGCATACCTCAAAAAGATGGCGAAGCCAATTTCAACAGAGATTTAGGAACACCTTATGCAGTTATTGAGGATGACAGGGTAGTTGTCCTTATAGATAACGAGTGGATAGAGTTCAAAGCGAAGTAAGATATCTTCAAGTCTGATGAAGAGCGCGAAGCGTGAAAGAAAATACAGAAAGAGGCTAGATACTATCCTGAATTTCTATAAAAAATTGATTCAGTTAAGAAAAAAACTGCCGGTTATTGCAAATGGAACCATTCGGTTTTTAGATGAAGAAAGCGAAGGTGTGATCGGCTATGTAAGAGAATTAGAAGGAACAAAACTTGTTGTGCTGTGCAATTTATGTGAGGAAGAAAATAAAGTTGTATGGCAGAGTGAGTGGGATTCATATGAATTGTTGCTTGGAAATTACTCTGATGGAAAAGTAGATGGAACGTTGAGACCATACGAGTGCAAGGTGATGCGTTCCATCTAGAGAGTATAAATTATGTAGAGAAAGAATCAATTGAGGTTAGGATAAGAAATTCAACTTCAACTGAAATTAAACTGTATGAAGCGATTCCTGCGTCTTCTTCCCCTTGCAAAGAATAAATAACATGATTAAGAGAACAAGTGGAAAGATAAGACCTATCCCCATTCCAACACGGATATTATTATCAGAATTCTGGGTAACATAACCTACAATACCAGGTCCAATGCTGCCTCCCAAATCGCCGGCCATGGCGAGCAATGCAAACATTGCGGTTCCACCGGCCGGCATTTTTTTAGATGTAATACTAATCGTTCCAGGCCACATGATTCCAACCGAAAAACCACATACAATACAACCGGTTAACCCGATTACCGGATTCGATGATAAGGTGGTTAAAAGATAACAGATCACACAGAGGATTCCGGAACCTGTCATAAACTTCATCAAATCCATTTTTTCACCATATTTTCCAAAAATCAGGCGACTTATTCCCATTGTAATTGCAAACATGCAAGGTCCAATCAAATCCCCAAAAGTTTTAGAAAGTCCCAGTGCAGCTTCGGCATAGGCTGATGCCCATTGTGCCATAGCCAATTCAGATGCTCCTGAACAAATCATCAGGCAGATTGCCAGTCAGACAACAGGAGTTCGGAATAACTGTCTGACGCCCATTCCATTTCCGCCATTTACTAAATGTTCTATCGGACAAGTTGCGAAATTATATATATTAATCGCCGGAATAAGTGCCCACATGACTGCCAGCCATTTCCAACTATTCATCCCGAACAGGAAGAAAAATAAGCTCGAAATCAGTATGGTGGCTGCCGCACCCCAACAGTAAAAGGAGTGAAGTAGGCTCATAGTTGCTTCTTTATTTTTAAACGGGCATGCTTCGATGATAGGACTGCAGAGAACTTCGATCAATCCACTCCCCACAGCATAGATAATTACACTTAGAATAATTCCAGTAAAAGGATTCGGTAACAGATCAGGAAGAAATGCAAGTCCAACTAATCCGGCAGCAGCGCATATTTCAGAAGTTACGATACATACACGATAACCGATTCGATCTACAAACTTCGCACAAAATAAGTCGACTAAAAGCTGTGTGAAGAAAAAGAATGTAGATATTAAAGCAATGTTACCCAATGGAATATCATAATCATTGTGAAATTTTAAAAATAATAGTGGTGCGAAATTTGCGGATATCGCCTGAGTGACGAATCCCAGATAACATGCCACTTTTGTTTTTTGATAATCTTGCATAACAGAAAACTCCTTTGTTCTTTTTATACCGTATTATATATTAGATAACAAGAAAAAACATTGACTTATATTGCATAAATATTGTATTATATCGTAAATCCAATAAAAAGGTTGTTGTGAGGAAAGATATGGCACAAAATAAAATTGTAACAGATGAGAATTTAATGGAATCAGCAAAACATGGGACGGACAGTTATCCGTTTAAATGCTATTTTGAAAAGTTATCACAATTTGATTTTCATTGCATTGACTGGCATTGGCATACAGAATGGGAATTTGTATATGTTGAATCCGGAAACATGACGGTATGTGTTGGTGAATCGATGTTTTCACTATCAGAGGGAAATGGTATTTTTATAAATTCAAAGATTTTGCACAAATTTTATTCCAGTGATGAAACTGTCATCCCCAATTTCCTTTGTATGCCGTCCTTTCTTGCGCCGGAAAATAGTTTGATCTATCAAAAATATATTCAACCGATTGTTTCATCATCGTTGTCATACTTGATCTTAAACGGGGAGAATTTATGGCAAGGAGAGGCATTAGAAATTATGAAGCAAATATTTTCTGCACAGGATAGAGAAGGTGATGGTAAGTTGCTTACATCAGTTCTTATGCAGAAATTATGGCTGATCATTTATGAAAATATTGACAAAACGTGTATGGAAGAGCAAGTGGACGATTCCGGTTCAGTTCAGGCACGCTTGAAGCTTATGATGCAGTTTTTGCACCAGAATTATGCAGAAGATATTTCTTTGGAGGAAATTGCCTGTTATGCTAATATTAGTAAAAGTACGGTGTTGAATCTTTTTAATAGATTTTTACATATCACTCCGATTAATTATTTGATTGGTTACCGGCTGAAGAAGGCAGCATTGTTGATTAAAAATACAGAGAAAAAAATCAATACGATTTCTTACGAAACAGGGTTTCATAATGTAGATTATTTTTGTAGAGCATTTAAAAAGAGTTATAAAATGACTCCAACAGAATATCGGAAAAGTAAAAATTCAACAGTACAATAAAGTTAAAACAGAAGAGGAGAATGACATTATGATAATTAGAAAATATACAGAAAAAGATATTTCCGAGATGGTTCACATCTGGAATGAAGTAGTAGAAGATGGTGAAGCATTTCCACAGGAAGAGTTCCTGGATGATAAGACAGGGGCAGAATTCTTTGCATCACAGACTTATTGTGGTGTTGCAGATAACGATGGGGAAATTGTAGGACTTTACATTTTGCATCCGAATAACATCGGCCGCTGTGGCCACCTTGCAAATGCAAGTTATGCAGTGGATTCAACTTGCCGTGGAAAGCATATCGGTGAGAAACTCGTGAGTGACTGCCTTGTACAGGCAAAGCTGCATGATTTCAAAATCCTGCAGTTCAATGCAGTGGTAGAAAATAATGTTCACGCACGTCACTTGTACGAGAGATTAGGATTTGTGCAGATTGGAACTGTACCGAATGGATTCCGTATGAAAGATGGGACATATCAGAATATTTGTTTGTATTATAAGGAAGTGTAATAATAAACAAATATTGACAATATAAAGATGCGAGGAAAACGAAATGAACATACAGATTTTTGGAACTAAGAAATGCAATAACACCAAGAAAGCAGAGCGGTTTTTCAAAGAACGTGGAATCAAATTTCAGTTCATTGATATGAAAGAAAAAGGTATGAGTAAGGGTGAATTCAATTCAGTTGCTCAGGTGAATGGTGGATTAGAAAATATGATCAACTGGGAAGGAAAAGACAAAGATCTTCTTGCTCTCATTAAGTATATTGCAGATGAAGATAAGCTGGAAAAGGTGCTTGAAAATCCGCAGGTGATTAAAACGCCGGTTGTAAGAAATGGAAAACAATCAACATTAGGGTATCAGCCGGATGTCTGGAAAGCGTGGAAATAGGAAAAGTAAAGGATAAATTATTATGATTTATATAGTAAAGAGAATCGATGAAGATTTAGATTTTGGTTGCGAAGAACGAGCCAAAGACGCTCCGGTTATGGCAGTGGTTACACTTGTAGATTCATCCGGAGAAGAATTGAGGGTGAAAGCAGAGGATGCCCTGCTTTATAAAAACAATATCAATGAAGGAGACAAGGTTTGTTTCGATAAAAATGATCCGGATTCCGTTATTAGCCATATATAGATGGAAAGTGTGGAAATGATGATGTAAATATTTGTTGATGCAGACGCCTGTCCAGTGGTTAGCATAGTTAAAAAATGCAAAAAAGCAGTTGCAGATCTGGGGCGTATTCTTTTAGTGCATAAGCATCAAAATAGTGTTATAATCACAAAAGCGCCTGGGAAAAATGGACGCAGAAAATTATATTTATCACAAGGAGGCAATCACGATGGATTTCTACAAGAGAGCACTTGAATTAAAAGACGAAACAGTAGCAGACAGAAGATACATTCATCAGAATGCAGAGACAGGACTTGAGCTTCCGAAGACGAAAGCTTATGTGATGGATAAGTTGAAAGAGTATGGTCTGGATCCGGTTGAATGCGGGGAGGGAGTTACGGCAACGCTTGGAAATGGCGGTAGGGTTCTTCTCCTGCGTGCAGATATGGATGGACTTCCGATGCCAGAGGAAAGTGGTGAAGCATTTGCCTGTCCAACAGGAAAAACAGCACATACTTGTGGACATGATTTTCATGCAGCAATGCTTTTGAGTGCGGCAAGAATCTTAAAAGAACAGGAAAGCAAGTTGAAAGGAACTGTGAAATTCATGTTCCAGCCGGCGGAAGAGACATTTCAGGGAAGTAAGAATATGATTGAACATGGGATTCTTGAGAATCCGAAGGTAGATGCAGCACTTGCGTATCATGTATCTCCGGGAAAGATGCCGGTCGGACTTTTTATGTATAATGATAAAGGTACAATGATGTATTCTGTTGATGGATTTAAAATCACGGTCAAAGGGAAAGGTTCTCACGGAGCCTATCCTCATGCGGGTGTGGATCCGATTAATATCGGAGTACACATTCATCTTGCATTGCAGGAGTTGATTGCAAGAGAGACTGATCCGGCGCACGCATGCGTTCTGACAATTGGACAGTTTAAGGCCGGCGAGGCGGCAAATATCATCCCGGAGACAGCAGTTCTTCAGGGAACGATCCGTACAAACAATACGAAAGAGCGAGAACTTCTTGTTCGCCGAATGAAAGAAGTGGCAGAGAAGACTGCAGATGTATATAATGGAAGTGTGGAAATCGAGATGATCTCCGAAGTTCCACCGCTGATCTGCAATCCGGCGTTGACGGACGATATGATTGGATATATGAAAGAGATGGATATTCCGGGCCTTACTCCAGTTCCGGATGTGAGTGCAAGTGCATCGGAAGATTTTGCAGTGATCGCAGAGAGAGTTCCGAGTACATTTATGTATCTCTCAGCAGGGTATATGGATGAGCGTGGAACTTATCCGGCACACAATCCGAAGGTGCAGTTTAATGAAGATGTCTGCCCGATCGGTGTGGCATGTCTGGCACAGTGTGCGGTGAAATGGCTGGAGAGTCATCAGGAATAAGAATACGATTGGAGAGCGATATGAGCATATTAAATGTAGAACACCTGACACATGGATTTGGAGACCGTGCAATCTTCAATGATGTGTCATTCCGACTTTTGAAAGGAGAGCACATTGGTCTTGTCGGGGCCAACGGAGAAGGAAAATCCACCTTTATGAGTATTGTTACAGGGAAAATGTTACCGGATGAAGGGAAGGTTGAGTGGTCAAAGAATGTGCATGCAGGTTATCTGGATCAGCATGCAGTTCTTGAGAAAGGAATGACGATCCGTCAGGCTCTGAAATCCGCATTTGATCCACTCCTTCAGAAGGAGCAGAGAATGAATGAAATCTGTGATATGCTTGGAACAGCAGATGAGGAAGAAATGAATGCGTTGATGGAAGAACTTGGTACGATCCAGGATGAACTGACACTGCATGATTTCTATACGATTGATGCGAAGGTAGAAGAGGTTGCGCGTGCACTTGGATTACTTGATCTTGGATTGGACAGAGATGTGACAGACTTAAGTGGTGGACAGAGAACGAAAGTGCTTCTTGCGAAACTTCTCCTTGAGAAGCCGGATATCCTGCTTCTTGACGAGCCGACAAACTATCTGGATGAGGAGCATATTGCATGGCTGAAGCGTTATCTTCTGGACTATGAGAATGCATTTATCCTTATTTCACATGATATTCCGTTCTTAAATGAAGTCGTGAATATTATTTATCATATGGAAAATCAGGAATTGAACCGTTATGTGGGCGATTATGATCATTTCCAGGAAGTTTATGCAGTGAAGAAAGCTCAGCTTGAAGCGGCTTACCGTCGTCAGCAGCAGGAAATCAGCGAGCTGAAGGACTTTGTTGCAAGAAATAAAGCTCGTGTGTCTACAAGAAATATGGCGATGTCCCGTCAGAAAAAGCTGGATAAGATGGATGTGATCGAGCTTGCGGCAGAAAGACCAAAGCCGGAATTCCATTTCAAATATGGAAGAACTCCTGGTAAGATGCTTTTTGAGACGAAGGATCTTGTGACAGGATATGATGAACCATTATCTAAACCGTTGAATTTCTCTATGGAACGTGGACAGAAAATCGCACTTGTTGGAACAAATGGAATTGGAAAAACCACATTGCTGAAGAGTATTCTTGGATTGATTCCTTCTTTATCAGGAAGTGTTGAACTTGGTGATAACCTTGAACTTGGTTATTTTGAGCAGGAAGTAAAAGGAGAAAACCGTAATAGTTGTATTGAGGAACTGTGGCAGGAATTTCCTTCTTATACACAGTATCAGGTGCGTTCCGCGCTTGCAAAATGCGGACTTACAACGAAGCATATCGAAAGTCAGGTGCGTGTACTCAGCGGTGGAGAGCAGGCAAAGGTGCGTCTCTGTAAGTTGTTAAACAGAGATACGAATTTCCTTCTCCTTGACGAGCCGACAAATCATCTTGATGTGGATGCAAAGGATTCTCTCAAGCAGGCATTACAGGAGTACAAGGGAAGTATCCTTCTGATCTGTCACGAACCTGAATTTTATCAGGACGTGGTTGATGAAGTGTGGGATATGAGCCAGTGGACAACAAAAGTATTCTAAAAATTGCACAAATAGAGCTGCATGTGAATTATGCAATAATCACGAAAATGTTTGAAAATTTAAAAATCTCTTAAAATAATACTGAAAAAATGTTATACTACACACGTAGAGTCTGTTATAAAAAGGGCAGTACATTGTGGACAACAACAGTGTAAATAAAAAGAACAGGAGGTTTTGAAAATGCTCAGCAGAGGAGACGCAGTTGTATATAAGTGCAGAGGAGTGTACAAGGTAGAAGAAGTAGGAAAACTGGATTTTTCATTTGTGGATGGCAAGAAAGATTATTATACATTACAATCCATAGACAATCAGAGAGATAAGGCGTATGTTCCGATTGATGATGAGAAGAACATCCGTCGTCCGGTAAGTGAGCAGAAAGCGAAGGAACTGCTGGATAATCTTGCAGAGGTTGGTATACTGAATGTAAAGAATGAAAAGTACAGAGAACAGGAATACAAGGATTGTATCTCAAGCTTCTGTCCTGAAAACTGGGTCAAAGTGCTGAAGACATTGTATAGCCGAACAAAACGAAGAGGCAGCATGACAAGCATGGATAAGAAATATCAGATGCTTCTGGAACATGCGCTTTCAAGTGAAATGAATTATGTTCTTGGAATTCCGGCAGGTGAGATGACAGAACTGATCAAAAAGAGTGAATAGTTACTAGAATTTAATAGAAAGAGGTCCGAAGCTACGGAAAATCAGGATTTTTCATTCAATAGCTGCCGGGCCCGGACTTGCGAAAAAAGCATGTGCATGATATACTTCTCCTGAATCTATTATTTTAGGAGAAGTTTTTCGTTTTTTTCTAGTAGATTGTCAAGAAAGCGAACGTACCGAAAGGAGAACAACAATGAAGATGCTGTCGATTGAGCAGGAACTTAAGAGTAACTCTTATCCAGGAAGAGGAATTATTATTGGTAAAAGCCCGGATGGAAAGAAGGCTGTCACTGCCTATTTTATTATGGGACGCAGTGAGAACAGTAGAAACCGTGTGTTTGTAGAGGACGGAGAGGGAATCCGCACACAGGCATTTGATCCATCGAAGCTTACAGACCCAAGTCTGATTATTTACGCACCGGTCAGAGTATTGGGGAATAAGACGATCGTAACAAACGGAGATCAGACAGATACGATTTATGAAGGAATGGATAAGCAGCTTACTTTTGAGCAGTCTCTTCGTTCTAGAGAATTCGAGCCGGATGGTCCGAACTACACACCACGTATTTCTGGTGTGATGCATATTGAGAATGGCAATTTCAATTATGCAATGTCAATCCTGAAGAGCAATAACGGAAACCCGGACAGTTGCAACAGATATACTTTTGCATACGAGAATCCGGCAGCCGGTGAAGCTCATTTTATTCACACTTATATGCATGATGGCAACCCGCTTCCAAGCTTTGAGGGAGAACCGAAGTTGGTAGAGGTGCTGGACAACATGGAAGAGTTTGCAGACCTTCTGTGGAACAGCCTGAATGAGGAAAATAAAGTGTCATTATTTGTCCGTTACATTGATATCGAGACAGGTAACTATGAGACAAAGATCGTGAATAAGAACAAATAAGGAGCGTAAAGACAGATGAAAGAATTAGAATTGAAATACGGATGTAACCCAAACCAGAAACCTTCAAGAATTTACATGAACGATGACAGAGAGCTTCCAATCAAGGTGCTCAGCGGACGTCCAGGATATATTAACTTCCTGGATGCGTTCAATGGATGGCAGTTGGTATCAGAACTGAAGAAAGCAACAGGACTTCCGGCTGCAACTTCATTCAAGCATGTATCACCGGCCGGAGCGGCTGTTGGTCTTCCACTGTCAGAGACACTGGCGAAGATTTACTGGGTAGATGATCTTGGAGAACTTTCTCCACTTGCATGTGCTTATGCAAGAGCGCGTGGCGCAGACCGTATGTCTTCTTTCGGTGACTTTATTTCTCTGTCTGACGTCTGTGACGTTGATACAGCGCGCCTGATCAAGAGAGAGGTATCTGATGGAGTGATCGCACCGGGATATGAGCCGGAAGCACTTGAACTTCTGAAACAGAAGAAAAAAGGAAATTACAATATTATTCAGATCGATCCGGATTATGTGCCTGCACCGTTAGAGCACAAGGAAGTATTCGGAATTACATTTGAGCAGGGAAGAAATGAACTGAATATCGATAAAGATTTCTTCTCAAATGTTGTGACAGATGTGAAAGAGATCCCGGATGCAGCGAAGATCGACCTTGCTATTTCCATGATTACACTGAAATATACACAGTCTAACTCTGTATGTTATGTAAAAGATGGACAGGCAATCGGAATCGGTGCCGGACAGCAGTCAAGAATCCACTGTACACGTCTTGCCGGACAGAAGGCAGATAACTGGTGGTTACGTCAGAATCCGAAGGTACTTGGACTTCAGTTCAAGGATGGAATCGGACGTGCAGACAGAGATAATGCGATCGATCTTTACATCGGAGAGGAATATATGGATGTTCTCGCAGATGGTGTCTGGGAGAATACATTTAAGGTAAAACCGGAAGTATTTACAAGAGAAGAGAAGAGAGCATGGCTGGACCAGCTGACAGGTGTTGCGCTTGGTTCTGATGCATTCTTCCCATTCGGTGATAATATTGAGCGTGCACATAAGAGTGGTGTAACTTATATTGCACAGCCAGGTGGATCTGTGCGTGATGATAATGTAATTGCTACATGTAACAAATACGGCATGGCAATGGCATTTACAGGAATCCGTCTGTTCCATCATTAGAAACTTAAGATAAGATGATAAAAGAACCGGGACTTTTGGTGAAGAACCGGCGGTATAGAAAGGCTGAAATATTATGGTAATAGAGACAAGAAGCCCGGAAGAGACATTTGCAGTCGGTAAAAGTCTTGGTGAAAAAGCATTCCCAGGTCAGGTGTTAACCCTGACCGGGGATCTTGGAGTTGGGAAAACGGTCTTTACTCAGGGACTCGCAGAAGGACTTGGGATTGAAGAACCGGTGAATAGTCCGACATTTACCATCGTTCAGGTTTATGAAGAAGGGCGTCTGCCCTTCTACCATTTTGATGTCTACAGAATCGGTGACATTGAAGAGATGGACGAGGTGGGATTTGAAGAATACGTGATGGGAGAAGGTGTCTCACTGATCGAGTGGGCGAATCTGATAGAAGAGATTCTTCCGGAACGTCGGACAAATATTCTGATCGAGAAGGATCTGACACAGGGATTTGATTATCGTCGGATCACAATCGAGGAACAATAACGATAAAAAATTAGAAGAATGGAACAAAGAGAAGGCTGTTGATACAGAGAACATTCTTACAGCAGCTGACAGAGGAAGGAAGCAAGACCATGAGAGTATTGGCGATAGACAGCTCAGGACTGACAGCAACGGTTGCAGTCGTTGAGGATGAACAGACAATTGCGGAGTATACCGTGAATTATAAGAAGACACATTCGCAGACACTTCTGCCGATGATTGATGAGGTAAAGAAGATGATCGATCTGGATTTGTCCAGCATTGATGCCATTGCTGTGTCAGGAGGACCGGGCTCTTTTACCGGGCTTAGAATCGGATCTGCTACTGCGAAAGGACTGGGACTTGCTCTTGGAAAACCTCTGATCCATGTTCCAACAGTGGATGCACTGGCCTATAATGTTTATGGATGTGGCGACTTGATCTGCCCAATCATGGATGCCAGAAGAAAACAGGTTTATACAGGATTGTATTCATTTTCACATGAAGTGAAAGATGGAACACATCTGACAGAGGCAGCATTTCATGTGGAAGAACAGCAGATGGCGATTGCAGTAGAAGAGTTGATCGGTAAGCTGAATGCGTATAAACGTCCGGTTGTATTTTTGGGAGACGGAGTACCAGTGTATCGTCAGATGCTTGAAGAGGGACTTGAAGTCCCGTATTCATTTGCCCCATCATACATGAACCGTCAGAGAGCGGCTGTAGTAGGAGCACTTGGTATTGCGTATTATTATGCAGGAAAATATGAGACAGCAAAGGCGCATAAGCCGGATTATCTGCGTGTGTCTCAGGCAGAGCGCGAACGTGCGCAGCGTGAAAAGGAAGCAAAGACAGAAGTGCGTGAGATGACGATTGAAGACGGTGCTGTAGTTGCTGAGATTGAGCACCAGTCATTTTCTGATGCCTGGAGCGAGAAGGCGATTCTAGAGACGCTGGAACAGAACAATAGTGTCTGCTTTGTTGCGGAAAAAGCAGGGAAAAGAGTAGGATATCTGCTTGGTTATACTGCAGTTGATGAAGTGGAGATTGCAAGAATCGCAGTGATTGATGAGATGAAACGTCAGGGAGTTGGTCATGCATTAATGCTAGCTTTGAAGGCGTGGAGTAAAGAGCATCAGATTGCAAAGGTTCTGTTGGATGTAAGAGAAAGTAATCAGGCAGCAGGAGCATTTTATGCGAGAGAAGGATTCATAAATGATGGAGTCCGCAAAGCATTCTATCAGGATCCGAAGGAAGATGCAGTACTGATGAGTCTGGAAATAGATAAATAACCAGCAGTTTCCAGTGGAAATTGCGAAAACTGTTTTGTATAATTGAGGCGTAACAAAGGAAGAAAACAGGAATATTCCGTTTTTGTAAATTACAATGATGAGTAACAACATAATTGCTGCTCACAGGAGGAAAACGTATGCGCCAGTATCAGTTGAAAGAAACAAAAGAAATTACGAAAATTATTTGTAACCGGTGTGGAAAAGAAACAAAAGTTGTGAGTGGGATTCCGAAAAGAGAGATGCTTCATGTAGAGCATACCTGGGGCTATTTTTCTGGAAAAGATGGAGAAAGCTGCAGTTTTGATCTGTGCGAGGAGTGTTTTGATGAAATTACAAAGGGGTTCCTCATTCCAACCGAATGTAAAGATGAATGAAAGAGTCTGGTTTGCAGTTTCGGGCAAACCGTAATGGACAAGAAGATAGAGGAATATTATGTTAGATGTATGTTTGCTTGGAAGTGGTGGGATGATGCCGCTTCCTTATCGTTTCCTTACTTCCTTAATGACAAGGTTTAACGGAAGCAGTCTGATGATTGACTGCGGAGAAGGAACACAGGTAGCTGTAAAAGAGAAGGGCTGGAGTTTTAAACCAATCGATGTGATCTGTTTTACTCATTATCATGGGGATCATATCAGTGGACTTCCGGGTCTTCTACTTACAATGGGAAATGCAGACCGTAGGGAACCGTTGACACTGATCGGACCGAAAGGTCTTGAAAGGGTTGTCAGTTGCCTGCGCGTAATTGCGCCGGAACTGCCATTTCCAATCATTTATCAGGAGATTCAGGGAGCGGAGCAGACATTTGAGTTAAATGGATACCGGTTGAAAGCATTTCGTGTGAACCATAATGTACTTTGCTATGGTTATACGATTGAAATTGACCGCGCCGGTAAGTTTGATGTGGAGCGTGCCCGTGCAAATGAGATTCCGCAGAAATACTGGAGTCGCTTACAGAACGGAGAAACTGTAGAAAGTGAAATGGGAATTTTGACACCGGATATGGTGCTCGGTCCACAGAGAAAAGGAATTAAGCTGACTTATACAACAGATACAAGGCCGACAGATTCGATTCGTGAGAATGCGAAAGATTCTGATCTTTTCATCTGTGAAGGCATGTATGGAGAGAAAGAGAAAGCAGCGAAGGCAGTAGAGTATAAGCATATGACATTTTATGAAGCGGCGGAACTGGCGAAAGAAGCGAATGTTGGCGAGATGTGGCTGACACATTATAGCCCGTCACTTACAAAGCCGGAACATTATATGAATGATGTGAAAAAGATATTCCCTCGGGCGAAAGCTGGAAAGGATGGAATGTCTGTTGATCTGATGTTTGAAGATTGAGAGGGATAGAAAATGAGTGAAAGCAAAGAGATTAATATACTGGCGATCGAAAGTTCCTGTGATGAGACAGCGGCAGCAGTAGTACGAAACGGGCGAGAAGTGCGCTCAAATATCATTTCTTCTCAGATTGATCTGCACAAATTATACGGTGGTGTTGTGCCGGAAATTGCATCAAGAAAGCATATTGAGAAGATTAATCAGGTGATTGAAGAGGCGCTTAGTGAAGCAGGGACAACATTAGATGAGATTGACGCAATCGGTGTAACTTATGGACCGGGGCTTGTAGGAGCCCTGCTTGTTGGCGTGGCTGAAGCAAAAGCAATCGCATGGGCAAAAGATATTCCACTGGTTGGAGTGCATCATATTGAGGGACATATTTCTGCAAATTATATCGAACATCCGGATCTTGAACCACCGTTTGTATGCCTTGTTGCATCTGGTGGACACACACATCTTGTGTGCGTGAAAGAATATGGAAAATATGAGATCCTCGGAAGAACCAGAGATGATGCAGCGGGTGAAGCTTATGATAAAGTGGCTCGTGCAATCGGACTCGGTTATCCGGGCGGTCCAAAGATTGACCGTATTTCCAAAGAGGGGAATCCGGATGCAATCCAGTTCCCAAAGGCAAAGGTAAATGATGCAGAGTATGATTTTAGTTTCAGTGGACTGAAATCAGCGGTATTGAATTATATTAATGGCTGTAAGATGAAAGGTGAGACATTTGATCCTGCAGATCTTGCGGCATCTTTCCAGAAGGCAGTAGTAGAAGTTCTTGTGGGTAATTCAATGCGTGCGGCAGAAAAACTCGGCATGAAGAAATTCGCGATCGCGGGAGGAGTTGCGTCTAATTCAGCGCTTCGTGAAGCGATGGAAGAAGCCTGTGAAAAACGTGGAATGAAATTCTACCGTCCGTCACCGATTTACTGTACAGATAATGCGGCAATGATCGGAGCGGCGGCTTATTATGAATACCTTGCCGGAACTCGTTCGGGATGGGATTTGAATGCTGTACCGAACCTGAAGCTTGGAGAGAGATAGAAATATTTTGTGTATCGAGGCATGATTTTGTCATATGGTATAGGTACCGTGAGTATGAATGGAATAAGTGGGAAACGAAAAGTTATCCACACGATTCTTTAAATTGTAATTAGATATGAACAGGATTTTGTGATGAGTTGTGAATAACTTTGCAAAATCCTGTATTTAATGTGAATAACAGGAGAGAAAAATGGAGAAGAAATATTGTACAGCGGTTGTTCTTGCTGGCGGAAGTGGAAAAAGAATGGGGACAAAAGTTCATAAACAGTACTTGATGCTGAAAGGTTATCCTGTACTTTATTATTCTCTGAAAGCATTTCAGGATTCCTCATGGATTGATGAAATCGTTCTTGTCAGCGGTACAGGTGAAGAAGAATATTGTCAAAAAGAAATCGTAGAAAAATATGGTTTTTCAAAAGTACGCAAAATTGTATCTGGAGGAGCAGAGCGATATAATTCTGTTTGGAATGGTCTTCAGCAAATAACAGAAGAAGATGGGTTCGTATATATTCATGACGGGGCGAGACCTTTTGTGGATGATACTATGATTGAACGCGCCTATTCTTGCGTGGAAGAAACAAATGCATGTGTTGCCGGCATGCCTGTAAAGGATACAATCAAAGTTGTGGACGAAAAGAATTATGTGAAAGGCACACCGGAGCGAAAAACACTCTGGCTTGTTCAGACACCACAGGTTTTTAATATCCAGCTGATCAAAGAAGCTTATCAGAAATTAATCAACGAGAAAATCGAAAATGCGACAGATGATGCGATGGTAGTCGAGCAGATGATGGGACATACTGTTAAATTATATCCCGGAGCATATGAAAATATAAAAATCACAACACCGGAAGATCTTCTTGTGGCGGAAGCGTTTCTGTAGGAATATACAAGGGAATTCAAGAAAAGAGGGGGATTTTCCGATGTTGTAAAGTGTGGAAAAAGCCCCAAAAATCAAGGAAAACAAAGAAAGTTAAAAAAATGTGAAAAAAATGAAAAAAAGGTGTTGACATTTAGGTCCACCTTATGATAAGATTATCAGCGTCGCAAGTGAAACGACAACAACTTAATAAGAATTGCTAATCGGCAATGATTAGGTATTATGGAGAGGTATCGAAGTGGTCATAACGAGGCGGTCTTGAAAACCGTTTGTCCGAAAGGGCGCGTGGGTTCGAATCCCACCCTCTCCGTTTTTTATGGAGAAGTACCCAAGCTGGCCGAAGGGGCTCCCCTGGAAAGGGAGTAGGTCGTTAGTAGCGGCGCGAGGGTTCAAATCCCTCCTTCTCCGTTTGTTTTATGAAAACTCATAAAACTTTTTAAAAAAGTTCTTGACAAACAAAAACAGCTATGTTAATATAAAAAAGCTGTCGCTTGAAAAGAACGACACAAACAAAGAACCTTGATAACTGAACAATAGACAACAACAACCCTTGAAAATTTCTTTAAGAGAAGATTTTTAAGAACGGTTTTTAACAAACCAAAACAACAGTAAAAAGGGAAGAATTAGCTAGTTAGTTGATTCTGAACTGGATACAAACACTTTTAACGAGAGTTTGATCCTGGCTCAGGATGAA
>NZ_JAJCNG010000049.1:0-4225 GCF_020561005.1 Mediterraneibacter sp. 210702-DFI.3.120 | reverse complement strand
ATTCAAGTCAAAACACGCATCCTCCGTGTCAATCAGCGGAGTGATTGACACGGGAATGAACAGTAACCCTGTCTTTACCTTCTTGCTGTTCTGATTTTTTCTATCAATCGTAATTCTTTTCATGCAAAAAATGCACCCAATTACAATTTCATAAATCCTCGTAATCAAGTGCATTTATTATACTATGTAAAGCCCGGTTCAGGTCAAGTTAATTTGTATTGCTTCATTAATTCTATTTCATGATATCTCATGGTTTATAGTTCCATCATTCCGGACATAATGCATCCTCCGGAAGCACCATTTTGTTTCAATTCTTCCCACTGTTTTTCATCAAACTTGATTCCACCAATCGCATATACAGGAACATTCACAGTACTGCAGACATCTTTTAAGAATCCAAGCCCTCTCGGCGCCAGGCCTTTCTTGCAATCTGTAACATAAATATGTCCTGCTGTCATGTAAGACACACCAAGTCTTTCTGCTTCCTTTGCATCTTCCACTGAATGAACGGAAGTACCGATTCTTTGAAATTGTTCTTTCACACCTTCCGGAAGTTTCCTTAATTCCGGCAATGGCAGATGTACAGATGTACATTCCAATTCCAATGCTGTTTTCCAGAACTTATGTAAAATACACGGAATCTCATACTTCTTGCAAACAGACAGAACTTCTTCTGACAGAATCCGATATTCCTCTTCTGACAGATCTTTTTCACGCAAAATAATTGCCTGCGGTTTCATCTGACAAACCCGTTCAATCTGCTCCAAAAATGGTCTTTCGCACAGTTTTCTATTACTGACAGCTATAATTTTCAAATCCATCTCCGATAAATCGCATTTCTTCTTACACATAAATATAATCACTCATAACCGGCTGGAGATTATTTTTCAATAATGCATCATAAACCTCATCTACCGAACGTTCATCTGAAATCTCAAACTGGTCATCGCCCTTATCCTCGATATCATCCACATGGCTTCCAATTCCTGTACTTACCCCTGCTGAAATCTTAGTTGCCGCAATATTTACAAGATTATCTCTGACACGCGCACACTCTCTTGTTGAAACTGTAATGCTTGCAAATGGCATAAACAGACGATATGCACAGACAACCTGCAGAAGCTGTGGCTCATGAACATCCATCGGATTGATTCTGTCATTATTGATGATCGGGCGAAGTCTTGGACAGGAAAATGCGATTTCTGCATGTGGATATTTTCTCTGTAACAGATATGCGTGATATCCTGTTGCAAAAGCATCTTTTCTAAAATCATCCAGTCCTAAAAGCGCACCGAATCCGACTCCACGCATACCACCTTTTACTGCTCTTTCCTGTGCATTGACACGGTATGGGAAGATTCTTTTATGTCCTGCAAGATGAAGCGTCTCGTACTTATCTGAATTATATGTTTCCTGGAATACTGTCACATAGTCAGCTCCACATTCATGCAGATACGCATACTCATCTGAATTGACCGGATAGATTTCCAGACCGATCACTTTGAAATACTTTCTTGCAATCTTGCATGCTTCTCCAATATACTCTACTGTAGATTTGTTGCGGCTTTCCCCTGTCAGGATCAGGATTTCCTGTAATCCTGTCTCTGCGATTGCTGCCATTTCTTTCTCAATCTCTTCTGCATTCAATTGCGCACGGTTGATCTTATTGTGACAGTTAAATCCACAATAAATACAATAGTTTTCACAATAGTTTGCAATATAAATCGGTGTGAACATATAAACACTGTTTCCAAAATGTTTTCTTGTCTCTGTCTGGGCTGCCTGGGCGATTTCTTCCAAAAACGGAAGGGCTGCCGGTGATAACAGCGCACGGAAATCCTCCGGAGTACGTTCCGAATGTGCAAGTGCATTTTTCACATCTGCTGCGGTATATTTGCTATAATCATAGGCTTCCATTGCCTCGATCACCTGATCCATGATTTCTGATCCAATATCCTCCATTCCCGGAAGATAAGTCATATGATTGATTCTGTTTTTCTTCTGATCTTCCAGTATTTCTTCACTTAAAATACTTTCATTAACATGTGTATCATTCATCTCAACTGCCTCCTAGTCTTCCAGAAATCCTGTCAATGGTGAAGATGCACTTGCACCTCGTTCAATTGTTCTTCCAAGACCTGAAAGATAAGCACTTCTTCCTGCTTCAATTGCTTTCTTGAATGCCTCAGCCATCTCCTCGACATTTCCTGCTGTTGCGATTGCTGTATTCGCCATAACAGCTGCCGCTCCCATTTCCATTGCCTCGCATGCCTGAGATGGACGTCCGATTCCTGCATCTACAATAATCGGCAGATCAATCTCATCAATCAAAATCTGGATGAAGTCTTTTGTACAAAGTCCTTTGTTAGAACCAATCGGTGCCCCAAGTGGCATTACACAGGCAGCCCCTGCATTCACCAGATCTCTTGCCGCATTCAGATCCGGATACATATATGGCATAACTACAAAGCCTTCTTTTGCAAGAATTTCTGTTGCCTTGATTGTCTCATAGTTGTCTGGGAGAAGATATTTGGAATCTCTGACAACTTCGATTTTTACAAAGTTACCACAACCAACTTCTCTGGAAAGTCTTGCAATACGAACTGCTTCCTCTGCATTTCTTGCTCCTGATGTATTCGGAAGAAGTGTTACATTTTCCGGAATATAATCCAAAATATTCGCAAGTCCTCCTTCATTTGCACGACGAAGCGCAAGTGTAATGATCTGCGCTCCTGCTTTTTCTACACATGCTTTCACAAGATCAAGCGAAAATTTTCCTGATCCCAGAATAAAACGTGAACTAAATTCTTTTCCTCCAAGTGTAAATGTATCTTTCTGATTCATAACTTAAATCCTTCTTTCTTTTTTATTCATTTAGATGTCTTTCTATACATCCTCTTCTCCAAGAAGCAAACGCGTGATCATATTTGCTTCATGCCCTGCACAGATTGCAACTCGTGGAGCCATTAATCCATTTCCATAAGTCGGCTCTGTCACACGATCTCCACATAAATAAAAGTTCTTCATCATTCTCTTAGTACTGATTATATTGCTGCTTTCATAGCCTGCCATACCTGTTGCAGACACAAGCTTTTTCTCCGGAAAATGCTCCAGAATTCCATTCACCAGCATTGCTTTTGCTACCGGATTATCAAATGCTTCACAGACAATCTGAGCATCCGCAAACAGTTCTTTCAAATTCTCTTCTGTCACCTTCACACAATCTGTACGAATATCCAGATATGGATTGATCTTTAAAAGCAGTGACTTTAGCGCATCGGTCTTATACATTCCGATATGCTCCATGAAATACTGCTGCCGATTCAAATTGGTAATATCCACCACATCAAAATCAATCAGATGCAGATGCCCTACTCCAATTCGTGCAAGTGAATACGCTACATTGGAACCTAGTCCACCAAGTCCGGCAATCGTCACCTGACCGGCTGATAAAAGCTTCTGTTTTTCCGGCGAATGGCGTTCATTCAGCGCTGTTTCGATTTCTTCTTTGCTTAATATTCTTTCTGATGTCATCTGATATCAGCCTCCTCCTACAAATGTCACAACCTCCAGACGGTCACCGTCTTTGAGCATTGTCTCTGAATAGTTGTATTTCGGAAGAATTTCTTCATTCATTTCAACTGCGATTCTATTAATCTGGTAATTGTTCTGCTCCAGATAATCAGCAACACTCATTTCAGATGTCAGCTGGATCTGCTTTCCATTTATTGTAATCATAACTACTCCTTTCCGGATAATTGAAAAAAGAGTTCACGAAAGAAATGTACCCGTGGTGGTGCACCCCTTCATGAACTC
Organism: Mediterraneibacter sp. 210702-DFI.3.120; assembly: GCF_020561005.1. NCBI lineage: Bacteria > Bacillati > Bacillota > Clostridia > Lachnospirales > Lachnospiraceae > Mediterraneibacter > Mediterraneibacter sp. 210702-DFI.3.120. The sequence goes on along the minus strand of NZ_JAJCNG010000049.1, from coordinate 409 downwards.
TCGCTCAATCTCAACTTACTCCAATCTTCAATTTTGCCTGATTAGTAACAAAGAATGTGCCTTGGCACATTCTTGCGCCTGCGGCGGCCGCTTGCGACATCTACATTGTACGCCGCAGTGTGCATCCTTAGCGGAGCGTTTTATATATTAGGAAAACACTTTCCTAATATATAAAAAGAGAGATACCAACAAATGTATCTCTCTAAAGTACTGCTTTATACATTCCTACGTTGGCATTATCCAAATCAGGTTATGGGTCGAAGTTCTCAACTTCCTCTCAGCCTGGTACACAAGCTCCCCGTGTTTTCTTCACATGATTAGTATAAAAGCTTGTCTGATAGATGTCAACCGTTTTCTCGCCATTTTAAATCGCCTTTGGCGATGGGGCGAGATGCATTCAAGCCAAAAC
>NZ_JAJCNG010000048.1:0-4305 GCF_020561005.1 Mediterraneibacter sp. 210702-DFI.3.120 | reverse complement strand
TGTTTTTCCTAGTATGAACAGTATGCGTAACCCTGAGTCGGCGTTCCTGTACCATTCTTCTAACAAGCGACTTTCTAAAATAATATTTTCAGTTTTCGTCCGCATATCCGAAAAATGATTTCTACGATAAATCTTTATTTCCCGGCAATTTATAGAGGAAATTCCCTCATCATTTCCTCACAAAAAGAACAATGTCATATAAAATGTTACATTTTTCACAAAAGAAATCCTCTTGGTGTAAAGTTTTTGTAAAACAAGTGTCTTGTCACCTGTAAACGACAGTGCTATAATGGGCAAGAATAAATCAACAGAGTAATAGACATGAAAGTGTGTTACAGCAGAATTTTATGTCAGGAGAGAATAAGAGAGGTACGTGCTATGACGATCAGAGAAGAGATAGAACAGTTAAAGAAAGAAAAAAATGCCGTAATTCTGGCGCATTATTATGTAAGACCGGAAGTTCAGGAGATTGCAGATTATGTAGGAGATTCTTTCTATTTAAGCAAAGTTGCGGTTGGTCTGAAAGAGAAGACAATCGTATTCTGCGGTGTTTCATTCATGGGCGAGAGTGCAAAGATCCTGAATCCTGAGAAAACAGTGCTTATGCCGGATATGGCAGCAGATTGTCCAATGGCACATATGGCATCTGCGGAGACAATCGAGAAGATTCGTTCAGAGTATGATGATCTTGCAGTTGTATGCTACATTAATTCAACAGCAGAACTGAAAAGACATTCTGATGTCTGTGTAACTTCATCCAATGCAGTGAAGATTGTAAAAGCACTTCCGAATAAAAATATTTTCTTTATACCAGATCGTAACCTTGCACATTATATTGCAGGATTGGTTCCGGAAAAGAACTTCATATATAATGAAGGCTTCTGTATCGTACACGAATACATGGAGGTTGAAGAGATTCAGGAAGCGAAAGCAGCACATCCGGAAGCAGAGGTTCTCTCTCATCCAGAATGTCCGGCAAAGGTTCTGGAACTTTCTGATTTTGTCGGAAGTACTTCAGAAATTATCGCACAGGCAGGAAAATCAGATGCGAAAGAATTTATCATCTGTACAGAAAGTGGTGTTTTGTATGAACTTCAGAAGAGAAATCCTGAGAAGAAATTTTATTTTACAGAGACAACTCCAATCTGCAGAAATATGAAGAAGGTTACACTTGAGAAAGTGCTTCATGTATTAAAGACAGGCGAGAATGAAGTTTTTGTAGACGATAAGCTTCGTGAAGAATCTAAGAAACCGTTAGAGAGAATGTTAGAACTGGCCAAGTAAACAGAGGACAGATAGGATTGACAGCAATCGAAGATCAAAGAAAAATAATGAGATCAAATCGACAGTCGCTGTCGGAATGGAGATATTTATTATGAAAATGGAAGCAGATGTAGTCATTGTCGGAACAGGTGTGGGAGGGCTTTTCAGCGCATTGAGTCTTCCGAGAGATCAGAAGATCATTATGATTACAAAGTCAGATTTAGAGAGCAGTGATTCATTCCTGGCTCAGGGAGGAATCTGCATGCTGCATGACAAAGATGACTATGACAGTTATTTTGAAGATACAATGAAAGCGGGACATTATGAGAACAGAAAAGAATCTGTTGATCTTATGATCCGCAGTTCAAGAGAGATCATTCATGACCTGATTGGCTATGGTGTAGATTTCCAAAAACAGGAGACAGATGAGTCTGGAAATGAAGCCGCAGACAACGGTGGTGAAAAGGCAGAGATTCAGGATATTTATGCATTTACTCGTGAGGGAGCACATTCACGTCCGAGAATTCTGTTTCATGCAGATATTACAGGAAAAGAAATCACAAGTAAACTGCTTGCACAGGTAAAGCAGCTTTCTAATGTAACATTGCTTGAATATACAACGATGTCAGATATCATTGTGGAAAATGATGAATGTAGAGGAATCATTGCACAGGATAAAGATGGAAATGAATTCGAAATCCATGCAGAGAATACAATCTGGGCAAGCGGTGGAATCGGTGGACGCTATAAGCATTCCACAAATTTCCCACATCTGACAGGAGATGCACTTACTATTTCCGAAAAACACGGAATTCGTTTAGAGCATTTAGATTATGTACAGATCCATCCAACAACATTGTATTCCAAGAAACCAGGAAGACGCTTTCTTATTTCAGAGTCTGTCCGTGGAGAAGGTGCGGTTCTTCTTAACAGCAAGAAAGAACGTTTCGTAAATGAACTCCTTCCAAGAGATGTTGTGACTAAGGCAATCAGAGAAGAGATGGAAAAGGAAGGCACAGATCATGTCTGGCTGTCCATGGAAAAACTTGGAAAAGAAACCATCATGGGTCATTTCCCGAACATTTATCAACATTGTCTGGAAGAGGGATATGATGTGACAAAAGAATGTATCCCGGTTGTTCCGGCACAGCATTATTTCATGGGTGGTGTCTGGGTAGATTCAGACAGTAAAACATCCATGGAACATTTATATGCAGTAGGAGAGACAAGCTGTAACGGTGTACATGGTGCGAACCGTCTGGCAAGTAATTCACTTCTGGAAAGCCTTGTATTTGCCAAACGTGCGGCAAATAAAATCTCAGGTACAGAGAATGAAGTAAAAGTACGTGAATTGGCATAATAATAGTGATATAATATTAATCTATGCTGAAAAAATAAAAGTTAAGAGAAGAGTAGAGAAAGAATATAGAGACAGGGACAGGAGATATAAAGATGAACGAAATTACAATGACACTTCAGGCAGATCATTTGATCCTTGAAGCACTCAAAGAAGATATTTCAAGCGAAGACGTAACGACAAATTCAGTTATGAAAGATTATGTAAAAGGTGAAGTAGAACTGATCTGTAAACAGGACGGAGTAATTGCCGGACTGGAAGTTTACCGCAGAGTATTTGAACTGTTAGATGCAGACACAAAGACAGAACTTTACTGCAAAGACGGAGACGAAGTAAAGAACGGTCAGTTGATGGGAAAAGTAACAGGAGATATCCGTGTACTTCTTTCCGGTGAGCGTGTAGCACTGAACTACCTTCAGAGAATGAGCGGAATCGCAACTTATACACATTCCGTTGCAGGACTTCTTGAAGGAAGCAAAACAAAACTTCTTGATACAAGAAAAACAACACCTAATATGAGAATCTTCGAGAAATATGCAGTTCGTGTTGGTGGCGGTTATAACCACAGATATAATCTTTCTGATGGAGTACTTCTGAAAGACAATCACATCGGAGCTGCAGGAAGCGTAAAGAAAGCGGTCGAGATGGCAAAAGACTACGCACCATTTGTAAGAAAGATCGAAGTAGAAGTTGAGAATCTTGAGATGGTAAAAGAAGCAGTAGAAGCCGGAGCAGATATCATCATGCTTGATAACATGTCAACAGAAGAAATGCAGGAAGCAATCAAGATCATTGACGGAAGAGCTGAAACAGAGTGTTCTGGAAATGTAACAAAAGAAAATATTGGACGCCTGACAGCTCTTGGCGTAGACTATATTTCCAGTGGAGCCCTGACACATTCCGCTCCGATTCTTGATATCTCGATGAAAAACCTTCATGCTGTAGAGTAAAAGTGATATAATTGTTAAAGAACAATTATTAGTATGGATTTCAATTTAGAAAGGAAGAGGCATGATGACAGGACCAGAAAGAAGAACTGCCATTATAAATCAGATAAAGACAAGCTCAGCACCGGTGCCGGGAAAGGCATTGGCTGCACAGTATGAAGTAAGCCGTCAGGTGATCGTGCAGGATATCGCACTCATCCGTGCCGCAGGACATGACATTATATCTACAAACAGAGGATATATTTTGCACGAATCACATTTAGTAGAAAGAATCTTCAAAGTGAAACATACCGATGACCAGGTTGAAGATGAACTCTATACAATCGTAGACCTTGGTGGAAGAGTTCGTAATGTGATGGTGAATCACAGAGTCTACGGTCATATGGAAGCATCACTCAATATTAATTCCAGACGAAATGCAGTAGAGTTCATAGATGATATCAGAAGCGGAAAGTCTACTCCGCTGAAAAATATCACATCCGATTACCATTATCATGTAGTAGAAGCGGATAGTGAAAAGACATTGGATATGATTCAAGAAGCACTGGAAGAGAAAGGATTTTTGCTGGAGCAAGAAGAGTGGGAGAAAGAGCTTTTTGCAAAGTAAAGATTTATCGTAGGGATTCTTTTTCGAGTGCGGACGAAATCAGATAGCGCTTATAAAGTTTCTTCTAATAGACAGCCATTGAGGGATTGATGCAGGCTCCGGGTTCTGTATACAGGAAAGACTAAGAAAAA
>NZ_JAJCNG010000047.1:0-4560 GCF_020561005.1 Mediterraneibacter sp. 210702-DFI.3.120 | reverse complement strand
TTATTGTGGTGCAGATATGAAAATGATATAATGTGGATATGAAGAAACGGACAAACTTGAATTGAGATTTCATGTATTCCAAGGAATTTAATAATTGTTATATTTTATTATCAAATATCTCTCAAGCCCTTGAAAACACTAAGTTTATCGCAGGTGAGCTTTCCCTTATTGTTTCCCTTGTATTATATTGTCCCACCAGTGTTTACGAACTCTGATAAGGGCAAATACAAGGGCAAGAAAATCCTATAAAACAGTATAACACAAAATTAAAACGACATGGTGAACTGATTGAAATGCTTCTATTTTTTTAACAAATGATTGATTGAACGATAAGGAGATTTGATACGATGAGAACGATATTTGCAGAATACAATCCACACAGAAACAGCATTGATGTATATACCAGTGCTGGCTATATGCTCCGCATTGACTGCTGGGAAGCAGAAAAGAATTTAAAAACAACACCTGGATCAGATTGTGCGTTAAATGCACTTGCTATTGATGAACCACTTGAATATGCAAGATTGTATCTTGATGGAACGATGCAAATGTGGGTAGATGCGGAAGATTCCTTAGAAATTTAATTCAAAGATAAATAAGGGACAAATAACCCTTTTAGATTTATTTGTCCCTATTATTCTATATTTTTTCACTTCTGACAATGCAGATGAAACTTTTAAATTTGGTATTTTCCAGTATCATTGTTCAGTTTTTATTGCACCAGACAGGGCATTGTATCCATTTTGTTTGTATGTATTTTCCCCTGTTACTCAATCATAATTTCCTTGATAGAAATCTTCTTAATTTTTTCAGAATATATATACATCATAATTTCATAAATCGTGATAAAACAAGCAAGAGAAATAAGCATAGTAGGAAAGTCAAATTTATACGTAGGTACACCCTCGACATCCTTAAATACAATATCCACCATAAGCCGAAGCAATCCATACTGATATACTGTTCCGATTATAAAACCAATATAGGACAGCGGTCTGTATCCTCCTAAAATTGCCCTGCAACATTCTTTCTGTGAATAGCCGAATACTCTCATCATAGCAATAGTTTTTGTATTTCCGTTTATTACTGTAGTTATAGCAAGAAACAGAGTTGTAAACGCTAATACAAGTCCGATGACCAACATCATCACACCCATCATTTCACTTGATAAATCTTTCATACTAAACGACATTTGTGTCATAGCTGAAAAGCAAAACGAAGCAAAAATAATGAAGAATACAAGTGCCTTTTTAGATTTCAAGGTATTCCTTTTCAAATACTCTACAAACGACAATTCACTGCTTTTTTCGATTCTATGATTTGGTGTTTTAGAAGCAGTTTGCATATTATCTTTCAAAAGCAGCAACACAGGTTTTTTGAATTTGTACCAGGCATAATAAACTGAAAGTGCCGAAAAACACACAGTCGGCAATACCACAAAATAAAATAAAATGCTTGGATGAAAATTGATAGTTATCTCAGGAAGCATTTTATCTTCATTTTGTAGAGCGTAAAACCACGGCATTATAAGAAATGCTCCTGCATATCCGGTTACAGTTCCAATAAATATACTAATTCCGAATACCCAAAAGCTTTTTGCAATTTTGATATTTGAATATCCCAACGCCTTTAATATCCCAAGTTCCTTCTTATGCGTGTCAATATAATGCTTAATATAAAACAACAACATAACAATCGCAGTTAAAAGCAAGCATCCGCCACTTACAAGGCAAACGACTTTTGCGGTAGAAACCTGAGCATTATAAAAAAACATTGATAATTCAGATGTAATTTCACTCTCAATTAATCGAATATCAAAATAAAAGTTCAGAAACATTGTACAAACAAGAACAGCACAACAGGCTATAATGGAAATACCGATGAGTTTTGAAACATTTTTTATTCCAACGAGCATACCATCACCACCCTATCTCATAAGCAGTCTTTTGTGCTTCATTTGTGTAAATTTCAGATATTTTTCCGCTATTCATTTTTATAACTGTGTTTGCCATTTCCGCAATATTCAAATTGTGCGTTACCATTACAATCGTAAAACCATATTCCTTTTGAAGTTTACATATATAATCAAGAACCTGTCGTCCTGTTTGTTCGTCTAATGCTCCTGTCGGTTCGTCAAGAAATAATACTCTCGGTCTTTTTGCCAAAGCTCTTGCAATAGATACTCTTTGCTGTTCGCCACCCGAAAGTTCGCTGGGATATTTATGTAGTTTTTCTCCGAGTCCAACCGCTCTAATGACGTTTTTATAATCTTTATTATTTGCTAAATCAGCACCCATTTTTACATTTTTATCAACGCTCATATTGGGTAGCAAATAATACTGCTGAAAAATAAATCCGACATTTTCCTTACGAAATGAAGTTAATTCATTATCAGAAAGTGCTGTAATATCCTTTCCGTCATAAAACACTTTACCGCTGTCAGGGCGTTCAAGACCTGAAATTACATTCAAAAAGGTTGACTTGCCAGAACCAGATGCGCCGAGAATAACCACAAAATCATTATCCTCAATATCAAGACTGATGTCCTTTAATACTTGGAATCGGCTTTCTCCGTTTTGGTAGGATTTTATTATATTTCTCGCTTTAATCATTATTTTCTCCTTCCTTCAGCTTTTTCAAAATACTCATACATACCTCAGTAATCATTGTACTGATTTCTTCGTCTGTAAATCGGCACATTTTTGTGGCACAAAGCGTTGCAATTCCGTGTGTATATATCCAAAGATGATGATACAGTTTTTTCCCAGCTGCCTTGCAAATTTTGTAATCATCTTGAATTGACAATAGAATTTGCTCATAACTTTCATCTATCAGCGGAAGTACACCAGATAAGTCAGGAATTTGTTTTTGCTCCGTCATAAAGAGGAGTTGAAAAAGCTTAGGCTCATTAACAGCGAAGAGAATATATTGTGTACCCACCCCTTTAAACGGGGGCTCTGTTGTTAGTCCTTTATTGACATATTCTTTATACAGAGCTTTAGCAGATTTAATCATATCCTGCTGAACCTCCTCCATATTTTTAAATACAGTAAAAATGGGTCTTGCCGAACTACCGAGATATGTTCCTAACGCTCTTGAAGTCAAAGCCTCATATCCGTCTGCCCTGACAATATTTAATGCGGCTTCAATAATTTCTGCTTTTGTAAATTTGGCTTTTGGTGGCATACTTTATCTCTCCTTTTACTAAATCGCTTGTTTTAAATCAGCTGATTTAATTATAATTGAAGCCCACCTGAAAGTCAATAAGGCGGCAGAGATTAATTCCTTCAGCCTTATTGACTGCTTATGAAAAGATGATTTCTTCGTTCATAATATCCCAATTGCTACACTTTGTTGTATTGCGTTATGCGTTTTTCCAGCCCTTGCTTTTACCATTATGAACAGTCAGGGCAAGGGGAACATAGTGTGAAATCATATAAAGGGATAAAGCGAACACATTACAATGAATCCTTTGTTTTCAAAGCTTTTGTAGGATTTTATTAAAATACAAAGAGGTGTGATTAAGCACATATATAAAATTGTGTGTTTACAATCGGATTTTTAATAATATCCCCTTGTTTCCCGCCAGCCTTTTACATACCACCTGATTCCAACATATACCAGTTGCACGAATAATAAGAAAAATAGCAGATTGATCGGCAATACTGTCTTTATCCAATCTCCAAAATAGATTGCTATTGCCATGCTTATAAGTGTTACCAGTATTGTAATCATATCCCAGCAGTATTTCTTATATAGCCCGGCAATCTTTATCCCGGTGAATGCTAAAAGTATTTCTGCACCCACCAGACAGCCACCGCAAATCAATAATCTTATCAGCCAGTATATAATTCCGGTAATGACAGGATTGGATATTCCATTACTAATCTGTGCCACATTCTTTCCTGTCAGTATAATCCACCCTGCAATGCTCTGTATAAAAGTTGCGATTGTATCAAAGAATACCACGCAATCAGAAATAAAGATTTTTGACAGTATTATCTGAAAAAGAGTAGTCGATACGGAATACCATATCAGCAAAAACATCAATGCTTCATACATGGCTGTTTTTGCTTTATATCTGCCTGCCAGTTTTTCTCTCTGCGTATCATACCTTTCCTTCGCTCTCAGATAAGCTGTCTGGTTACAATTCCCACACTTTTGATAGAGTACCGGCTTTTCAACCGGTATCTCTACTTTTTTCTGATGGGAGAGTGCATAGTCCCGTTCCTGTTCTGCCTGTCTTAGCTTATCGCGACATTCCTCTATCATGTCCTTTGCGGTGAGCGTTTTCTCTTTCTCGCTCTGCAATAATTCTTTTGTTTTCCTCAAGTCGTTCTTTAAGGCTTGAATGTTCCCTGCTCTGTTCTCGCTGTTTAACCTCTCGTTCAAGGTCAGCGATTCGTCGAGCTGCACTTTCAGTTTCCTGATAGTCCGGTCTTTCTGGTCGAGTTCTTCCTGCATCTGCTCCGTCAGCATTAGCAGTTCTTCCAGTTGATCGTCGTTCTTTGAGTTTCTTAATTCGTTCATCAATCAACCTTCCTTTCTCTAATTGCTGTT
>NZ_JAJCNG010000046.1:0-4834 GCF_020561005.1 Mediterraneibacter sp. 210702-DFI.3.120 | reverse complement strand
GCATTATTTATGTATGTGGTAAATATCTCATGGAGCAGGGAAAACTGAAAGACAACACGGTTGTTACAACAATTATGTCTAACCTTGGACTCTATAAAGCATGTGACAAGATCGGTATGAAGTACGAGCAGACTGCAGTTGGCGACAAATATGTTTATGAGAACATGCTTAAGAACGGATATATTCTTGGAGGAGAGCAGTCAGGACATATTATCTTCAGCAAGCATGCACGTACAGGTGATGGTATCCTGACATCTCTTATGGTTATGGAAGCGATCATTGAGAAGAAGCAGACACTTGGAACACTTGCAGATGAAGTGAAGATCTTCCCACAGCTTCTGAAGAATGTTCGTGTAAAGGATAAAAAGACAGCACTGGATAACGCAGCAGTTCAGGCGGCAGTAGAGAAAACAGCTGAAGAACTTGGAACAGACGGACGTATTCTTGTTCGTGAGAGTGGAACAGAGCCTGTGATCCGTGTTATGGTAGAAGCAGCTTCTGATGAGATCTGTGAGAAGTATGTAAACAGCGTAGTGAAAGTAATTGAAAGCGAAGGTCTTTGTGAGTAATCTCATGATAGAAAGGGTCAGGCACTGTTAACAATAGATTCGATGAGGATAATATTACGGAAGAACTTGTTGAACCGATTCTTGAGTGTTTGCTTCGGCTGTTTTCTCTTCTCGAACTTGTCGATGTTGGTTATTCCAGTAAATATTTTAAGACCTTTTGTTTGGAGCAGAAGTCAAGCTCGTTAGTAAAAGCACCACTGTCGATGAAATTAAACAGGATTTTAATGAACATATCCGTTCTAATTGGGACAAAGAAACTATTTGGGCAGCTTTACATGACTATGATGGCAATGTGCTGGTATATCTGAACGAGTTTCTTTTTGCAAAAGAAAAAGGTCTGAGTTTTACACTTGGAACAAAATATGACATTGAACACATTATGCCATATAGCGGTAACAACCTTCAGGAAATTAGAAAAGATGCCGAGATTAACAGTGAAGAAGAATTCTACGGCGTCGTAAACAAATTAGGCAACAAGATTCTTCTTGAAGAAAAGATTAATCGAGCAATCGGAAACGAATGGTTTAGAACTAAGGTTTCAACAAAACTTGAGAACAAGACAGGATATATCGACAGCAAATATCCTATAGCTCGTGCCTTGGTTTCCAAATATCAGAGTGCTAATAAGCCTTATTGGAAGAAAGATGATATTATGAGCGCCACGGACAAAGCAAGTGATAGAATCGTTAGGTTTATCTTTGGCGAGTAATTTTACTTTCTATCAGAGTTTAAAATCCCAGACAAGGAGAATGAAAATGTTTGAAATCAACGATATGGCTAAAACAGCATTTGAACCAGTGCTGTTTTAGCTGTTACAAAGAGCCCAAAAAGATGGATATATTAACATTACAGGTGTTGACGGCAAAAAGAAAATTGAGTATATAACCTCGGAAAAGCATGTGGAAAACTATGAAGATCCCGAAGAAAAAGTTCGTGCCGAATTTTTTGCTGAGCTGATATATAAATATGAATATCCTGCAAACCGCATCAAGGTTGAAGTCATTGTTCCGGACAGATTGCCTACTGACCGTGCCGATATTGTTATTTTCAGTGACGATGACTGCAAACGTCCTTATGCAATCGTTGAATGCAAAAAAGAAGGTGTTACTGATGCCGAGTTTAATCAGGCTATTGATCAGGGTGTCGGTAATGCTACATAGGTGAAACTTCGTGCAGAGTATGTAATTATCATCGCTGGCGGTACTCGTCGGGTATTAGATGTTTCCGATAAATACGGGGCATTTGAACGTGAGCAAAACATCATTGCTGACCTTCCACGGGCATACGGAAAACCTCAAGAATTTAGATTTTACAAAGGAACTGATAACGATATTAAACCTGTCTCAAGAGAAGATTTAATTGCGGCAATAAAAAAATGCCATCAGACCTTGTGGGGCGGTGGTCGTCTCTCTCCCCCTACTGCTTTTGGTGAACTCTGCAAACTCATTTTTGTTAAAATTAGCGATGAACAGAAGCCTCGTAAAAATGGTGAGCCTTATCAATTTCAGATCAAGACCCATGAACCGTCATCTAAACTGGCAGAACGTATCAATGCACTTTATAATGAGCAAAAAGTTAAGGACCCCGAAGTATTCACAGAATCTATCAAGGTAGATGACCGTGTACTTCGCACTGTCGTTTCGCATTTGGAATCTATCAATCTTAATAAAACCGACCTTGATGTTAAGGGCGTTGCCTTTGAGCAGTTTATGGATGGTTTCTTTAAGGGCGATTTTGGGCAGTATTTTACTCCTCGCCCTATTATAGAATTCTGCGTAAAGATGATGAAGCCAGAGCAAGATTGGGATGTTCTTGACCCTTCTTGTGGCTCTGGCGGTTTCCTCCTGCACGCTCTTGACTATATGCGTAATCAAGCAGGCGATTATTACGAAAAAGGCACGGTTGACTATTTCAACTATTGGCACGATTTTGCCGCAAAACACCTTTTCGGTATTGAAATCAATGATGAAATTGCCCGTGTCGCAAAGATGAATATGATCGTCCACGATGATGGTCATACCAATGTTATCAGTCATGATGCCCTTGAAAGCATTGATAAAATACACGATCATAATAGAGGTTTTGCCGAGAATCGTTTTGATTTGATTCTTACCAATCCTCCGTTCGGTTCTACCATCAACCTTGCGGAAAAGCCTTATTTATCAACATATGAGCTTGGCAACAATGTTGATGCCAAGGGCAAGAAAAAGCCACGCAAAAACCAAAGCTCCGAAGTTCTGTTCATCGAACGTATTTGGCAGTTCTTGAAGCCTGGGACAGGTAAGGCTGCAATTGTACTGCCCGATGGTATCCTAACAAACAGTTCTATAGCAGATATGTTTTAGATGGGTATTATTGTTATAAAATAATTCTGAAGATACTATTAACGTAAAGGTTTATGTAGAGTGTTGAGAAAAAATGTAAAAAAAGGTATAATATGGATACTAATTGAAAAGGAAGTTAATTATGTGCCATATATATTATCCGTATTTTAAGATTGAAAAGTCAACTCAAAACAAAAAATATAATCATAAATTATATATTTTGTTGTTATCTTTATTTTGTGATAAGATTCTTATCCCTTCTCGTCATCTGTTAGAAATAGAGAATGACAAATTTGATATTTTGCTAAACTGTAAGACACTATTTCAAAAAAATATAATTTATTCAAGAATTCCTAAGAACCAAAACTGTTTAATGGATTATTATAATTCTATTAAAACCAGTATTACGAATCGTCCACAAGAAATTGTTGAATTGCGTATACAGAAAATTGTAAATGATTTATATTCAAACAAAGATACATGTGAGACGTATGAACCACTAGAACAACAAGAATATTATTTTCAAACTATGAAAATCTTTTTACAAGAATATAAGAAGAACCATAAGAATGTAAAAGGAATGGGAAATATTGATTCTTTTTGGAATATAACTGATATTATAACGAAAGAGGATTTTGATCCATTTTTAAAAGATTTAAAGAAACAAGAGCATATTACAAAGAGTACGTATGCAAGAATAAAAAAAGCATCCGATTTATTATATTTTGTGGCTGGAGCTTCTACAGAGAGAATTAAAGTTTGTTATGACACATATTTTGAACATAAGTGTATACGATCTGAAATAGAAATTGCGATAAGCACTTTTGATGAAATCATAAACAAAAAGTATAATCCAGATGAGATTATTCAATTTCTTATTCGTCTTAAAGTAATAGAACAAGAGAGTGATTTACAAAAATTAGACATTTCAGATGTTATTTATTTGAGAAACCAAAAGTGCTTTAATAAATTCATTAATGAATTCGAAAAGTATTCTACACGATCAGATTCAAATGATTATTTTGAGAAAAAGCGAAGCACAGTAAAAGCTATACGTATTATAAAATCAGCAATTGTTTCAGTAGTTCTGACTTGTGCAAGTACGGTAATTGGAGGGCTAATAACCTCTTCGTTAATATGGAGTATAATTATTGCACTTATTTCTTTAGTGCTGTCTTCTCTGATTACCTATATGTGGCAGAAAAAAAACAAATATAAGATACCTGTAATAGAAGGAATATTAGATGAAATTATCGGATTTTTTGATCCAGTATCTTTGTATTTGGCCAAAATCAAGTGGAGATTAGATTCGGAATAAAAATCACCAAAAAAATGGGCATGGTTACTTTATCAGCTAATGCTTATTTTCGATATTAAATGACATTTTTTTTGGTAATTACTTGACACAATGGGGAAAAACAATGGTTTTACTGCATAGACTTTCGGCACTAAAATATAAGCAGCGGTATTTTGATTTTTCGCAGAATGCTTTGATTTTGACGCCAAACGAACAGTTCAGCTTGCATATCAAAGGACTTGCAGAAGGTTTGCAAATAGGATCTGTACATAGAATATCTGTTGAGCAATACTATTTATAGCAATTCCAGAAAATAATGCAAAAAATTCAGCACTGCAGAACGTGAATTACTGCGTCACAGATTTTCGTCGTACCCCGGTACGCCTTCAAATCCGTTCCTTGTAATTCGCGCCCTGCCGCCCTGCCTTTTTTGCGTTATTTTCTGGTCTTGCTATAGATATGCTTTTACAGTATGATTCTGCATTTAAACCGGAAAACATAATTGTTTCTGAAATGCAGGTACGTCAGGATTATGTGGATTACATTGGGTCATATTGGGTCATATACCAGGGGTCAGGCACCAATGTGGTCAACCTAATGTCAACTTAAGACAAGTGCCTGCTCAGGTTAATGACTAACGGTGC
>NZ_JAJCNG010000045.1:0-7102 GCF_020561005.1 Mediterraneibacter sp. 210702-DFI.3.120 | reverse complement strand
CTTATTTTCGGTCTGATAGTCCATGCTTATTCATGCTATCAAAGTGAAAATATATCTTTTCTATGCTTACTCAAGCGTGTGATTAACCCTAGCGTGCTTAATCACTCTATCTAACACGATAATAACGCCATTAGAATTACTTGTCAAGAAGTTTTTGTTGACTTTTAGATATATATTAAGTATGATATGCTTATAAATACCAATAAAAGCAATGAAAGGAGCGGTTATACTAAGTCATGGAGCATTACGAAAAGAAAATCAGTTTCTTAGGAGAGAACATACAGACCATAAGAAAACACAGAGGAATGAAACAACAAGAACTTGCGGACAAAATCGGTATCAATATGCAGAGCCTTTCCAAGATTGAACGAGGTGTGAATTATCCTACCTTTGATACATTAGAAAAGATAATGGACGTGCTGGGTGTAACGCCCAATGAATTATTATCGGGAGAATGGAAGTATGTTAATCAAGCCGAAAAGGAAGTCTGTCAGTTTTTAAGAATTGAAGAAAGACTAAATGCAGAACTGAAACATGGGCATTATGACAATTTCTTTGACAGCGAGGAAGAATGGCTGGAATATGAGTTAGAGAAGTTACGGGAATATATTACCGACTACATCAACGGGAAAAGCATTGTAGCGTCCGACCTTTACCCAATCAAAGAATTTATCCAGCATTTGAAATTTCAAAAACTGTTAGACCGCTATGATGATTTATACAGCATGGATATGTTCGGGGAAAGCATAGAGGGGCATAAATATAGGACACCATATCAAGTCGTAAAAATGATAAACCCCAATTCAAAAGAAGATATGGAATTATTACGGGAAGTATTGAAAAATAACCATTTTGATGATGAGGACGAATAGCTTTTTTCCTCTTTGTAGAAGATACAGCAAACAAAAAGCCCAGTAAAGAGTGCAAAGCACCACCAATGGTGGCAAGGCTCTTGACAGGGCTTTTTCTTTTCTGTTTCTGGCAGACAAGAGGAAACAAGGTGTAGTGTCATGAGTTTATCGACAATCAGACAAAGGCGACGCAAGTATCACAGTATGAGCTTATGCTCCATAAGGATAGTAACTGGAAAATTGTAACATAATTATTGACGGCGTATAATCTCATGGAAAAAAATACGCCGTCATAAAATAATAAGAAAACAGTATAAAAACATTGACTTTTAGAGATTGAGTATTATAATAAAAATGACAAGTATACTTGGTATTTTTGGAAAGGGGTAATATAAATGGATAAAGAAAAAATACTGTCACAAAACAAAAAAGATAACTTATATCTTGATGAGTATGAAAAACACATTAAACTTAAAGGGAAATCTTTTGGGCTAATGTTTGTGTTGCTTGTCTGCATTTTAATCTTTGTTATTAAGGTTATTTGTAAAGAACCTTACAATGACATAATGACAATTATTTGGTCGGTAGCATTTGGATATATGAGTTATGAAGCATATCTTTCAAGAAGTAAACCTAAATTTGTTACTGCCCTATTCTTTGTCCTATTTATGTTGTATTACTTTTATAAATTTTTGACAGCAGGTTTGTAATATGAACGAACATTTAATTTTAAAAAATAGATTAAAAGAGGTGCGAAAAGAAAAAAAATTATCGCAAACGGAATTAGCAGAAATGGTTGGAGTTTCCCGTAACACAATAAGTTCTATTGAAACAGGACAGTTCAATCCAACAGCAAAATTAGCATTAGTGCTTTGTATAGCTTTAGATAAAAAATTTGAGGAATTATTTTATTTTGATTAAGGAGTGTATGATTATGGAAATAGAAGAAGTGGTTGTTGAAATAGTTATGGGATTGTTTTTATTATTTTTATCTTATCAAGTGGGTATAAAAGAAAATATTACTTTCTTACATAGTTATCATTATACACATCTCAACCCAAAAGATAAAAAAGCGTTTACAAAAAGAATAGGAATAGGTTCTCTGCTGGTTAGCATTGGCGTTATTGCTATGCCGATTATCAATTTAATCTCTCATTCTGAATTAGGCTACTACATAGGGCTTACTTTGATTGTTGTAGGAGTGTTTTATATCATATTCATCATTGTAAAATACAACGGAAAACTTATTAGCTTTAAAAAGTAGAATTGAGGTATGAATATAATAGGAATAAAAAAACGAGATATAAAAAGGCGTTAAAGTTTGAAATCAAATGAAGTAATCAACGGAATAAACAAAGAAAATATAGGGAGAGGCACAGTTATTTGTGCTATCTCCCTTAGTCGTTTTATCATCATATCAAGGCTCATTCAATCGTGGTAAATTCGTGGTAAAATGAATGGTTTTCTATACTTCAAAATACTTGAAAGTATAGTGTTTATGCGGATAATCGAAAATTAGATATAAAATTTTTAATAAATCATCTCATTATTTCATATCTGATATCATCTAAGTATATCATAAAAAGAGAGAATAATGTGATATTTTAAATTTGTTTCACACTATTCTCTCTTTTTTTAATTTTCCTCAATATGATTTTGGATTCTTCCCATTTATCTAAGACACAAGTTCCTGCATCAGCTCATGTACACTCATCATCTGATTGATCCGTCCGACATTACTTCCGCAGAACACAAGTCCATTTTCCACGTCACCTTTGACCGCATCAATCAACGCCTTCGTGATACAGTACGGAACTTTTCCCGGATTACATTTTGCTAAGCAATTATAACATTTCTTAATAGGCTCTTTTTCTTTCTCGACACGCTCGATCAATGCATTGCGAAGAGCACGCCCCGGCATTCCAACCGGACTTTGGATAATCTGGACATCCTCTTCTTTTGCATTGATATAGGTCTGCTTATACGCCTCTGACGCATCACATTCTTCTGTTGCCACGAACCTGCTCGCAATCTGGACTCCGTCTGCTCCAAGTTCCAATGCGTGATCAATATCTGCTCTGTCGAAGATTCCCCCAGCAACGATCACCGGAATTTTCTTCCCATAGCGCTTTTCATACTCTTCCTTACAGGCAATGATCTGACGGATTTCCTCATCATAATCCATTGTGTCAATCTCATTTAACTGCTCTCTTGAAAAACCGAGATGCCCTCCGGCTTTCGGTCCCTCAACAACAAGGAAATCTGCTGTTCTGTCATACTTATGCGCCCACATTTTCAAGATCAGCTGCGCAGCTCTTTTAGAAGAAACGATTGGCGCGATCTTCGTTCTGCAAGTCTCGCTGACCAGCTCCGGCAGGTTCATCGGAAGCCCTGCGCCACTGATGATCACATCTGCACCTGCTGCCACGGCCTCTTTCACATGCTCCGCATAATGCTTCAGTGCAACCATAATATTTACACCGACAAGACCATTTCCCTGCGCGAGTTCCTTTGCTCGCTTGATGTGCTTGTGGATTGCTCTGTTGTTACATGCAGCCTGATCCTTCTCAAACCCTTCTTCATCATAACCAATCTGCGCTGTCGAAATAATTCCAACTCCGCCTTCTTTCGCCACTGCACCTGCAAGGGAACTTCTGCTGACACCTACGCCCATACCGCCCTGGATAATCGGGAGCTTCGCAGTCAGATCACCTATTTTTAATTGTTTGTTTATACTCATTTTCAATTCTCCTGTATTTTATTTTGAATTTCAAACTATTTTAAGTATAAACTATTTTATTGAAATGTCAAGGAATATTGATTTTACGGATTAATCCGCAGATTAAAAACCCCCGTTTTGATAGGCTCTTGCGATAACATATGATGGTTCATAAAATGCACTAGTGACTCCCAGGCGGATTCCCGATTCCATTTGCTCCGGTTCTAACAGGCAATGATCCATTCGTTGACTTTGCTTCTCAATTTTTCAATTCTTGGGTAACGGTATGCCTCTCTTCTTTGACTTGCTTTGCAGTTTTGCGCTTTTCGGGTAACGATACGCTAAGAACTAACTGTAAAAACAGAAAGCAAGTCAACAAATGCAACCAAAACAGTTCTCTTGGAATTGTAAAATCATAAAAATAGAATCTCCCCTCATATCTGCCGGAACCAATTAGATTCCATTAGGTATGAGGGGAGATTCTATTTTTTAATCAAGTGCCAATGTTTTGGGTTTTATTGTTACAAATTGGCAATTCTTGATTCATGCGAAAAACTTAATTCAAATAATGGATCAATCTACAACAATCAGGCGTCCTTCAACTTCACGGCAAAGATGCGGTGTAACCATCATATATTCTTCTACAATATCTCGACTTGATGTGGCCAGTACACGAGGAAGTGCATTTTTTTTCGTTTCTTCCAGTGAAATATCCATAAAATCAGAGATATTCATAAAGTGATATTTTGAAAGAGCAATAGAATATAACTGATGCTCTTCAATAGGCTGGTCATTGAGACTAAGTTTCCGGAAAACCTGTTCTTTACGCGACCATATAATCTGCATACCGTGGGAGAACTGATAGAACTCCGTATGTTCTCCAAGAAAGGCTTCTTCGCGCAGGATAAAACGTAGCATATGTTCTAACTGTGCTCCGGTTACTTTCAGCATATAGACAGCTTCATCATATGGCAGGCATTCTACCAGGCTGTGATAATGTACGACAGGTCCCAATTCATAACTTCTGACTTCACCGGAACCGAGAAGCATCAGATCAATTCCAAGGCTGTCTTTCAGAATATCTGCGATCAGGTTACCAAGAGCTGTTTCCTGATTGCGGAGTGGATGCGTCAGACATTTGGTGAATCTTGTTACAATACGATCATACTTCTTGTCAGTTTCCCGCTTATACTGTGTTATAAATTGTTCCATAGCTTCGTCTTTTAGCGCAGTATCGTTGTTGATCGGAATCAACTGCCAGGTAAATGTATCGATTGCATTAAGATCAGTATCTACCATAATATCAAAGCGTCCGATCTGATCTGTGCCTGTACCGGCTTGCACGATATAGATATTATTAACAAGTGCAGGTTCTTCCAGAAACGTGTGTGAATGCCCACCGATGATTACATCCACACCCCAGGCTGGATCCAGTAAAGCTGCAAGCTTTTTATCTTCCTCGAATCCGATGTGTGTCAGAAGTACTGTGAAATCAATATCAATGGCATTGTAAGCATTGCATATATTGCCTACTTCCTGTGCTGCTTCGCTGATATCCACAAAGGAACCAATCAGTTCTTCTGCTTTTGTCTGTGCAAGTACATCCTCTGTTATTATTCCAATAAAAAGTATCTTCATGCCATCTATTTCAGCAATATAGTGAGGCTGAAACAGTCGCTTATGATTAGAGCGGATATGGAAGTTGGCATTGATAATCGGGAAGTTTGCACATTTCTCCAGAAACAGCAAATGCGCCAGACCATAATCAACCTCGTGGTTACCAATCGTTGCCACATCAGGCCCAAGTAGATTCATAATACCGATGGTTGATACGCCCTTGTACTCGGAATCGATAACAGAACCACGGAACATATCACCGGCAATAGCATAAAGCACATTCTTTTCCTGATTACGCACCATGTTCACATATCCTGAGAGAAGAGATACACCACCTACCAGCTTTTCATCAATCTGTTCTGCCAGAAAATCTCCGTGCATGTCGTTTGAATGAAGAATTATTAATTCCTTCAAGTTTTTCATAAATACCACCTCACTTAAAACAGTTCGTTCTTCGTGATGGTAAATTCTTGTAAAGTGTGTCCCCACGCACCCTACAAATAATATTGTAGTATTTTATTGTATTTTAACATGCTTATGTGACAAAGGCAATGGATGGTGTAGCGGGTTACAAATTTGTTGACTTTTCTCAGGTAACAGTTCCCCTATCTTCATTGACCTACATAGAATTATTGCCAATCTAGTCATCAAACATCACCAACTATCTTCCAAATACTCCCCCAGCTGTCGATACCTCCGACTCCTCTGACTGCTCCGTATACGCATAAAACTGTTCTTCTTGCTGGTGGTAATTCCTCATGATGCAAAGCATTTTCAATTTCAGATGCTGTATAAGGAAGGCATGAAAAAGCAAATTCCCGGTCTGAATTCCTGCATTGTCGCACATATAATACCACGGTATCTGATCCGGATAGTGACAGGTGCGTACCGAATTAATATTATTTCTGAGCATACATGCGATATCTGCTCGCATATCTTCTAATCCAATGCATCTTCCTGTTTTTGGATTCCACTCATGACGGTTTACTCCTGTAATAACCAGGCGTTTTCCATTTAAATAAATAATCTTATCAATAATCTCAATTCTTCCGAAACCAATATCGTAAGGAATTACTTCTACTAAACTTCCATCTTCTGCTTTAAGTTCTACATACGCATGATATAAATAAGGATCATGATTATCCCACAGTCTAACAGTTTCTAAATCAATACAGATTGTACCCTCTAAGTGGTCATTTTCTTTCTTTAACTGCACGGATTTTTCTGCTAACAGATTTTGCGGCACATATCGTCTGAAAACCGTCGAAAAGTTACCAACACACCGTCCTCGGGGAAGATTAGATTTCCAACTTATTTATATTGCCTCAGGAAAAGGAGAATTTTATTTTCATGGTAAGAAAGAAATTGTAAATGCCGGAAATATGGTGATCTACCGCCCCAAAGAAGAGCAACGCTACTACTATTATGGTGTAGACCAAACTGAAGTTTACTGGGTTCATTTTACTGGGAATAATATAACGAATATTTTGAGACAGCATGGTATTTCTGATGATATGCATATAATTTATACCGGTACTTCTCTTGAATATAAACGAATTTTTACATCTATTATAAATGAATTACGTTTTTGCAAAAGTGAGTACGAAGAACTTTGTGTTTATTATTTAATGGAACTCTTAATTCTGACGCACCGGCTTTCCAGTGAAAAGCCACGAAATACTTCTTTTAATATATCGGAAATTTCTCGAGCGATCGGATATGAAAACCCACTATATTTTAGCCGTATTTTCAAGAAACAAAGCGGGCTTTCCCCGTCTGAATATAGAAAAAAATATCAAATAATAATGTGAAACTAAATCGCTTTCTAAAAAAAGAACCCAGAATTGTTATTCAAAACAATGGTATGCTCCCCGTCAAGAGGACAATAAAAAATAATAAATTTTTGTATCGTCAG
>NZ_JAJCNG010000044.1:0-8252 GCF_020561005.1 Mediterraneibacter sp. 210702-DFI.3.120 | reverse complement strand
GATATGATTCAATGGTTGGAGAATTACATCAGTATACAAATGTGATAATAAATTGTAAGCAGCATTCAGATGAATCATATTAAATCCTTTATTGTACCGATCGGTAACCCGATAGGTATCGGGGTCCTTAGGATTTCTTGGGATATAAATATCTGAGCCATCAACAGCAATTGGATCATAGCCTTTCAAAGTCTTATCGAGGAAAAATGCATTGGAAAATGAGTAAAAAAGAGAATCAAAGGCCTCTGGAGATATTTTTTTACGCTGTTGAATCAAAGCAGACGCTGTTGGTGCAGAAGCGTTAAAATCGAAATACTTTAACAATTCTGTTTTAGATGCAGATTTTTGCATGGAGATTGTAGAGAGCAAGACATCGCTGAATGAAATCTTACGATTTCTTGTAAAATCCGTAGTTTTTTTTGTGTACTGCCAGGAAGATGCAGATAATTCGTTTACTTTGTTTAGTAATGTTTTCTTTACTGATTCAGGTGAAAGATTCATAACACGCCTCCGATTAATTTAATTTTCCGGCACGACCGGATTTTTCTTATTAATCAAAGGGCGCGAAGCGCCGCATTTTTTTGAGGTTTTGTCAAGTATATTTTAAAATAAGTACAAAAAAATAGGTAGTCCCTTAACTTAATAGAAACTACCTACCATTGGTGACAGGCACCATTAAATTTATAATTCTTTTCGCTCCTTCAAATGTGTCTCCTCGGTATGATAAAGTACAAGATTTGGAATCTGAAGCTGCTCCGCAAGCTGGCACGCTTCCTTTACTGTGCTGTGATGTTTCTCATACGGATTAAACTTATCCGCCTCGCCAAATAGGCAGAACGCCTCGTGCATCAGCCAATCGCTGCCTTTCACAAATTCATAATCCGCTTCGTTATATGGTTCATCGCCAACACATGTAAATTTCTTTCGTAAGTGCCTCAAAACATGACGTAGTGACCGACCATCCAGATCTTGATATACTGTAAAAAACAGAAATCAAGGGAGGGCTATACTCATGGCAAAAACAAATCAAGAAACTGTCACAGCGTTTGGAGAAGTTGTACGTTCATCAAATACTGCACACACTTATTGTGCAGCGAACAATACTAAAAATCGGACTACATCGAATGATAATCGTCTGATGATTTACTATCAAGGAATGAAACTTTACATCCCAGATGAATTTCAGTCAGATGCACTTTTACAGCTTTTACGCACATTGAAAAAGTTATGATGAAACGCATTGCAGAAGGCGCAAGCCGCATTTTTCTTGCCTGCGACAGTACAGATTTCCGAAAACAGATTCCCGGATTAGTTGCAATGGTTACTCTTAATTTTAAGTTGGATCCGTATAATGATGATTATGTCTTTATCTTTTGTAACAGAAAGAGGGATGCCATAAAAGTCTTACGTTATGATTGCAATGGTTTTGTGCTGGCAACGAAAAAGCTGTTGGACGATATGAAATTTCAATGGCCGAAAACAGCTGATGAAGTAAAAGAGATTACTTTCCAACAAGTCGAATGGCTTCTGCAGGGATTGGAAATCGAACAGAAAAAGGCTCATCATCAGGTGAATATAAACGTAAAAAATTGTTGCTTTTAATCTTCGTGATAACGCTATAAAAAGAGCGTAAAAAGCTTATAAAATCGGCATTTTTTAGTGCTGTAATTCCTGCAAAACAGTAGAGAAATACCGTGAAAAATGGTATAATATTCTTATTGAAAATGAAAAGGAAAATGGCATGACAGAACACGAAGAATTACTGATGTTGAGAGCTCTTGCAGCAAAACAGGCGCAAGAACTGGAAAACAAGAATAAGATCATAGAAAAGCAGGATGCAAAGATTAGAAAACAGAATATCCAGATTGATAACATGATCCAGGCTCTGCTTCATGCTAGAAAAAAGTTATTTGGCCCATCTACTGAAGTTTCTAAACAGGTAGATGGGCAGTTGTCGTTGTTTGAATCTACTCAAGAACTTGCAGAGCAGCTGAATCTTTCAAAAACAAAAATCGCCGTGAAGCCACATGAGCGGAAACCTCGTCAGCCGGGAATCCGTCAGGAAATGCTGGCCGGGCTTCCAGAAGAAATCGAAGAATATGTGATTCCAACAGATGAAACATGCGGGATCTGTGGTGGTAAGATGAAGGTGATCAGCAAGAAGCTAGTACGCACAGAAGTTGAATACAGACCTGCTAAGATTGTTGTGAAACATGTAGTTCAGCAAATCGCAAAGTGTATGGAGTGTGGTAAACCGGGAAGCCCAAATGAGAAGAGCAATTTTCGGAAAGCTTCTGTTCCAGTATCACCACTGGCTCATTCCATTGCAACGCCATCCCTGGTTGCCCAGGTAATGTATCAGAAGTTTGCGATGGGACTTCCACTTTCCAGACAGGAAAGAGACTGGTACCGATTAGGTTTGGTATTGTCCCGGAGCAATATGGCAAACTGGGTGATCCGATGCAGTCAGGACTGGCTGGAACCTGTTTACTGGCGGATTCATGAAAAGCTTCTGGAATGTGGGCTGATTCACATGGATGAGACTAGAATCCAGTGCAACAAAGAAGAAGGAAAACGTCCAAGCAGTGATTCCTTCATGTGGGTAATGCGAAGCGCAGCGAGTGAAGCGATTCAAGCTGCATTCTTCTATTATTCACGTACCCGTAGTGGTGATAACGCCAAAATGTTGCTGGAGGGATTTAACGGTTATCTGATCACAGATGCTTACGCTGGTTATGACAAAGTGCCGGATATAAAAAGAGCATTATGTTGGTCACATGCTCGAAGATACCTGATAGAAAGCATCCCGTTAGATGCGAAAGGAAAAGAAATCCCGGGATCCAAAGGAGCAGAAGGAAGAGAATATATCGACCTTTTGTTTAAAGTCGAAAAAGAGATCAATGACCTTCCTGCTGAAGAGAAGAAAAGAAAGCGTCAGGATGCTTCCGAGCCGATCCTAGAGGCTTTTTGGTCATGGGTTGAAGAGACCTCTGCCATGTATACCTCAAACGAGAAACTCACCAAGGCACTTGGATACTGTCAAAATCAGAGAAAATATCTTGAAACATTTCTCGAAGACGGACGTATCCCGCTGAGTAATAATTATTGTGAAGCAAATATAAAACCATTCGCAACAGCAAGAAGAGCCCGGCTGTTCGCTGACACACCACGAGGTGCGTTCGCAAACGGAGTTTTATATACTCTGGTTGAAACTGCCAGAGCGAATGAGCTGGATGTATATGAATATTTAAAATATCTACTTTTAGAAATGCCAAACAATCATCATCAGGAAGACCCGACTGTGATCGATCGGTTATTGCCATGGTCTGAAGACCTTCCAGAACAATGCTATTTGAAAAAGAGACGTAAAAAGTGCCTCCATTGATGATGCGGCTAGTATAGCAGAAAAACTGCTGTAATACTAGTGCGTCATGTTTTGAGGCACTTACCTAATATTGTAAGTTTCATTCGCGATTTTTTCCTTTCTTATACGTCTTTATCCTAGTGCCACATCTAAAATCATCATAATTACAAATCCGATTGCAACACCAATTGTTCCAATATTGGAATGTTCGCCAGCCTGGGATTCCGGAATCAATTCTTCCACAACCACATAAATCATTGCCCCCGCCGCAAACGATAACAAGTACGGCAGAACAGGCACCACTAAATCGGCTAACAGAATCGTAATCACAGCCGAAATCGGTTCCACAACACCAGACATCCCGCCATACAAAAAGGCTTTTGATTTTGACATTCCCTGTGATTTTAATGGCATCGAAATGATTGCGCCTTCCGGGAAATTTTGAATGGCAATTCCAATTGCAAGTGCAATCGCTCCTGCCATCGATACGGTAGAATTTTCCATCATCGCACCGGCGAATACAACGCCGACCGCCATTCCTTCCGGAATATTGTGAAGCGTAACCGCAAGCACCAGCATGGTGCTCTTCTTTAAGTTCGATGCCGGTCCCTCTGGTTTCTCATCATTTACATGTAAATGCGGAATCAACGTATCTAATGCAAGTAAGAAAGCAATTCCAAGCAAAAATCCAACCGCAGCCGGAAGCCATGGAATTGTCCCCTGTTCCTCGGCCATCTCAATCGACGGCATAATCAGTGACCAGACTCCCGCCGCAATCATTACACCGGAAGCAAATCCAAGCAACGCTTTCTGTGTCAATACACCCAAATCCTTTTTCAAAAAAAATACCATACCGGAACCCAGTACCGTTCCAATCAATGGAATTAATAATCCAAACATCATCTGATTCAATTATTTCACCTCCTGTGAATGTATCTTTTGATTTAGAATTCATCTTTCTGATTTTCTAAAATATTTCTCTATTATCATATCATAAATATAATATACTGTGACATAGAAAAACGTTCCGAAAAAATAAGTAAATATTGCTTCTGTGATAATATTCTGATAAAATTAGGATAGAATAAATGATATGAAAGGAGCGATTGAACATGATACAAATTCGACCTGTTTCAGACCTTAGAAATAAATTTCCAGAAATTGAAGCTATTGTAAACGGAGGAAAACCAGTGTATCTGACAAAGAATGGTTATGGTGCTATGGTTGTTTTAAGTCTGGAAGAATATGCAAGTCTGACAGACAGCATAGAAATGAAACTTGATGAAGCTGACAGACAGGCAGCTATGACAGAGGAACGTCTTTCACATGAAACAGTATTCAGCAATGTAAGGAGAGCTATATATGGAAAATAAATCCTATAAGCTGCGGTATTTACCACTCTTTGAACAGGATTTGATTAGCACAGCGAATTACATTACGAATGTTTTAAAGAACGAGGACGCAGCAATTCGTCTGGTTGATGATGTAGAAGCTGCCATACTGGAAAGGCTGAACAATCCTGTTGCCTTTGAACCATACCCATCCGCAAAAAAACGTGACTACCCTTACTATCGGATTTATGTACGCAATTACGTTGTTTATTATGTAGTGATTGATGATGTGATGGAAGTACGACGTTTAATGTATGGTGCAAGAGATACGGACAGATATTTATAATTGATAAGAAACTATATAAGGTGCCTGATACCAATGTGGTCAACCTAATGTCAACTTAAGACAAGTGCCTGCTTAGGTTAATGACTAACGGTGCGAAATTGAGAAAAGAGGAAGGTAGATTTGAAAAGAAGACGCACTTTAATAGAGCTTAGATATGTTTCTTTGATGGCTATGGTTATTACCGGATATAACATGTTTTTTAAGCTTCCATGTTTTGAAGGGGAAAATGAGTATAGATTTGTAATATCTAGAATTCATGATGGCGGTATTTGTAAGCCAGAAGATAGAGTTCCAGTGTATTTTCGGTTGAAGAATGGAGTTTTAATTCCATATGTAAAAGAAAAAATACAAGACGTGAATTCATTAAAAAGGGTTTTGGTCGGTGCAAAAAATGGTAGTGACATTGCCGCTATTGGATTGAAACATTTCTTTAGAAGTAAAGGTCTATATGTAGATGTTGAAAAATCTCAGATGTCGTTGCGATATTGAGCTTATGAAGTTGCCCACAGTGGGGAACAACGATCCGAGCAGAATTCTGTGAGCTGATAATTTAAAGCTCACAAATTCAATACTTTAGAATTTGACAATAACAATATAGGAAAGGAATAGGTGGCAATTATCACAGTTTTGAGTGAAATATTGTGTGAAGTGGACATGGAAATTTTTAAATCTTATGAAATCTGGATGATAGTTGGAGCAGCTCTACTTATAATATTATATTACTATCACAGGGAAAAGAAAAAGGTACACAATGCGAAAGAAAAAGAGTTACTAAAGAAAGGCGATATGCATGAATGTTTTTGGGAAGTACTTTCCGGTGGATATTTTCCAGTACTATTTTTCTTTATGTCATTAGGAAATATCACTGGATTAGCATACCTTTTTCCTGTAGCTATTGCAGTAGTCTTAGTTATTGCTATTGTCATGCAAGTTAAAATTTATGTATGTAAAGAGGAGTTAGTCTCTCGGTCGGGATGGAGTTATGAAGAAGCGGTTTTAGAAAAAAAGAAAAATATATTAGAATCTGCATACAATATTGTCTATGCGGTTATTGTTCCTATTACAATTCTTTTTATTTCTTATGGGACATGTAGTTCATATTACTCAGTTCCTAAGTCATTTTGTATCCTTTTATTTGCAATTATTGTGATTACTGTAGCGGCAATTATGCAATGCAAACGCTTTAATTACAAAAAGAAAATGAGAAAATATCAGATGGCAAAAAAGGAAGGTTTATGTATGGAGGAATTACAAATCGACAAAAAGAGTTCATTACGGGAATTAGTGTATTACTGTACAGAGCCGGAGCCGGTAGGTGCATTGATGTTTACTGGCGAATGGGGCTGTGGGAAGACATATTTGATTGATCATGAATTGAAAGCAACTTTTGATGGTCAGAACGGAAGAGAAGAAAAAGTTATTATTCGGGTCTCTTTATTTGGAGTGTCCTCGGTAGAGAATATTCATTCGCTTGTGAAAGAAAGTTGGATGGAAGCGTATTATGAGAATTTTCCTACTGTTCTTAAGAAAACAACGAGATTTCTAAAAAATATTCAATCTTCAATTGCAAAGATGGAAGGAAACGATGAGATGAAACTTCTTGCATCTGTAGGATTGTCAAATTTTATGCGAGTAAAAAATATCATAAATAAGAAACCTGTAATCTTAGTTTTTGATGATCTTGAACGTTGCCAGATGGATCGCATAGATGTATTGGGATGTATAAATGATTATTGTGAAAATCAGAAGTTTTATACGATTATTGTATGTAATCCAGATAAGATGCAGTCAGATAAAGAGCGAAATGAAGAGGATAAAGCAAAGGATGAGTTGATTCAGCTTACATATGCAGAAATTAAAGAGAAGATTGTGCAGAGAACGGTTCAATATAAACCTGATTATGAGGGTATTGTCCACAATGTGATCAGGGAATTGAAATATCAGGATAAAGAGTATCAAGGCTTTATAGAGAAACATGAACGAGAACTATTAGAATTATTTGCACCCAATATGGGTGTAAGGTCAACAGGAGAGAATGTGCAATTACATAATATTAGAAGTCTTAAGTGCGCAATTACTGATTTTTACCGAATTTATATTATATTGGAAAAGAATGGATTCTCAGATGTTGAAAGGTGGTTGTATGCGTTTACACGTTATGTGATTGCATATAAAGCTGGAGTTAAAGCTGATTTTAATCGTAATTATATGTTGAAAGCTATTGAAGAATGGTTATTACATGGAAATTGGGATGAAGAGCAGTTGCAGTATGAAATAAAAGAAAGAATAGAACGGGAAAAAGCAAAAAAACCTACGGATTTACTTCGGGTAAATAGAATTATGGATTTAGATGAGGAAGATGTAAACAATGGATTTCCTGAACTTATTGAATTGGCGTATAGTGGAAAACTTACCTTGGACGAGTACGTCAATTTGATACAGAACAGTGTGTGGGCAAGGCAATATAAGTTCAAATTTCCAAATAAGATTGAGTGGGGAAAAATACGAGAAGGAATAGCGGGACGCATCAATCAATTAAAAGAGGAGCAGCCAGAAGGACAGCAGATTTATACTTGCATTTCAAAAGAAAACGAGAGTTTATTTGACAAAGAGGAATGGAAAACGTATTTGCTTATTGACGAATTTCGTGAAGGAAATACCTTATTGTTTTGTAGAAACAGAAAAATATACATAGATGGAATGGGAAAAGACCCATTGGAAACATTGTACATTTGCCAGAATAATCGTTTTAATGCATTTGATGATGAGATGGCGTCTGCTACGGTGAAAGCATTCGAAAGGTGTAATAACGCTGAGAAGTGTCGTTTCCCAGGTTATTTTGAAAGAATATGGGAAAATTGGCATGTTATAGCTGAGATTGATAAGAAAAATACACAACAAGGTTTTCAAATATTGTTGAAAAAATTGGAAGAATTGAAAAATGAACTTTTGGAGAGCAATAAAGTCTTTTCTATTGCACATACAGAGGTATTTATCCAAAACGTGCAGAAATTACTTGAAAAAAATTCATTATGAGCATTAGAATTGAAACGGTCTCGTAAGTTTTCGGACAGACTATAAATTACTAAGAAAACGGAAGCTTTATTTGGGTAAAGCCTGATAACGATACCACATTGGTGTCAGGCACCAATGTGATCAACCTAATGTCAACTTAAGACAAGTGCCTGCTCAGGTTAATGACTAACGGTGC
>NZ_JAJCNG010000043.1:0-8490 GCF_020561005.1 Mediterraneibacter sp. 210702-DFI.3.120 | reverse complement strand
AGAGTACAACCTTGCCAAGGTTGGGGTCGCGGGTTCGAACCCCGTCTGTCGCTCTGAAGCACTTAGATCTTTAAAGATTTAAGTGCTTTTTTCATATCTAAAACGTTCCCCTCTTGCCATTTTATTTTTTATCAACTATACTAAGTAACAGATTATGTTTTAGAAACCAGGAGGAATTATGAAATGAAATTTATATATCCAGCCGTATTCCGTAAGAAGGAAGATGGAGGCTATGACGCACATTTCCCGGATCTCGAATGCTGCGAGGCATACGGAGAAACTTTGGACGACGCGATCGACAATGCAAATGAAGCTGCAAGAACATGGATCACTGTTGAATTAGAAGAAGAGGATCCAATCTTCCCACATGTATCTGATCTGGAAGATATTGAACTTGCTGAAGATGAGATTGTAAGAAATATTTCCGTAAATATCCGATTCTACGAAGGATGGGACGAATAAAAAGCTTTAAAAAAGGATTGACAGTTGTCTAAGTGACAGCTATCAATCCTTTCTTTGTATTTTTAAGTATTTAATTTCCACACTCTATACTGATCTCATTGAACTTGCTCAAGATATCTTCTACCTGAAGTTCTTCTTTTTCTTTTCCTTTGAGATCCATCACAACTCCACCCTGATGCATCATCAGCAGGCGATTTCCGTATTCCACCGCGTAGCGAAGATTATGTGTAACCATGATCGTTGTAAGCTTTTTCTCTTCTACGATCTTTCCTGTCAATTCCATAATCAGCTCTGCTGTTTTCGGATCCAGAGCCGCTGTATGCTCATCAAGGATCAGGAAATCAATCGGCGTCATCGTAGACATCAGAAGGGCGATTGCCTGACGCTGTCCGCCGGAAAGAGATCCTACTTTCACATCCATTTTATTCTCAAGTCCAAGTCCAAGCTGGCTTAAAATCTCACGATAATATTCTTTACGCGCCTTATTGATTCCGGAACTGAGGCCAAAGAATTTTCCTTTATTGTCTGCAAGAGACATATTTTCAAGAATCGTCATTGTCGGACATGTTCCCATTGCCGGATTCTGATAAACACGTCCAATCTTCTGATTTCTCTTGAATTCTTTCTTTGTTGTAATATCTTCACCGTTCATCAGGATCTGTCCACCGTCTACCGGAATACTTCCACAGAGGATGTTCAGCATAGAAGTCTTACCCGAACCATTACTTCCGACTACAGAGACGAATTCTCCTTTGTCTACGGTCAGATTGAATTTGTCAAACAGGCACATCTCATTGATAGTCCCCGGATTGTAATATTTTTCAATATTTCTAAGCTCGAGCATTCTTCTTCACCTTCTTTCTGCGTTCTCCACCGATCACCAGGATCACAAGGAATAATACCGCTGTGATCAGTTTCATGTCCTGTGGTTCAAAGAACTTCAACGCTGCTGCGACACAGGCTTTATAGATCACAGATCCGATCAGCACTGCTGTTGTTGCTTTCATAAAGGATACATTTTTAAATAAGCTTGTTCCGATAATAACACTTGCCAAACCGATTACGATTGCACCGGTTCCACTTGAAATTTCAAATACGCGCTGCTCCTGACAGAAGATACTTCCCGAAAGAGCAACAAGTCCGTTTGCAATCGCAAGTCCTAAGATTTTCACATTGCCCTGATCTTTTGCAAGAGATGTGACCAATACGTCATTATCTCCTACTGCGCGGAGCAGAAAACCTGATTTTGTCTTCATATAAAGGTCTAATAATACTTTACTGATCACTGCGATCACAAGCACGATCACAAGTACTTTGTAATTTGAAAGGCCATCATGAAAGATTCCGTTTACGGATGCATTATCAAAGATACTGTCATCTCCAAAGATTGGGACATTTGCTGTTCCTGCCAGTCTTAAGTTGATCGTCCACAGTGCTGTCATCATGATAATTCCGGATAAGAGATCTCTTACCTTGAATTTTACATGAATCAGACCTGTGCAGACTCCGGCAAGCACACCGATCAGGAATGATGTCGGCAGTGTCAGGATTGGATGAACGCCTCTTGTGATCATCGTCGCTGTCAGTGCGGCTCCCAGCGGAAAGCTTCCATCTACTGTCAGATCCGGGAAATCCAGGATCTTATAAGTGATGTATACCCCAAGCGCCAGGATTCCGTAGATCAGTCCCTGTTCTAAAATCGTAATATAAATCCCCATAATGTGTTAACCTCTCTGTTTCAATACTATTTTGTAATCTCTGTAAAGCTCTCTACCGCTTCATCTGCAAGATCCTGCGGAACTGTAACCCCAAGGTTTTCAGCAACTTTTTCATTTACATAGAAACCTGGTTCTGTGATTGTCTCAAAGTTCATCTCAGGTGCTTTCTTCTCACCTTTCAGAATCTCTGCTGCCATCTTACCTGTCTGTTTTCCAAGTGCTACATAGTCAAGTCCTTCGGCTGCCAGACATCCGATTTTCACCTGCTCGATCTCACTTCCGAATACCGGAATGTTCTGTTTGTTTGCTTTATCAAGGATTGTTGCAAGGGAAGCAACTACTGTGTTGTCTGTAAGGTTTGTCAGGCAGTCAACCTCTGTCAGAAGTTCATCTGTTGCAAGAGAGATATCGGCTGTCTGTGCGATTCCTTTGTCAACGATCGTGAATCCATAGTCTCCGGCAAGCTCTTTATATTTTGCAAGAGCGGATACAGAGTTTGCTTCGCTTGTTGTGTAAAGGATTCCGATATTCTTTGCATCCGGAAGCATCTCACGGATCATCTCAAGCTGTGCTTTGATCGGAAGTTCATCACTTGTTCCTGTTACATTTCCTGCAGGTGTTCCATCCTCTTTCGCAAGCTTTGCTGCAACCGGGTCTGTAACTGCTGTGTATACAACCGGAATGTCGGAATTCATTGCTGAATTATAAGCAGCCTGCGCACTCGGTGTTGCGATTGCACATACAAGATCCACTTTGTCTGAAACAAATCCATCACTGATCTGTTTTGCTGTTCCCTGATCTGCTGCCGCATTCTTCACTTCTACTGTCAGGTTCTTACCTTCCTCGATTCCTTCTTCTTTCAGTCCTTCTAAAAATCCCTCACGGCAATTATCAAGAGAACCATGCTCTGCGAACTGGGAAATACCGATTGTGTAACTCTTCTCTCCATCATCAGAAGAAGTCTTCCCTGCATCGGATGATCCACATGCTGCAAGGCTCATTGTCATTACTGCTCCTAAAATAACTGCTAATACTCTCTTTTTCATAATTGTTGTCTCCTTTTTTCTTTTTAATATTTCTGCAAAAGCAAAGGAGCCGATTTGGGATTCTTGTCAATAAACTGTGGATTTCTTTTTATAAATCAACTTTCCTGATATACAAAAAACCGCCTCAAGCTTATTGCTTGAGACGGTAATAAAATTCATTATTATCGCGGTACCACTCAAATTGACGTTCGTCCACTTTCTCACGTACTAACATACGCTCCTGATTGATAACGGGTTCGGTTCCCGGCGGTTCCTACTCTTTTCATTTCAGGCCGCCCTCGAAAGTCCATTCAGAATCAGAATCCATACAGCAATCCCACCATCTGCTGCTCTCTGTGATCTCTTCTAAAACCTACTTCTCTTTCTCATCGGTTTTTGCTTTTGATGTGTCTTATTGTAGTCGTTCACTTTCTATTTGTCAAGAGAAATTTTATTATATTTTAAATTTCTTTTGATATTGTCAGAAAAATCACTGCGAGAACGTGTAGAAAAACAGCAGGAAAACTCTGTTTACTGTTTTCCTGCTGAAATATCACTATTTATTCTTCAACTGTTTCTTCCTGTGCCTTCACAGCAAGGCTAAGCTCTTCCAGCTGCTTCTCAGAAGCCGGTGTCGGAGCCTCTGTCATCAGACAGGATGCATCTTTGATCTTCGGGAATGCGATCACGTCACGGATGCTGTCCTGTTTTGCCATAAGCATAACAAGACGGTCAAGACCGTAAGCAAGTCCTGCGTGCGGCGGAACTCCGTATTTAAATGCATCCAGAAGGAATCCGAACTGGCTGTAAGCCTGCTCTTTTGTAAAGCCAAGTGCCTTGAACATCATTTCCTGGATATCATCCTGGAAGATTCTGACACTACCGCCACCAATCTCATTTCCGTTCAGAACGATATCGTATGCTTTCGCACGAACTCTTCCCGGATCAGACTCGATATACTGGATATCTTCTTCCATCGGCATTGTAAATGGGTGGTGCATCGCAACGAAACGATTCTGCTCCTCGCTCCACTCAAGCAACGGGAACTCTGTGATCCATACAAAACGATACTCATTCTTATCGAGAAGTTCAAGCTGTTTTGCAAGTTCAACACGGAGTGCTCCAAGAGAATCCCATACTACTTTATTCTTGTCAGCTGCAAAGAGAAGCAGATCTCCCGGCTCTCCATCCATTGCCTTTACAAGTGCATCCATCTGCTCGTCTGTCATGAATTTTGCAAATGAAGACTTCACTGTTCCATCTTCCTGGAGTGCAACATAAGCCAGACCCTTAGCACCGTAATCCTTAACAAATGCTGTCAGCTTGTCGATCTTCTTTCTCGGCATGCTGCCCTGTCCTTTGGCATTGATACCACGAACGCTTCCGCCATTCTCAAGTGCGCCTGTAAATACTGCAAATCCGCAGTCTTTCACTACATCAGATACATCTTTCAGTTCCATTCCGAAACGAAGATCCGGCTTGTCAGAACCATAACGGTTCATTGCTTCCTGCCATGTCATTCTCTGGATTGGAAGCTGTACGTCTACATCAAGAACTTCTTTAAAAAGTTTCTTAAGATACTTTTCATTTACTTCGATAACATCATCTACGTCAACGAAAGAAAGTTCCATATCGATCTGTGTAAATTCCGGCTGTCTGTCCGCACGAAGATCCTCATCACGGAAACATCTTGCAATCTGGATGTAACGGTCTACGCCTGAACACATCAGAAGCTGTTTATAAAGCTGCGGAGACTGTGGAAGTCCGTAGAAAGATCCCGGATGAATACGGCTTGGTACAAGATAATCTCTCGCGCCTTCCGGAGTTGTCTTTCCAAGCATCGGAGTCTCTACTTCAAGGAATCCTTCATCTGAGAAGAACTGACGTGTCAGTGTCATAACCTGACTCTTCATACGAAGATTTCTCTGCAGATCTGGTCTTCTAAGGTCAAGGTAACGATATTTCAGACGGATGTCTTCCTTTGTCTTTGAGTTTTCTTCAATCGGGAACGGAGGTGTCTGTGACTCAGAAAGTACACGAAGTTCACTTGGGATCACCTCGATCTCACCTGTTGCGATCTTATCATTCACTGCACCGGAACGTCTCTCAACTTTTCCGACAACAGCAACTACATACTCTGCACGTAAAGATGCTGCTTTCTCAATGATTGCTGCATCTGTAGTTCCTTCTTCACATACAACCTGTATAATTCCAGAACGGTCTCTTACGTCTGTAAATACAAGTCCTCCTTTATTTCTATTCTTCTGTACCCATCCCATGATAGTTACAGTTTCCCCAACATTGGCTACTGAAAGTTCACCACAACGGTGTGTTCTCTTAAGCCCCTGCATTGATTCAGCCATGGTTATTTACTTCCTTTCCTTTTTTCCTATATGTTATCAACAGAATCTCTGTAGCACTCTGTAATATCTGTGTATCCCTGTTCTGCAAGCTGCTCCTTCTGGAACTTCTTGTTCTTCTTCATGTTCATGATCATTACCTGACGGCCTGCTGCACGCTCCTTCTTCGCAAGATCAAGAACTTTGAGCATGCCTTCCTTCGGCATGTTCTTCTCGATCAAGAATGCCTTCTTCTCTTTGCTTGTCGGAACTTTGTATCCACGCTCCATCAGAAGCATGACAATACGTTCAAATCCGATAGAGAATCCAACTGCCGGTGTATCCTGTCCTGTAAACTTACCGATCATCTTGTCGTAGCGTCCGCCGCCACCTACAGATCCGCCGAACTCATCCATAGAAATCTCAAAAATAGTTCCTGTATAATAAGACATTCCACGTACCAGTGTCGGATCAAACAGCATACGGAAATCTGCTTCCTTCGCACTCTCTACACTTGTAATGATCATTTCAAGAGAATCTGCTGCATCTTCTGGAAGGAATCCCTGAAGTTTTTCCTTGCATGCACGAACACCTTCTACATCTCCTGTAATCTCCTTGAACAGCTGAAGATATTTCTCAACAGATTCCTCTGCATATCCATTTTCCTTCATCTCTGCTGCAACACCATCAAGACCGATCTTGTCCATCTTATCCAGTGTGATAAATACGCTGTCATAATCTTTCTCTTCAAATCCACTGTAAGCTGCCATTGCCTTCAGGAAACGGCGGTCATTGATACGGATTGTAAAGTTATTGAAATCCAGTTTTCCAAGCAGGGATGTAGTAGCAAGGATCAGCTCGATCTCAGCAAGGTTGGATGGCTCGCCAAGAATGTCAATATCACACTGCATAAACTGGCGGTAACGACCTCTCTGCGGACGATCCGCACGCCATACACTTCCCATCTGGAGTGCTTTAAACGGTGCAGGAAGCTCATTAGAATGATTTGCATAATATCTGGACAGCGGAAGTGTCAGGTCATAACGAAGTCCTCCGTCTACAAGATCAGCTTCTTCCTTCGCCTCTGCAAGTCTCAGCTTCTCTCCACGCTTTAAGATCTTGAAGATCAGCTTCTCATTATCTCCCCCCTGCTTACTGCACAGGTTCTCGATATGCTCTACACATGGAGTCTCAATGGATGAGAATCCAAAGCTTCTATATGTCTCTTTGATCAGACCGATCACATAATCTCTGATCTCCATCTCTGCAGGAAGAATATCTTTCATTCCTGTTACCGGTTTTTTCTTTAATGCCATAGCACTTCTCCTTTTCGTTCTATCTTTTCATTACTATAATCTCTTGATTTCGTAATGTTCTTCAACTAAAAATATACCTTAATCACGAGTCTTATATAATAAGTCAACTCCTTCTTTAAGGGTTTCCGTTATCGTCTGTTGATGCTTCTCAGAATAGTCCCTAAGTTTCTGATGTTCCTCCGCAGACATTCGGATTGTCACAATTTTATCTTTGATCACGTCTGACTTCGGACGTCCCATCTTAGCCATAGGCCTTCTCCTTTCTCTCACCTATACTATTATACTTTCGTAATACGAAATGTCAACTACTTTTGATTCTGTTTATTTTTGTTCTAATTGAATTACCTTTTTCGAGATGATATACTTTATTTGGATTAAAAAATCTGAATCTACGTTAATTTATTGCGTATTTAAAAACAGCTAAATTTTATGAAAGGAAACAAAAGACATGAATAATGACAGAAATACAAACTGTACAGATGTCGCGATTAAAAATGACAAAAAATCCATGCAAAAGCATTTAATTTATAGTCTTATATGCATTGCAATTGCATTAATCTCTTTTTTTGCAATCTCAAAATGGGCAACTTCTGCTGATACATACAGTAGGATTATTAATACTTTGAATGAATTGCAGAAAAAGGCTTTAGAGCTTACAGGTACTGCAACAGCACTTGCAACCGGAGCAGCTGCAATACCAGGAGATGCAACAACTCCTATTGCGAATAAGCTTGCTGATGTTGCAGGCTATATGGTGATCGTTTATGCTGTGATCATTATTGAGAAATATTTACTAACCATCACAGGATACATTGCCTTTAAAATCTTATTTCCTATCGGATGTATTCTGATGGCAACCGGTAATTTTATGAAAGCCGGATGGAAGGAATTCATTTACAGAATCGGGATCAAAAGTATCATTCTTGGAATCCTTCTCTGGGGACTGGTTCCTACCAGCGTCTGGATGACGAATAAAGTGAACGAAACTTATGCAAAATCCTACGATATGGATTTTACATTAGAAGATACTGAAAAATTATTGGATAAAGATAATGACTCTGCCTCTGCTGCCAACAGTAACAAAACAAATGATATTGAAAACAATAATACACCTTCTTCTATCACCGACTTTATCAACAACTTAAAAGACAAGGTAAGTGATGCTGTCGATACCGTCGGCACAGCTGCCTCAGAAAAAATCGATGCTATTGAGAAGGGCTTGAACAAGATCTTAGAAGGCGTGGCTGTAATGATTGTGACAACCTGCGCAATCCCAGTTCTTGTAATGCTGACTTTTGTATGGATCTTAAAGAGCATAACGGGATTAAAACTTCCAAACATTACACAGCAGTCAATACCGAAGGTTTCTGAGATGAAGCGGAAAAAGAAAGCTGAGATCGATGGTTAGGAGGGGGCTTGAAATTTTTCCTGTTCATCAACTAGAATACAACGAAAGGACGGTCCACCTCCCGGTGAAACCGTCCTTTCGTTACTTTTTTTAGAAACTTAATAGTACCTGACACCAATGTGGTCAACTTTGCGCTTACTTATTATCATTCTTTTGTGTCGAGTAATCAATTTATTATCACATTTGTATACTGATGTAATTCTCCAACCATTGAATCATATC
>NZ_JAJCNG010000042.1:0-8536 GCF_020561005.1 Mediterraneibacter sp. 210702-DFI.3.120 | reverse complement strand
TCTTTTTTAGTTGCCAAGCATATGAGAAAACAGTCCACTGGCCTGTTTTTGAGTGTTTGAGTCAAAAAATGTTAACACTAAGAAAATAAAGTGTCACTTTGTGTTAAAATTTTGATAAAAGCTTCTTTTAGTGTCGGGAATCTTTTGAAGAAAAGACATAGAGAGATTCCCAGAATATAATTGTGCCATAAGGTGAGCAGGAGGAGGTGTTGATATGGCACACAGGAGTTCAAAAGAACAGGTTTACGAATATCTGGAGCAGATCACAAAGGAATTTGACTTTGAACATCTTACGCGTTATACAACATTGGACATCTGTAATAAATTGAATATGTCGCGTTCTCTTGTTTCCTTATATTTAAATGAGCTGGTAAAGGAAGATACCGTAATCAAGATAAGCTCCAGACCCGTATATTACTTGAACCGTGCAGGATTGGAACGTAAGTTCCATATGCAGCTTGCCCAAAATGAGTATCTGGGTATCCAGGAACTTTCGGGTGAGATTAAGAGTAATATTCCAGAAGAGAAGGACTTTGAAAGAGCGATCGGCCATGAAGGCAGCCTAAATTACTGTATCTCGCAGATAAAGTCCGCGCTTGTATATCCAGGAGGTCTTCCAATCTTATTAAAAGGTGAGCCGGGAAGTGGAAAGACTTATCTGATGAGATTGATCCAGGAATATTGTGTGAATAACAGATTGTTAAGTGATTCTAGAAAAAGTCGGAGAATAAAGCTGAATCAGATCAGTGATGGAGAACAATATGAGAAGCTAGAGCAGCTATTATCAGAACTGGAAGACGGCATTCTGTATCTGGAGGATATATCTGCATGTAATGCCAGAGTCCAGGAACGTCTGGCAGAGTATATTGCCAACGGGGCAAAGAAGAAGGGGCGGAGCGTAAAAAAAGAAAATGTCCGTCTGGTCATGAGTGCCGACGAGAAGATGTTCTCACAGATTTCCAGAAAATTACTGGTGAATGTACCTGTGATCTGTGAAATCCCTTCGTGGATTGAGAGAAATGAAGATGAGAGGAAAGCATTTGTCGTGAAGTTCTTTAAGGAGGAACAGGAACAACTCGGCAGAACCTTATATCTTTCAGAAAAATTGATACACAAGCTTATGAATTATCAGTTTGAACATAATATTGCCGAACTTAAGCAGTGTGTTACTATGGTCTGCGCAAATGCATACGCGCAGGATTCATCAGAAGAATCGTTGGAAATCTATCTTTACAATCTGCCGGCAAAGCTGCAAGGAAGCATAAGTATGAAAGAACAGGATGCCACTCTGGTCAGATTAGATGTGATCCAGTCAGATCCTGCGGCAGATAAGATACTGGAGCTGTGGAAGAATCTTCTGGATAACTATAGATATTCTGCCGGCGCAGGGGAAAGCTTTGCGACATTTTTGGAACTAGGGAAAAAGACACTAAAGTATTATTATGATATATTGATCTTTCAGGAATTATTTTTTGATGAGAGACTAAGGCCTTTGGAGAAGATCGTCGTTGAAATGATCGCAAGTATTAGAAGCTCCTACAATGTTAATTTCCCAGTAAATTGTGCTTATGTAATCGCAAGAATGATGGTTGCACAGCAGAATCATAATTCAAGGATACAGATCTGGGAGAGGGAGCACCGCGAGGAGATCCAGAAGATTTATAATCTGTTGGTCGATAATATGCCGAATATTAATTGTCTTACAGAGCTTCTCGATAAACAGATTCAGTCTAATACAAACATACAGCTTTCTTATATGAACAGAGTGTTTATCATGATGAACATTTATTCTTATAATCACAAATTGAAGCTGATAGATACAGCAGGTGTTGTGCTGTGCCATGGTTATAGGACCGCAAGTTCTATTGTAGATACAGTTAATACGATCTTACAAGTACAGGTATTTGAAGCGATCGATATGCCGCTTGACAGTTCCATCCATGATGTCATCCAGAAATTATCTGTGTTCATTGAAAAAAATAGTTATTTTAAAAATATGATCCTGATGGTAGATACAGGGTCATTGGAAGGCTTGG
The DNA here is from genome assembly GCF_020561005.1 of Mediterraneibacter sp. 210702-DFI.3.120. NCBI lineage: Bacteria > Bacillati > Bacillota > Clostridia > Lachnospirales > Lachnospiraceae > Mediterraneibacter > Mediterraneibacter sp. 210702-DFI.3.120. The sequence goes on along the minus strand of NZ_JAJCNG010000042.1, from coordinate 6,500 downwards.
GAGAGATTATTGACGGTTCTATGAATCTTGGAATCATCAATAATGTTTCCACGATCCTGGCATTGCATATAGGTGAAAAGATGCTGGCAGGAGAGAAGATGCGGGATATCCTGGAGACGGTATGCAGGGAGAATCAATGCAGGTATAGTATCATCAGCCGCACAAAGAGAGAGAAGGCAATTGTATTCGCAAGTGACGCGGGAAGAAATATTGCAGAGAAGCTGACCCGGCTGTTTAAGGACAGTCTTCCTAAGCCGATACCGCTTGAGATGATAGCATATGATTATGACGCGTTATTCAAAAATGGCAGCAAGGATGTCATTTTTGAAAAATACGATGTACTGCTTCTGGTTAAGACGCTGAGTCTTAGGATTCCAGGTGTCAAGTCGGTTACACTGGAAGAGATCATGAATTTTAACAACATTAATGTAGTGGATGAGGTTCTGTCTTATTATCTGGAGGAAGGAGAGATCGAGTACTTTAATCAGAAGCTGCTGAAAAACTTTTCACTGCAGTCAGTTCTTGAGAATCTAACGATCTTAAATGCTCAGAAGCTATTAGATTATGTAAGTGATGCAACAACCCTTCTGCAGCAGATGCTGAAGAGAAGATTCCTGAGCAAGACAGTGATAGGGATCAATATGCACATCTGCTTTCTGATCGAACGCCTTGTTACAAAAACGCCGATTGAGAATTATGAGAATCTAGATGCGTTTGAGGCAGAACAGCAAGAATTTATCAATATCGTAAATGAAAGTTTCCACACACTGGTAAGCCACTATAATGTAGAACTGCCGGTCAGTGAGATCGCGTATCTGCATGAATACATCAAGAATGATGTAAAAGTGGAGGGAAACGAGAATCAATTTTGATTACAACTTTATCTGGGCAAAGTAAGGCCGAGATCATGAAGACTTTGTCAGATAAAGATGTAAATATAGGAAAGGAGCTTTTATGCAAAGACTAGTATTAGCATCCCATGGTTATCTTGCCGAGGGAATGAAGAATAGTGCACAGATCATCGTGGGGAAGTCCGCGAAGATATATACTATATGTGCATATGTCAAGGAAGGAATAACACTAGAAAGCCAGATTAACGAACTATTCGACAGTTTCCCGGAGGATGATGAGATGATAGTAGTTACAGATATATTTGGCGGAAGTGTGAATAACGAGTTTATGCAGCGATTACAGAATAGAAGATTCTGGCTTGTCTCAGGGATGAATCTGCCGTTAGTGATCCAATTGGCAATGGCAGAAGATGGCGGCTGTATATCCGAAAGTATTAAAGAAGCGCTGGAGACTGGAAGAGAGATGATCTGTTTCTGTAATCCTATGGTAGAAGTTGCTTCTAAAGAACAGGAGGAGTTTTGATACAAATATGAATAGGGATCAATTATACGCGATGAATATCCATTATCGCTATTATGATCTGGAATATTTCTTCCGGGCTTGTCAGAAGATGAACCTTAAGCATGCAGAATTGTGGCTCTGTCCACAGCATTTTTACATAAATAGCATGTGGTCTGAGAGCCCTGAGAAATTGAAAGGTCTGATGAAGCGGTCTGGCGTACAGATATCTTGTATCTGTCCAGAACAGAATAATCCGAAACCGAATAATATAGCTGCAAGATCTGAGCTTTTGATCGAGAATACAAGAAAATATTTTCAGAATGTGATCATACTTGCCTCAGAGTTGGGCTGTGACAAGATACTTGTAACACCGGGGTGGAACTACCATGATGAAGAAGTAGATGAAGCAAGGAAAAGATCAATCAGAATGCTGCAGAGCTTATGTGATATCGCAGATCCATATGGAATAAGCCTTGCAATGGAAAGTATCTGGGATCACTCTTCAGATATTGCTAATACAAAGGAAAAGGTTAAGCTTATCAAGGATGGTGTAGATCGCGAAAACTTTAAGCTGACAGTGGACCTTGGAGCATTAGGAGCAGTGTCAGAGTCTATAGAAGAATGGTTTGCACTCTTTGGAGAGGATATTATACATTGTCACTTTACGGATGGTAAGCCGGCAGGCTGTCCGACCGGACATATGCCGTGGGGACTGGGAGAGCGGAATATGCTTGAAGTTCTTAAGGCATTTGAGGCAAATGAGTATAGGGGCGGATTTTCTATGGAATATGTGGATGCAAGAAGCTTTAGGAATCCCGAAAAGTGGGACAGGCAGACAGTAGAACAGTTTGAATCCTGTCTGGAGAGAATGTAGGAGGTAATAGTAGATGATTAAGATATGTAGGATCGATCATAGATTGCTGCATGGACAGGTAGCTTTCGTATGGTGCCGTTCACTGAATGCGGATGCGATTTTGATCGTATCTGATGCGGTGGCAAAAGATGAGATGCGCATGGCGACGATGAGACTGGCAAAGCCTGCAGGTGTAAAGCTGGTGATCAAGAGTGTCGAAGATTCTATTAAAGTGATTAACAGCGGAGTCACAGATAAGTATAAGCTTATGGTGGTGGTAGAAAATGTACAGGATGCCTATGATCTTGTGAAGGCTTGTGAGAGGATCAAGAGTGTGAATCTTGGAGGAAGCAAGATTGAAGAAAACCGAAGAAAGCTGGATACGGCGTTCTATGTGGACGACAATGACTGCAGATTGTTGGGAGAGCTTTTAGATCATGGAATTGAACTTGAGATTCGTCAGGTGCCAGAAGAGAAGAAAAAGATTGTTACGAAAGACATGTTGAGTTAATTGAGGAGGAAATATATATGCTACAGGCAATATTGATCGGACTTATTGTGTTTATTGGAAAAGCAGATTATTTTATCGGAACAGCAATGTTTGGAAGGCCGCTTGTACTGGGTGCTCTGGTGGGAATTGTACTAGGGGATATACCAACAGGCGTTATGATAGGATTCCAACTGGAACTTATATTTATGGGGATGCAGGCGATCGGAGCTTCTATTCCGCCAGATATGATCGTAGGTTCTGTCCTTGGCACAGCATTTGCGATTACGACGGGAAAAGGTATGGAGACCGCAATTACGATCGCTATGCCGGCGGCAATCTTGTCAGCGTTTGTTGTCAATCTGTTCTATGGCGTCATTACGCCGATCATGGCAAAGGCGGCGGACCGCTTTGCCGAGGAAGGTAAGTATATGAAGATTGAAGGTGTATTTTTAAGTAATGGATTCTTGTTTGACCTGACGTTCGCAGTGATTGCCTTTGGTGCATTTCTCTTTGGCGGAGATTCAGTTACGGCAGTGGTTAACGCAATTCCAGGATGGCTGACGACAGGTATCGGTATCGCAGCAGGCATTCTGCCGGCACTTGGTTTTGCGCAGCTTATCAATATGATCATGAACAAGAAGGTTGCGGTATTCTTCCTGTTAGGATTCTTGTTAAGCGCATATATGGGAATATCTACGGTTGGTATTGTATGCTTCTCAGTTGTTATAGTGGGAATCTTACTGATCGTGAAGGATTTTGTACCGAATCAACCAGCATTACAGGGAGGAATGGATGATGACAATGAATTCTAGAAAAACATTAGAGAAAAAGCAGTTAAAGAGTCTCTTCTGGAGATCATTTACCACATCACATGCATGGCATTATGAGAGACAGCAGCATATGGCATTTGAGTTTGCTATGATACCGGTCATCAACAAATTATATGACAAAGAAGAGGACAGGATAGATGCATATAAGAGACATATGGAATTCTACAACTGTCAGACGGCTATGCAGCCTTTTATCTGTGGAGTGGCAGCGGCGATGGAAGAAGAGAATGCCAATAATGAGGAGTTCGATACCTCTTCCATCAGCGCCATGAAGGTAGCTCTTATGGGACCTCTTGCAGGTATTGGTGATTCTCTGATCGGAGGAACACTGCGTGTGATCGCGACTGGTATTGTAGCAGGTCTGTGCATGAGCGGAAGTCTGTTAGGACCGATACTCTTCCTTCTGATCTACAATATCCCGACGATCTTACTTCGTTACTTCGGAGTGAAGTTCGGCTATGGGCTTGGTAATACTTTGATTAGTAAGCTGTCAGAGGGAGACCTGATGAAGAAATTGACGATGGCAATGGCAATCGTGGGATTGATGGTAATTGGTGCGATGGTAGCGATGACTGTCGCGGTAACGACACCGATCGCGTTCAATATCAATGATACAGCATTTTCCTTACAGGAGACTCTGGATAGTATCTTCCCGTGCCTGCTTCCGATGGCGGTGACATTGGGACTCTATAAATTGAATAAGAAGCATGTAAGTGTTCTTGTGCAGGTGATCGGTATCATGGTGCTGGGCATTGTGCTTGGGGCGATAGGAATCCTGGGCTAAAGGTACGATAAAAGATAAATAGAAAATACGGAGGAGAGAAATTATGGAATATTGTTTAGATACTGGCGATCTTGAGATGGTCAAAAAGGTGGCAGACTTATACCCAATCAGGTGTTTTAGCATGAACCCGAGTATAGCGGTGAATTGTCTAAGGGGAACAGGAAGAACCTTCCTTCAGAATGCAAAGATGATCCGTGAAGTGATCGGTGAGGACACTCCATTTTATCTGGAGGCAATGGGTGATACTGCAGAAGAGATGATTGAGGATGCGCATAAGATACGCCAAGAGATCAAGGGAAATACAATGATCAAGATCCCGGCGTGTCCACAAGGCTTCAAGGCAATCCGTCTCTTAAAGGAAGAAGACATTCTATGTTCCTGCACTGCGATTTATGATTTTAACCAGGCAATGTTGGCGGCAGAGGCGGGCGCATATTGTGTTGCAGTGTATGTAAGCCGTGTTGATAATTCAGGTGGAGATGGAATTGAGGTAGTAAGAAAGATCAAGGAAGCATTTGTGATGGAAGGGATTGCGTGCAAAGTGTCTGCCGCATCGCTAAAACAGGTAAATTATCTGGAGAAGGCAGCCCTCGCGGGAGCTGACAATGTGACAGTAACCTTGGATCTGCTTGAGAAGATGGCGATACATCCATTGACACAGAAGACGTTAGATACCTTTAAGGCAGACTGGGAAAGCCTGTTTGGAGAAGGAATGCGGGTTGCCAATATGACAGAATGATCTATGGAGTGAGTGACAAGATGAGCAGAAATACAAATTACCGGGCGTGGGGGTCTGTGGGACATTACCTGCAGGGTCCCGGCCTGCTGGAAGAAATTGAGAGTTATACAAGTGGATTCGGTACAAAGCATTTCTATATCATTGATGTATTTTTCTTTGATACATGGACACAGAAGCTGGCAGAGATCTATGAAAACAGTAAAAGTACCTTTCAAAGTGCCGTATTTGAAGGAGAGGTTACCCGAAGTAAGATCAGGGAATTCCAGGAACAGGCAGTGGGAAGTGACATTGATACGGTGATCGCGATAGGCGGAGGGAAGTCCATTGATGTGGCGAAAGTAATCGCGGCGGATCAGGAGTGTTCGTTGGTAGTCTGCCCGACGATCGCGTCTACCGATGCGCCGACCAGTGCAATGTCCATCTTGTATAGTGAAGAGGGAAAGATGAATGAGATCATGCTGCATAAGAAGAATCCGGATCTGGTCTTAGTAGACAGTAAGATGATCGCCAATGCTCCGGTCCGTTTCCTGGTGGCAGGTATCGGTGATGCATTGTCCACGTATTTTGAGGGACTTTCTAATGTTCAGACACAGCATGAGAACTATGTGTGGTGTGACAAGAAGCCATTTGTGAGCACACTCAGCGGACGGGCGGTCGCGAAAGAGTGCTTTGACACCCTGATGGCAGACGGAATCCAGGCGAAGCTGGCATGTGAGAGACATATCCTGGTGCCGGCGCTTGAGAATATTATTGAAAGTAATATTCTTATGAGTGGCCTTGGATTTGAGAATGTCGGCTGCTCTGTGGCACATGCGATTGGGAATGCGATTACGGTTCTTCCAGAAGGAGAACGGATGATGCATGGCGAAAGGGTTGGATTCGGTGTCGTGTGTCAGATGATAGCGGAGCATTATAATCAGGAGATGATAGATCAAGTGCTTAGCTTTTGTGTGGATGTCGGTCTTCCGGTATGCTTTCATGATCTACAGATAGAACCTTCCGAAGGGAATCTACATCTGATAGCAAGGGAATCTCTGGAAGCAGTATCCTGGCAGGCATGCAGCAGAACTTATGGGGAAGAAGATATTGTGCAGATTATGCGGATGGCAGATGCATTAGGCTGTTCTTATCTTTCTAAGAAGTAAAAGAGGAGGATGCCAGACTGGCAGGAGAGTTTGTGAAGCTTGCGAAGTCTCTGGATTCGATGGTGACGATCAAGAAAGCGGACAAAGAAGTCGATGCATCGAGGCTTCTGTCTCTGATGGGATTAGGTGTAAGATGTAACGATGAGGTGATGGTTTGTATAGAGGGCGGTAACGAAGACGCAGCATATGATGATATGAAACAATACTTTGAGGCGAATTTATAAGGGACAGGGGCTGTCGCACTAAAATAGAAATTGAATTGCTCCCCGTCAAGTAGACAATTGAAAAAATATAAATTTTTCCTGG
>NZ_JAJCNG010000041.1:0-8732 GCF_020561005.1 Mediterraneibacter sp. 210702-DFI.3.120 | reverse complement strand
TAACTTGCGCTCCTTTCTTCGGTTTTAGGTTGTGTGTTCTAAGAGACTTCCCAACTGCTTGATTAAGAAGTCTTTTAGAGCATACAACACCAGCCGCCATTTTGTATTTTTTATACTGTCTGACCGCAAAGTGCTGCGGATCTCTTTCTTCCAGTTCCTGAAACATCATATCCACTGGATTCTGGTAAGTTTCATCCTCTTCACGGGTTTCGCTTTCATTCAAAAGATCCAGAAGGGTATTCAGATTCTTTTCCTCTTCATCTCCTTCATACCAGATAAAAGCAATCAATGCCGTGTACAACAGCTTCTCTGCTTTTACCCAAAAATCTTCGGAAGCTTTTTCCCCTTCGCCTTTGGTATTAACAATGATTGTTGTGACCAGCTTCAGGATATCTTTTTCAGACCGTATATAAGCAAATGGATTGTAATGAAGCGATTTGGAAAAGTTGATAGTATTCAGAACCTTAATCACATATGGTTCGTGTACCACTTTCCCTGATTTATCTTTCATAATATTTCCATTCTTATCTTTCTTAGGTGGTCCCTTTACTAACATCTTCCCGCACTCCTCGATCAGAGTGCCTTTCGGATCTGTAATAACCATGGAACAGTTCATCTGCATGACTGACGGCTTAACGAAAAATCGAGTTTTTCCGGAACCACTGCCGCCAATGACCACTATATTTTTATTTCTTGCATACTTTGGCTGTTTAGGTCTACTTTCCATAGTCAATGCTTCTGTTGCTGTCAATGGAATATTCATCCAGGGATCTTCCGACATATAAGGCTTGATATCCTCTGCGGTTCCCCATCTGGCTGAACCATACTCGATGCCTTTCCGTAATTTCTTTGCGTCTGCCTGTTTCTGCCAGACCAACACTTTCAGAACGACTGCAACAACAATACCTGCTAGCAGATCTTTCCAGTTATTGCTTAACACAAAACCAGCAAAAATCCGGTCTGCGTGTTCCATTGCATATAATAGTTTGTTCCCCATATCTTCTCCCGGACTGTTCCGGTAAAGAAAAAATGCCCGATCTGCATAGAAAGCAGCCAGAGCATAAGGAATATTTGTAAGAACCAGTTTCTTTTTATCCAGGGCGGACAGCTTACCCCCGATTTTATTCTTCCACTTCTGCATCAGAGTTTTGCCGCTTTTCTTTTTCATCGACTCTGCTCCTGATGCCGGTTCTTTACTTTGTCCTTCGTCTTCTTTGGCATCATTGCCCGGTAAGCTGCAAGACGCTTATGAATGGAAGGTTTATTCGCTTTTTGAATCTGTTTCTGGGAAAACTCACGGAAAGCAGCATTGAGTGCATCCTGATCACGTCCCTTGAAGAATACCAGATAAACCGGAGGCTCTTTGCTCTTGTCTTTTTTCAGAGCATAATTGATCCCGTATTTTCTGGCATACCGTTCAAAGGACTTGATATTCTTATTTGTGATCTCGATATTGACCATCCCGGCATTCTGTTTTGCCAGCTCTTTTACCGTGACCTTTCCCTGTTTCGGCTGATTTTTCTGTGCTTTCTTCTCTACTGATTTCTGCTTCTGATGACGCAGATACGCAACAAGAACCTTTTTCAACAGGTCTGCCGTAATCTTAGTAGCCCGAATACAGAACGTGACCGTTTTCTGAGTTACCTCTTCCTGCATGACTTTTCCCTCCTTTCAGCGATTCAACTGCTGTCCAGATCTGTAATCATGGCAATCACCCCCTTTAATGAAAAAAGACAGATTAACCGGTAATCAGGTTCTGCACCTGTACGAGTTTTTCTGTCCCTTCTTCTTTTCTCTTATCTTCTCCACCACAATAGATGGGAACACACATTTCAAGTATTCTGCTATAAATACGCTGATGGGCAGTATCTAAATCTGTGGATTTCATTTCATTCAGTCCCAGATTCGTTGTTACGATCAGCGGAAGCATTTTACAATAGCGGCTGTCTATCACATTATAGACCTGCTCCAAAGCAAACTCGGAATTTCGTTCTATTCCTAAATCATCAATAATCAGCAGCGGATAATCCACAAGATTTTGTATAATCTGGTTCTTATCTGCCTGATAGCTGGTCATTTCATTTAAGATCCTGGAAAAATTTGTCATCATGACACGTTCTCCCAGTTCCAAAAGTGCATTTGCAATACAGCCTGCAAAGAAACTTTTCCCGGTTCCAACCGGTCCCATCAAAAGCAATCCTACATTTTTTCTCTTCATATCTGTCCAGTTTTCTACATACTGCCTGGCGATTAGTATCTTCTGATTGCTTCCATTGTCATTTTCAAATTTCCATTCCCAGAATCTTCTTTCCCGAAGTCCGACGGATTTTCTCTGATAAAGCAGCCGCTGTGCTTCTTCCCGCTGCATCTTTTCATCCAGTTCCCGTCTGGCTTTCACCTCACATTCGCACAAACAGGACACTACATGCTCAAATCCCATCAGACTGACTTTCATCTGTTTTCTTTTTCCACAGGTGCCACAATGAAGACATCCCTCTTCATCCAGATAATCTGCTGTTACTTTGTTTTCCATCACAGGCTTTCTCCTTCCTGAAATTCATATTTATCCATTCCTATCCTGGTTCCATCCCTTTCTGCCCAAAGACAGATTGTTGCAAAATGGTTCTGATACTCTTTTCCACTGGATTTCATATAAACAGAAAGATGATCAATCCGTTTCTGGTAATCCCATGGAAATAGCGTCATCAGTTCCTGCAGTTCAGCTTCCGACAGTACAACATTTTTAAATCTACCATACTGACTGAATTTTTCTTCCAAAGCGGGAGTATTGCCCTTACTCTTATCAGTATGATTCTTTTCAGTCTTATTTATCTTAGTATTACTTCCATCCAGATTCTTGCAGTCCGGACTTCTATTTTTTTGCGTTCCGGACTTCCAGTTTCTTGCAATCCGGATTTCCAATTCCTTGCAGTCTGGAGTTCCAGTTTCTGGCATTCCAGAAGAAAAGTATCTTACTGGCTTTCCTCTACTCCGTTTTACAAAATTTTTCACATATATGACAGAAGGACGATTATTCCCCTGCCGATACCGTTCGATCAATCCAATCCCATGCACACTGTCAAGCTCATAAAGAAGCTTTGTCACTGTCGTATGCGACATTCGCAACAGCTCCTGCAATTCTGCAATCGTGTAAATAATATAGACATAACCATCACCGTCAATCCAACCATTTTTCTTGGATAGGCTGATTCGATCAAGCAGAATTCCGTAAAGGAGCTTTGCGTCTGTGGACAGGCTTGCAAACTCTTTTTCTGTGAACAGAGCTTTTGGTATCCGAAAAAAAGAAAACTGGTCAGATTCTTCTGCTCTGAAATATTCAAAATCTGCCATAATATTTTCCTACTCTTCTACATCGAAATCACAATTTGCCGCACTGCCTGTACCATGACATAATTCATCAAGCACATAATTGAATGCATTCATCGCCTCTTCCAAATAGATTTTCCTAGCCTCTTTATCACACGCATACATATCGGCAATAAATCCTTCATCATTTCCTATTGCATGTACCAGAGTCTCCAGAACTTTCATAAATTTCTTTTTTGAGCACTTTTTATTCTGCCTGTTCACATATTCCTGAATATCCAGTACTCTATCAGCATTTTCCTCATTCTCTTCAAGAATTCCAAACGCCAAATCCATGCCAAATTCATAGCCATCACAGGAAATCTGATCAACATCAAGCTGTCCCTGCTCATCTCGATAATTTCTTTCTTCCATTGAAGTCAGTGGTGTCTCATATTCATCCAGATATCCCATATCTGCAATTGTTTCCAGAATATCTCTGGATGCTTTCACCATTTTGTCCATAATGATTTCTCTTTCTTCCATCGGCATATTTGCCATAATGCTGTCTAATGTCATCATTGATTCTTCCTCCATCTCATTTTCATAAATATCGTTGATATAAAAGTGGTTTGCCTTTCCATTGTTCGGAATGATACGCACCAGATTTCCAACATCCACCAGTTCCTGTACTGCCTGATCTACCCCATATCTAGTTGTATTCAGGTCTTTCTTCATTTCACTTTTTGGATAGATTACATACAAATCCCCCCTACCATCTACCCAACCATTCTGCACCGCAAATTTCAAACGATCCAGAAATAAGCTGTATAAAATCTTTGCTGTATTTGACAGATTTTTGTATTTTTCCATCTGGAACAGCACCTTCGGCACCTGCAGACAATCTACCGGCATATACTCCATCTTACTCATTGATTGTTTCCTCCTTCTGTTTGTACAGCACTTCAGCTGAATTGATATTGATTTCCAACATCCCTACAAATACCTGATAGTACAGAAGGCATATCTGTTCATCCTCTCTTGCCAGATACAATCCTTCCAGTTCATCGGACGGATGTTTCATTCCATATACTGCCTGACAGATATCATGGATTTTCTCACATTCCACACTTCTAAGATGCTGCTCCAAGGTGTGGTTAAATCTCTGCCAGTCCTCCAGTTTCTGATTTACTGACATCATGCACTGGAACAGTTCCGCTGCTTCACATGCTGCTGACAGCACTACATTTTTGTTATTGATACTTCCATCGGCATTTTTCATATGCCCTACCATATACGCCTGATCTACTGAAACCATCTTTTATCCTCCTCTATCTAAACGGCATTTCTTCTTCCATGCCCTCTGGGATCTCTAAGAACCCTTCCGCATCTTCTGGAAACGGTGGTCTGTCAACCATTTTTGCACCTGCGAATTCAATCCGGTTTGCATACACTTCGGTGGTATAAATTTTTTTCCCGGTATCCTTATCTTCATAATTACCTGTGACAATCTCGCCTTCCACCATGACCTTCGTGCCCTGCATCAGATAATCTCTGGCAAATTCTGCTTTCTTTGCAAAAGCCTTTACCGGAATGAAACTGACTTCATCGGAATAATTTCTTCTGACTGCCAGAACAAACTTGGCAATCTTATGAAGTCCTTTTTCATTCTCCACTTCGTTGTATCCGGGATTTCTTACCAATCGCCCGGAAATAACTGTTGTATTCATTGGCTTAACCCTCCTATGCTTTCATTGATTTGTAACAGATGCCGATACATGGTCCACATTTTCCATAGGCACATCCGTAACATTCATCTTTTTCCAACTCTTCTTGCTTCATTTCATCGGCAAACATTCCTAACAGTGTTGTATAAATCTTTTTCATTGCAAGGAACTTTTCTTCTGCTTTTTCCATCTTCTCTTTGTAAAATGGGATCAGTTCACGAAGAACTGGATGGAAACGTTCATTTTCATCATCCCAGGCACAGGTTTTCATCATACAACGTGGCTGTTTCTCATAATTGCCCAGATAATACGGGCAGAACGTACAGCCTCTTTCTTTAACAATTTCCACCGGAATTACTGGCATCTGACTTTTGATTTCCTTAGTTACATGCTTACTTTCAATTCGCTCTCTCATCTTAAAAATCCTCCAAGAATATATATTTGCAAAAGGGACTTCCCCTGAATTGCCTGGTTTTAAGCACAAAAAGAGGCAGACTTACGATTTTTGTTTTCGCAAGCCTGCCTCTTGTCAATCTAATATTCTATTTTCCAATGACATACCGTATAAACACGTATATCGCTCTGATCACATACACTGGAATCATGATACTTCCAATCAATGCTCCAATGATGACACTTAATGCAGCCATCCCAAGTGTTGCTGTGGTATCCATTCCTCTCGGAATCAGAATCAACCGCATTTTATGTATTCCAAATGGAAGTCCGGCAATAAATACCCACCAGAACCAATCCGTCTGTCCACTGACCTTCATAATTGTTTTTGTCATCCAAAACCAGAATACCATAAATGCCAGTGGCAGAATCGATTTTTTAATTACATCTTCAATCGTCATCTTTTTTCTCCCTCTGTCTGATTCCTTCCGCCACCTCCCGATTAAGGTTTGCCAGTATTTCTCTAACCACAGGAGAATCCAATCGAAAGGTTTCCAGATCTTTCTCCGTAAGCTCCCTTCCGTTCGCATCATATCTTCGTACAATTTTTAAAGCCATACTTTCACTTCCTTCCTGCTGATAATCCTAATGTTTTCAACAAATGTTTAAACTTCTCTCTTTTTATCCGTTTAACACGTATCTTTTCTATCTTTTTCAGATAGACTTGTATTCTACTTGCCATATCTTCATTGCTCATTCTTTACCCTCTCTTTCTGCCCACGATGCCAGAAGCATAAATATAATTTCTTCCATCTGAGTCTTTGTATATGTATCTGGAAAATATTGTTTCAATTTCTTCGCCGTAATCTGCACCTGAACTTTTTCAGTACTTTCATTCATGCAAATCTGGTCAATTTCTGAATACGTCAACATCCGCTCTTTTGAAATCTGCTTCAATTCCTTTGCCTGCTTCATGGAAGGTACCATATTGTGATTATGCATATACTGAAGTAATATCTGCTGCTCTTCAGTTCTCAAATAAGAAACTTCAACAGCTGTATTAAAGGGAAGCTTCTTCTCGTCTGCCAATTCTAAAAACTCTGCGATCAACTCTGTCAGATGAATATATCGAAGAATTTGTCTGGAACTATCTCCTGTATTCTGACTGACTTCTTCCGCCGCCAACTTCTTGCCAACTTGGCAAGAAGTTAAATCAGACCGTTTCCCCTGACGCTTTAACGCCTCATATTTCATTTTATAAGCGAATGCCTTTTCGCTGATCAGTAGTTCTTCTCGCTGAATGTTGGAATCTACCATGATCACCGTCGCTTCATCATCTGTAAGATCTTTGATGATAACCGGCATTTTCTCTAATCCTGCAAGTTCACATGCTCGTTTTCGCCGATGACCAGCTACAATCTCATAACCACCGGACTCTCTCAACCGCACAATACCGGGAACCAACACGCCATACTGTGTAATGCTATCTGATAATTCTTCCATTTTCTTATCATCTTTTACTTGAAATGGGTGATTCGGAAATGGATGAAGGCTTCCTATTGCTATCTCACTAATTCCATTGGTCGTCTCTTCATTTGTTCCAAACAACGCATCAAGTGGCTGTAAGGAAATGGGAGTTACTCTTTTTTTAGATGGCATCTTTCAGCACCTCCTCCGTCACTCTTCGATAGGCTTCTGTAGCTTTGCCTTTCGGATCATAAGAGAAAATACTCTGTCCTTCTCTGACTGCTTCCTTCATTCTTACAGAAAATGGAATATAATTATCAAAGATATGAATTTGACTTCCATATACATTTCTAAGAAGTTCCATATTATTTCTGGCATCATTTGTATGAGCATCGACCATCGTGAACAGAATCCCACCGACCTGCAGCTTCGGATTAATCTGCTTACGAACCTTACCGATCGTTTTTAACAACTGCTGCAATCCTTTGATTGGCAGGTAAGACGCTTCAACTGGAATGAGGACTTCATCTGATGCAGCCAGCGCATTGATCGTAATCATTCCCAATGATGGCATACAATCAATGATGACTGCATCATATTGATCCTTGATACCATATAAAATCTGTTTCAATACATATTCCCTGCTCATTGCATTTACCAACTGTACTTCCGTACCTGCCAGTCCAATGTTAGAACAGATAATGTCTATTCCCTCTTTCTGATGTCTAATATAACAGTCTGAAGGAATATCTTCATCTTTCATTACTGCATCCATAAGAGCTGTAAGTGTTTCATTACTGTCATCACAATCACGATATCCAAATCCTGCGGATACATCAGACTGTGGATCGGCATCTACAATCAACACTTTCATATTCTTTTGTGCTAATCCTACTGCTAAATTAGCTGTACATGCGGATTTTCCCGTTCCCCCTTTTTGGTTTACAATAGAAATAATTCTAGCCATTTTTCATCACCTTTCATCGTCGTCAATCAAAAAGAGGACTGAATTAGACAACCGGAATCTATATTCCGTGCGAGCTAATTCAGTCCTATAATTACAATAATTCTGTTATTTTTACTCTTGTCTTACACAAATCCATTTCCAGTCTGGATCTGTAATAATTCATATTCTGGAATGACAGCGCTGCCTTATTTTTCCCTTTTTCAGGGAGTTAAAAATAAGGACTAAATTAGTGCAACCCCTTGTATTTACTGGAGTTTTCTAACTTGTCCTTATTATAACTCGACCATGTGGTGTGATATGTGGCAACGGGTTATCCTTATGGTGCTTGTTGTATTTCTTTACCATACGGACAAAAAGCATATTGTAATCAATCGCAACTTTGGGCTTGCCTTTATGATTTACAAATAGAAAGTTGCCCCGTCCGTCTATCACAAATGGTTCTGCCTTTGGGCGTTTCTTCATAACCCGTTGAAATGCTTGTATCGTTTCCTTGCTTAATGGCACTTGCCTTGCTCCGCTTTTTGTCTTAGGCGTTTCAATATAATAACCCTGTTCCTTGCTCTTTAGTAACTGGTGGTCGATAACCACAACCTCATGGATAAAATCAACGTCCATGATTGTCAGTCCGCATAGTTCCGAAATGCGAAGTCCAGTCTTTAACAGTATCAGCACATCGTCAAAATACTTATGATACACATTGTCCGTCTTGATGAATGACAATAAGGCTTGTTCCTGTTCCTCTGTCAATGCGACTTTCTCTTTGGTATCATTTTCTATGACTTCACTTAACTTGAAATCAAAGGGATTTTTCCTTACACAATCGTCTTGTATGGCGATATAGAATGACGCTTTTAACGAGCGTTTATGGTTGT
>NZ_JAJCNG010000040.1:0-9807 GCF_020561005.1 Mediterraneibacter sp. 210702-DFI.3.120 | reverse complement strand
GATACTTTTATTTCAGTATATTCGCTATATTGATGGGATATATATTTGCATATTATTTATATGGATAAGGATTATAACTCTAGTGAGTCTTCTGCATCTACCCACATCTGTAAATTACCCTCAAGATATAATCTTGCATATTCCAAAGGCTCATCCACAGCCAATGAAGTAAGCGCACATTCTGATCCGTATGTGGTTTTTAGATTTTTTTCAGCTTTCCAGCAATCAATGCGAAGCATATATCCGGCACTTGTGTAAACATCAATACTATCGTGATTTATGTTGTATTCTGCATAAATTGTTCTCATCGTATCTTATCTCCATTTTCTTTTAATAATCAGTTATAGAGTTAAATATCGAAAACATTTCAATCAGTTCACCATGTCGTTATTGTTATACTGTGTTATGAAATTTTCTTTCCCTTATTTTTTCCCATATTAAGGTTCATGAAAACCAATGTGAGAATATAACACAAGGGAAAGAGTAAGGGAAAGCTCACTTGCTACAAACTTAGTATTTTCAAGGGTTTGCGAAGAATTTGATAATTAAATATAACAGTTATTAAATTTCCTAAAATATGTGAAATATCAACTGGAATTTTCAAATTAGTCTTTGCAAATAACCTTTGAACCTTCACCATCAATTACAATTCCCTGACGGTTGTTAATTGGGCATAGATTCAAATCCGAAAACTCAGTCATTATTTTCTCGGTAACTTTCTTAAATGGTGCTGTAAGATAATGCGGAAGAACATAGAAATCAAGCAAATCAAGCCCTGCATCATCTTCTTGTGAGTAGTCCTCCGGCTTTTCATCCATTTGCTCGATATATTGGATGCTTGGAGCGCATATAATCGCACCTGCCGATTCACCAATCATCAGTTTTCCCTTTGCCAATTCTTTCTTCAACAGCTCATCCGTTCCCGTTTTACGGAGCTGGTCTATAAGGAAAAAAGAATTTCCGCCGGTAAAATATATCACATCCGCATCTTCAAAAACAGACTGTATCGTTGAATAAGCCTCCGTTGAAATATCAATTTCAGTTACGATTGCTCCCAACTTTTTGAATAATTTTCGAGCCGAGCCGACATAACCGGTGTAGCCTTCACGCAGCGAAGCTGTTGGAATAAATGCGACTTTTTTATTTTCAATTTCTTCCTTTATCAGACTTCCTACACTTGAAAAGTGCGAACATAAAAACAGTTTCATCAATATTCTCCTTTATATATAAATTACGATTTATCTATTTGCATAATCAATCAAAATCTTCTTACAACTACTACAACGATAAGCTTCACAATGAGGGATTCCTCCTGAACCTTTACTCAATTCCAGATCGTCCGATTTTTTTATACGAAAAACTTTTGTCAGATTATCAACTGCAAAAGTAATGTCTCGTGAACTCATTAGGTATCCTCTAATCATTTCATCACCACAATATGGACATTTCATGCCGATTCACCTCCTATAAATTCCGATTGAGATTTCACCTGTTTTAGGGAATTTAATAACTGTTATATTTTGTTATTAAATTCTCTGCAAACCCTTGAAAACACTGGATTTATCGCAGGTGAGCTTTCCCTTATTGTTTCCCTTGTGTTATATCGTCCCGTCAGCGTTTACGAACTCTGATAAGGGCAAATACAAGGGCAAGAAAAATCTATAAAACAGTATAACACAAAATAAAAGTGACATGGTGAACTGATTGAAATGCTTCTGATTTTTGTAACAAATGACTGATTGAATGATAAGGAGATTCTATACGATGAGAACAATATTTGCAGAATACAATCCACACAGAAACAGCATTGATATTTATACTTCTGCTGGTTATATGCTCCGCATTGACTGTTGGGAAGCCGAAAAGGATTTAAAAACCACACCCGGATCAGACTGTGCATTGAACGCACTTGCCATTGATAAACCGCTTGAATATGCAAAATTATATCTTGATGAAACAATGCAGATATGGGTAGATGCAGAAGATTCATTAGAACTATGGTGATTTTTTCAACAGCACTAAGGTTACTTTTTCCCAATCTCATTTATTGAGAATCGTCTTTTTACCGTGCATATATATTCAATATCTTTTTATCTATTATAATGAAATCAAGGGCTGGTCTAATGCCAGCCCTACAAAAATGAAAATTCACATAGAAAATAAATTTACAATTTTTCCGATATAAACCTGTTATCAACAAATACAAACATAATTTATATTATCGTATCTATTGATATGATATGTATTTCAAAGAGTTACCAGAAGTTTTTGAAAACTTTTCCCTTGTGATATTATCTAAAGCTCCTAATTTTATACTTTTCCCATGATGGAGCAGCTTATTTGACCGTATCTTTAATAGCTGTATTTTTGTAATTAGATGTAACACCACCGGATTTTCATCCGTTGAATCATCCGCATATTTAAGACAATAAGAAAGACCGGTGCCATTACCTCCTGTCCACAACATATTATCTGTTGTGAATATCTGATATACCTTCGGTGTTTCTGCCGTATAAAATGTCTTTTCCCCAGATGCAGGCGTTTTCATATTATTGCCTTTTTGTTGGCGGTACATTGAAGATACCGTATTTAGACCAGAACCAATGTGCATACTTCTGTTCCTCCAATCATTTTATCTGAATTGTAAATGTACTGCTTCTCTGACTGTTTTCAGTGTCCTTGAAATAGTGTCAAAAAGAGGTGCTATGCCTGGCTTAACTACCGTATGTTTTGCACGGTCTTTTACATCATGCACTCCAAATCCGTAACACATATTTCTGCCCTCTGCGGAAAAATTCACGGTATCTCTGTCTTTATGTACATTTGAACTGCTTTTTTCTGCATTTATGTGTTCCCGCATTTCAGAATTTATTTTATATCCATCATACTGAAACGCCTTACTCTGCCTACTGTAAACTTCCAACGACATATCCGTGTCCTCCTCAGATTTTCGTATCTAATGTAGATAATAAATCTACATTATCGTATTCCGCTTGAGTATATGCTCTTACCACTGAACTACTGTTTTCTGACATTTCACTAATATACTCATCTCTATCTTTGCGTTTCTCACGCAATTCTTCCAAATATTCTTCATCTCTTTTTCGTTTCTCACGCATTTTCTCTAAGTATTCTTCTTGCTCACGTTTTTTGTCCCGTCTACTTTTTGCTGCTTTTTGTTGATTTTGTGTACTCAATACATCTGAACTTTTATTTGACGAATTAGCTGTTCTCATACCACCACATGAAGATTGCCGATTTCCATTAGCATCATATGTAACTGTCCTGCCTCCCAACTCTACACCGTCACGCTTTGCAAAAGAATATACTTGTGAATTTGCTGCAACCTCTCCGGATAAATTCCATTCTATTTCTTTTGCGAATTCCGGATCATTAGCCATTTTTTTCAAACAGTCATAAGAAAGATTTACGACCACTTTATTGGAATTGCAAGGCACAACACCGCCGTTGGTATTAAAACTTATTTGCGGAAACTTTTTACATAATTTTTCATAATATTCTTCCACACTATTAGAATTGTGTTTTGTGTCACATAAGGGTGCGGGTAATAAGGCGCACTTGCAGCCTGTTACGCATTTCCTCGTCCACATAGGAATAGGTATTGCCCGCGTCGTCTTTCAGCGTGCGGGTACAAAGTTTCGCTATGTAACCCTCGTAATGCTTCAAGATCGCGCACATGGCGGTTGTGTCGCCGTTTGCCGCTGCGGAAATGACAGGGAACGGCAACAGATTTTCAGATTTCCTAACGGTATTCATCATCTGCTTTTCCCTCCAAATACTGTTTGATTTTCGCAAGCGCGGATTTCCTGTGCCGGAAAACCGTCGTGCGTACAACATTCAGCAGTTCAGCAATTTCCGCGTCGCTCATGTCCAAGAAGTAGGACAAAAGGATAATGTCGCGTTTCCTTTCGGGCAAAGCGTTAAGGGCTTCGGCAAGCAGTTCATTTTTGACGAGTACATCAAAGCCGGACACTTGAAAACGGAAATAATCGCTTTTGTATTCGTCCGTTGTGAAAAGCTGCGCGAGTTCGCTTTCGCTCAAATCCGAAAAAGGTACTTCGCGTGCTGCGCGTTTCGCAAGAGTGCGGCGGTGGCTTTTCGCTTCGCCAACCAAAGTTTTCTTTGCTAATGCGTCGTACTGATGTTGTATTCTTTCCTTGTCGGAAGAAGATAGCTCCATAGAGTTCACCTCCTTCCCGCGTGGAGTAGAGGACGGGAGTTAAGGGCTTGTCCTCTCTGCCCCTTTCGCTCCGTACCCGTTCGGGAGATGGCTCTTGAGTGCGTTTTTCAGAAAAAAGTTGAAAAAAGCAAAATGCGCCCGTCCGCAAGACGCGGACGAGCGCAAAGGAAATGTAAGAAGTATTTAGATGTATTGACAGTTCATACTCATAGCCGGAATATCCCGCTTGCGGAGCATAGCTTTTTTTGACCGCAAAGCATTAGGCGGGTTACAGTAAATAAAAATGGACACGGCGATACCTCCCCGATACCGCCGTATCCTTAAAAAAGGGCGACTTTAATACACTACCCGCAATCCATTCTATAATAGGGAACAGCGGCTTTTGCGCAATATTAAATAAAAAAGCCGATAACACATAGGTTTTTTGACCTAATGCGTTATCGGCTCTGCGTCTATGCGTCTGGCACTTTTAATCATTTTTTTTTGAATTTATTATATGTGTTAGCTAACTGTCCACAAGCCGCGTTAATCTCTCTGCCATGAGAAACTCTCATAGTAACTTCAAGTCCTGCTTGCTCTAATTGATGTTTGAATGCAACTATTTCCCGTTTCTGTGGTGCTTTAATTCTTGAATTGCTTGTTGGGTTGTATTGTAACACGTTAATCATAACTTTTTTGCCCCGAAACCATTTTGCAAGTTGTCTTACATCTGAGGGCCGGTCATTTATACCCGGTAAAAGCAAATACGCAAAGACAATTTTGCGATTATGCCTTTCAGAATAGGATAAGGCTTGCTTAACAACATCTTCAATAGCATATATGCGCATGTGAGGAATAATACGATTTCTTGCAGATTGTGTTGCTGCGTGTAAAGATATTGTCAACTGAATTTTAAGATGTTCCTCGCGCAATTTTTTTAATTGATCGACCGGACCAACTGTTGATATGGTAATGCCGTCGGTTGGAAAGTTGAGCCCATATCTATCTCGGAGAATATGGATTGCTTTTATCAAGTTGTCATAATTGAATAAAGGCTCTCCCATACCCATAAAAACGATACGGTTTACTTTTCGACGCAACAATATAATCTGTTGTACGATTTCTGACGATGTTAGATTACGAACAAAGCCATTTCGCCCGGACTCACAAAAAATACAACCAACAGGACAACCGACTTGTGTGCTCACGCAAACAGTTCCACCATCTCGCCGCTTGATAAAAACCGTTTCAATGTATTTGTTGTCTTTCAGTTCGTAAACATACTTTTCAGTATCACTGCTTTTGCAAATATTTTTTACCAACATTGATAGATTTTTTTTGCGTGGTAATTGCTTATATAATTCTTCATATAAGGCTTTTGCTTCATTCTCGCCAATAACTTCCGACATTTCTTTGTAAGTAAATCCGTATGGATCATTCCGTACTTCCGCAGGCGTATATTTAGGTAAACGTTTCATTTTTATATCCTTTCTTCTAAATAATAAAAGTTTGTTTTTCTGTATTTTTGATTACAATCTCTAATTTTTCTACATCAATGATATGCGTCAATTTGCATTTAGGGCAGAAAAGAGGAAAATCTTTTAATACAGTATTATGAAATACTTGAACTCTCGTCTTTCCGTTACAAATCGGACATTTTATCCAATATTTTTTAAGCATTATATTTCACTCGTCCTTTTTACACAAAAAAATGCAGGTCAATCCTCAACATGAGCATTGACCTGCATTTATAATGCACAGAGCAGTACAACAAAACTAAGGCATAGCTTGCACTATGTCTATACTATATCTATACGTCGTTAGTTTTTTGTATAGCATCCGCAAAATAAGCATGACAAAAAAGCCCATGTTGAAAATGGGAAAATCCTTTTTTTCAATGCTTATCTAATACGCATGCTATGCAACATAAACGCCGCCTCCTTTTACATAAATTTTATTTTATCAGAAAATCAGTCTACTGTCAATACACAACAGGAAGTATTTAACCTAATGATATGAATTGTGTGGACATATCCAAAAAGAAAGGTGAACTGTAAAATGTAACAGGGTGAATGAAAATGGCAAAAAGACCCGTACCATTGTACGACTTTAAGGCTTTCGGGGCAGCTATAAAAGCCGCGAGAAATGAATACGGCGAGAGCCGCAAAAAGGTAAGCGACGAGTTATATATTTCCCCGCGCTACCTTGCGAATATCGAGAACAAGGGACAACAGCCGAGTTTACAGGTATTCTATGACCTTGTAACCCGGTATCATATTTCGGTAGATCAATTTTTCTTCCCGAACAGCAATGCGGAGAAATCCACCGGGCGGCGGCAGCTTGACGCGCTGCTGGACGGTATGAGCGATAAAGGCATACGGATTGTAACCGCAACGGCAAGGGAGATAACAGAAGTCGAACAAGCAGAGGACTAACCTCACAATATGGGAAGCAGGAGATTGCAGCGCATAGGGGCTGCAATCTTTTTTTGCGCCAAATTAGAAAGAGAGTGCAACAAACGCTGCCTTTGAAACGGGATAAGGAGTAGATAGCAAGCACAGCAAACGAGTACCCGTTTGCGAAAAGTGCTTGTTGGGATAATCCCAAACCCTTATACCGAAAGGCGGTGCGGAAATGGAAAACCGAAAGAGAAATATACAGATGAAGTTTTACGTTACGGAAGAAGAAAAGCGGCTGATCGACGAGAAGATGAAGCAGCTTCCCATAAAGCAGTATGGGGCATACTTCCGTAAAATGGCGATAGACGGGTATATTCTTGTCGTTGACCGAAGCGACACAAAAGCATATATCCGGGAACTGCAAGCGGTGAGCCGGAACATCAACCAGATTGCAAAACGCGCCAATGCGACGGGGACGGTTTACAGGCAGGATATAGAGGACATTAAAAAGGCGGTGGACGAGATATGGCGGTTACAAAGACGCACCCTATTAAATCAACCTTAAAGGCTGTTCGCAGTACAAACGGACGAGCCGCACGCAGAACTGCACGCAGCATTATATCCGAGAGGACGCATTAAACCAGTTGGTTTTGAAACAGCTTCAGCATTTCCTGTCCTATTTACAGCAGTTTGAGCGGGTATTTATCCGACGGCAGATAGACACCACCCTTGCGGAACGCCGATACGAACTGTCCGCAAAGCAGAAACAGATAGAAAAAGACGAAAAGCGGATGGATGAGCTTGACCGCCTGTTCCGCAAAATCTACGAGGACAATGTCAGCGGAAAACTGAATGACGAACGCTTTTACAAGCTGTCAGACGGATATGAAGCGGAGCAGGGACAGTTAAAGCGTGAAATCGAAGCGTTGACCGCAGAGGTCAGCCAAGCCGATATGGAAGTGACCAATGTAGCAAAGCTGATAGCCGTCACGAAGAAATATACCCGCATTGACGAACTCACGCCCGAAATCCTAAACGCATTTGTGGATAAAATCGTAATCCATGAGCGTGAGAAAAAGGACGGGAAACGGACACAGCAAATCGACATTTACTATTCCTATGTCGGGATTGTGGATATTCCCACAGACGAGGAAATGCGGGAAATGGAGCGGGAATATATGCGGCGTACTACACGTCAAACCGCCTGAATAAAGGCGAAAGCAGGAGTAAATCTGTACTCCTGCCGATACATATCTATTTTTATCCCTATCTGGTTTAACTCATTTACAAGAAAACTTAGATGTGCCCGCACGAATCCCATATCCTTGAATTCATTTTCCAGTTCATCCAGTTTTTTATAAATCTGAAACGTACCTTTTTCAGTATAAAATACATTTTTGTGAAGTTCTGTTTCTATATAAATGATGTCATCTGCATAGAGTTTTATCGTTCCCTCCACAAAACGAAATTCGAGAATCCTACGGTTTTTATTAATTTCTGCTATCAAATCATCCATACATTCTTCTATAGTATCTGCAAGGTTATCTTTCAGCAGAAAACGGCTTGCTTTCACCTTATATCCATCCAGTGCGTAATTCATGTATGCCGTCACCAGCACAACCGGAAGTTTTGGATATTTTTCTTTAATCCTCATAGCTGTTTTCAGCCCATCCATCCCCTGCATATTGATGTCCAGAAATAATATCTGACACGCTTCCAAAGCTGATTGTTCTTCGCATAACTGTTCTCCAGAATCATATTCTGTAATAGCAAACTCATAATTCTTTTTTTCACCATAGTCTGACAGCAAATCTGATAGATTTTTTCTGTCATCTATCCTGTCATCACAAATAATAATGTTCATATTTTTCATTCCTGTCTTTGATTTCTCTCATACCTGTAAACCATACAAGTCTCACCTAGCACTCTTTATTATATCAAACAAATCTTCCGCTCGATCATTCTCCGCATCAAATGACTATTTTCCGCATAGAACGACTATCTCCTATAGAAACGCAGAAGCATTGTATCTCAAACTCTTTGAAATACAATGCTTCCCTGCATTTTCTATATCGGCATGTTGATATTATTACTTTACTATCCTGCACACTCTCTGAGAGTGACTGTATCTATCAAAAAAGAAGCCAGCAGTTTATTCACGCACTGCTGACTTCTTATAATACTACTCATTTTATTTACTTCGCTGCGTCTCAGACAATTTTTTTATTTTTAAACATAACCTCTGTTTTCCCGCCATCCCTTTACATACCACCTGATTCCAACATATACCAGTTGCACGAATAATAAGAGAAATAGCAGATTGATTGGCAATACTTCCTTTATCCAATCCCCAAAGTAGATAGCTATTGCCATACTTACAAGTATCACCATTATGGTAATCATATCCCAACAGTATTTCTTATATAGCCCTGCAATCTTTATTTCGATGAATGCCAAAAGTATTCCCACACCCACCAGACATCCACCGCAAATCAATATTCTTATCAGCCAGTTTATAATTCCAGCAACGACAGGATTGGATATTCCATCACTAATCTGTGCCACGTTCTTTCCTGCCAGTACAACCCAGCCAGCAATGGTCTGTGTGAAAGTTGCGATTGTATCAAAGAATACCACGCAATCAGAAATAAATATTTTTGACCGTATCATCTGAAAAAGAGTAGTTGATACGGAATACCATATCAGCAGAAACATCAATGCTTCATACATGGCTGTTTTTGTTTTATATCTGCCTGCCAGTTTTTCCCTCTGCATATCATACTTTTCCTTAGCTTTCAGATAAGCTGTCTGTTTACAATTCCCGCACTTTTGATAGAGTACCGGCTTTTCAACCGGTATCTCTACTTTTTTCTGATGGGAGAGTGCATAATCCCGTTCCTGTTCTGCCTGTCTCTGCTTATCTCGACATTCCTCTATCATGGCTTGGACGGTGTGTGTTTTCTCTTTCTCGCTCTGCAACAATTCTTTTGTTTTCCTCAAGTCGTTCTTTAAGGCTTGAATGTTCTCTGTTTTGTTCTCGCTGTTTAACTTCTCGTTCAAGGTCAGCGATTCGTCGAGCTGCACTTTCAGTTCCCTGATAGTCCGGTCTTTCTGGTCGAGTTCTTCCTGCATCTGCTCTGTCAGCAGAAGCAACTCTTCCAGTTGATCGTCGCTCTTTGAGTTTCTTAATTCGTTCATCAATCAACCTTCCTTTCTCTAATTGCTGTT
>NZ_JAJCNG010000004.1:0-130040 GCF_020561005.1 Mediterraneibacter sp. 210702-DFI.3.120 | reverse complement strand
CTGAAACATCTTAGTTTTCTGTACGTTGTTTGGTATCAACATTACTTTTATGGCTCTTACCATCTGTTTCCTCCTGTATCAATTCCCGGATAAGTTTCTTAGCTTTGTTCGCTCGTTTTCCTTGTAATTTGCAACTGGATACTGTGATTATTTGAACCAGATCTTCAACAAGTTCCTGCTGTTCAGATTTTTCAGTATTATCAATAATCTCAATCTCACAATTATAAAGTGAAGCGATATATTCTATCAACTCAAAACCAAAGCTCAATAGCCTGTCTTTATATAAAACAACAACCTTTTCAACCTGATTTTGAGAGATTCGTCTGATCAATTCCTGAAGCCCTTTTTTCTTATAATCAATCCCAGAACCGATATCACTTATTATCTCAAACGGCTGCCCTTTTGCTAGAAGATATGTCTTGACATTATCAATCTGTCGTTCCAAATCATCTTTTTGTTTACGGCTGGAAACGCGACAATATCCAATTGTAATGCGATTTTTAGGCTTTACATTTATTACTTGGTTGAGTTGCTCATCGGAATAATATCTATAGCCACTTACTGTAGTATGATGCGGATGAAGTTTTCCATTGGCATCCCAATTTCGTAACGTCTGAGCAGATACGCCTATAATTTTTGAAAATTCATGTATAGAATAATATTTACTCAAAGTATCAACTCCTTTCAATAATATTCTACTCTAATATCTTATAAAGCTCAACACCGGCTTATATGACTTTATAATTTATATTTAACTGTTAACAACCTCCATAATCAATTTTTGATTAGTATGTGGTAAAATATAAGAAATTATGTTCTTTTTGTGATAAAATGATGTAAGTGCGGAAATGCATAGCAATGGAGAAATCCGGTTACATCAGTGAGCGGCAAAATTTACTTTTGACACTCACATCATAAAATACTTAATACTGATTATGAAACAAGGAGATTTTAAATGAAAATTGTATTTTTAGATGTCAAAACAATTGGAGAAGATATTGATCTTTCTGCATATGATGAACTCGGTGAAGTTGTAAAGTACAGCTTTTCTTCATCTGAAGAAGTCCCGGCGCGTGTCACGGATGCCGATGTGATCATATTAAATAAAGTTCCGGTTAATGAGCAGACTATTGGAACTTCAAAGAATCTGAAGCTCGTCTGTGTCACAGCCACAGGCACGAACAACCTGGATAAGGAATATCTTGATTCAAAAGGAATTGCCTGGAGAAATGTTGCCGGTTATTCTACTGAGACTGTCGCACAGCACACATTTGCAATGCTTCTCTTTCTATTAGAAAAACTGCGCTATTATGATGATTATGTGAAAGAAGAGCGCTATGTAAATGATGTCTCTTTCACTCATTTTGCAGAACATTTCACAGAAATCCATGGAAAAACCTGGGGGATCATCGGTCTTGGAGCAATCGGCAGACGTGTTGCTGAGATTGCACGTGCATTTGGAGCGAAAGTCATTTACTACTCCGCCTCCGGTGCTCCGGCGCAGGAAGGTTATGAACAGGTTGACTTTGAGACATTGCTTACGCAATCTGATATTATTTCCGTCCACGCTCCACTCAACGAGCATACAGAAGGACTGATCAACAGCAAAGCGTTTGAAAAAATGAAATCTTCCTGTATTTTCCTGAATCTCGGAAGAGGACCGATCGTCGATGAGCAGGCATTATATAATGCACTGGTCAGAAATCAGATTGCCGCAGCAGGATTAGATGTCCTTTGTGAGGAACCAATGTCCGCAGATAATCCATTGCTCAAGATCAAAGACAGTAAACGCCTGCTGATCACACCACACATTGCCTGGGCGAGCGTGGAAGCGAGAACTCATCTGATGGAAATTATCCATGGACAAGTCAAGGACTTTTTTGCTTAAGATTAATATTTTGTTTATCCCTACAATTTTTCTGCAATTTGCAATCAATATTTTTCTGTAAAGTTTAAAGAAAATAATTGTAAACTCTGGGTAAAGTGTTTTATAATAGCCATGTACGTAATTTTTTGCAAGACGTAACATGTCAACTTAATAACTTAAGAAAAAGGAAAAAAGAAAATGGGAATTACAATGGTTTTGTCCTTGCTCAGCGGAGTTGCCCTCTTCCTGTACGGAATGGCACTCATGGGAGACAGTCTTAAGAAGGTTGCCGGTAACAAACTGGAACTTATCTTATACAAGCTCACAAACTCCCCAATCAAAGGATTGCTGCTGGGTACAGTAGTAACAGCGATCATTCAGTCGTCATCAGCTACAACTGTTATGGTCGTAGGATTCGTAAACTCCGGTATGATGAAAGTTGCTCAGGCAATCGGAATCATTATGGGTGCCAACATTGGAACAAGTATCACAGGCTGGATTTTATGTCTTTCTTACATTGATGGCTCCAATGGCATTGCGCAGCTTCTGTCCACCGCAACAATCTCTGCAATTGTTGCGATCATCGGTATCATCTTCCGTACATTCGTAAAGAAGAAACCTTATTCCGATATCGGTGACATTATGCTTGGTTTTGCGATCCTGATGTTCGGAATGCAGACAATGAGTGGTGCAGTTTCACCTCTGAAAGAGAACCCACATTTTGTCAGTCTTCTGACAATGTTTAAGAATCCATTTATGGGTATCCTTGTTGGTATCGCATTTACTGCAGTGCTTCAGAGTGCATCTGCTTCTGTCGGTATCCTTCAGGCATTATCAATCACAGGCTCTATTACATTTGCTGCCGCACTGCCTATTACAATGGGTATCGGTGTCGGAGCTGCCTGTCCTGTACTGCTTTCTTCTATCGGTACGAACAAGAACGGAAAGCGTACAGCACTTATTTACCTGCTGAATGACTTATTCGGAATGATCTTTTGGTCTATCGTATTTTACTCAGTAAATGCCGCTGTCCACTTTACATTTATGGACATGGTCATGAGTCCTGTCAACATTGCTTTATTGAACTCGGTATTCCGTATCGCTACGATCCTGATTCTTGCTCCATTTATCAGCAAGATTGAGAAGCTTGTCTTCTTCCTGATCAAGGATACAGACGAGGACAACGAAGAGCAGGCTGATTTTGATCTGCTTGAGGAACGTTTTCTGGATTACCCGCCGCTGGCGATCAGTCAGAGCCAGATGGCTGTTAACGGTATGGCAAAGAATGCCCGCAAGAATCTCATGCGCGCTTTCGAACTTCTGACAGACTTTAGCGACAGCAAGTTCAATAAGATCCAGGAAAAGGAAAACATGATCGACAAGTACGAGGATAAACTTGGTACTTATCTGATGCAGTTAAGTATGCATGATATGACACCTGATCAGGCGAAACAGACCTCCAAGTTTCTTCATACGATCAGTGACTTCGAGCGACTTGGTGACCACGCAGTCAACATTTCCAGAGTTGCCCAGGAACTTCATGAAAAGTCCCGTACATTCTCTGAATCTGCTACTTATGAGCTGAATGTGCTTGAGAAGGCATTGGTTGAGATTGTTGATCTTACAGTAAATTCTTTTGTAGATGAAGATCTTGAGACTGCTGCAAAGGTTGAACCTCTGCGCGAACTGATTGGTATTCTCTGTAATGATCTGAAACTTCGTCACATTAAGAGACTTAGAAATGGTCAGTGTGATCTGAATACCGGATTTGCTTTTAATGACCTGCTTACAAACTACGAGCGTATCGCAGCGCACTGTTCTAACGTTGCTGTAGCGATTCTCGAGCTTGATTCTTCTAACTTTGATATTCATGAATATACAAAGAGTGTCCGCAAGCTGAAGGATGAAACTTATCTTACAGCCTTTGAGGAATATGAAAAGAAATATGATATCAACGGATATCAGCCGGAAGCTGAAGCAGATAAGAAATTCTCTGCAAAAGCGAAGGATAGCGAGAAGAATAAGGACAACGAGAAATCTTCCGGAAAGAAGAAAGACAAAGACAAGAAAAAAGATAAAAAGAAATAAATTCCTTTCTATTTCATCAAAAAGGAACAGTCCCACCTGGAACTGTTCCTTTTTTGTATATATTCTCCTTACGTGCAATACCGAAATGTCTTATCCGTAAGAATTCTTGCAAAGATCAACCCTAACGGAAGAGCTGCAACAATCAGTATTGCCGCCGCAAACCAGGAAGCTGATACAGAAAGATTCATTGTTCCCAGATTATAAAATCCACGGTACAGATACAATCCCGGAACCATGATTACAATCGACGGAACCGTGACAGAGATTCTCGGATATCCGACCTGATTTTTAATCATAGTTGCCAGGAGTCCGGCTGTTAATGCTCCGACAAATGCTGCTGCCGCCGGAGGCAATGCCGTCAGATCAACCAGTTCCAATCGCAGTGTATTGGCAATCGCACCGATTCCTGCCGCCACTGCCGCAAGGCGTGTAGGACTGTTGAACATAATCGAGAATCCAAACACACCACAAAAGCTTGCAAGCAGACGGAAAACAATCCATTCTGCCTGCGTCAGGTCAAGCTTCAGAAAATCCACCGGCTGTAATCCTAAGATCAACGCCATGATCCACGCGGACATTGTAGCTACCAAAACAATGATCAGTGCATACATGAGTCGTTCCATTCCGGAACGCATATCCAATTTTGCAAGGTCAATTCCACTTGTGATGAAAGGAAAACCAGGAATAATAAATAGCATTGCGCAAATATAGCCCGCCTCATGCTGAATTGAAATTGCCCACAAAAGCTCTGCTGCTTTCAAAAGTCCCGCATAAACCAGACAGGCTGCCGAAACAGATGAGGCTATGCACAAAAACAATGTAAAATGATGTTTACTCAATTTACATCTGATAAAATTTCCAATCCCGGCACCGATAAATGCACAGAACATTTCAATCAATCCACCGCCAAGCAGAAATGTAAATCCACCGCATGCCAATGCTGCTGCCATTCCCAATGCAATTGGAGAATATAGTCCGTGAATCTCTTCAATCTGATCCAGCAGCTTATGCAGTTGTTCACCAGACATATCCTGTCCGCCCTGCTCGAACTCACGGATAAAGTGTTCCAGTCTGTTTAATTTTGATGTATTCACGCCCGTATTCGTCAAACACAAGGACTGCGTGAATCCATCGTCACCGTCAAAACAGGTATACTCAATCGACATCAGACCAATATCCGCTGTACACGTTATCCCCATCTCTTCTGCCAGAGCGTTCATAGAACTTCTCACTCTCCAAGCTCCGGTTCCACAGGAGAGAAGCATAATCCCCACTCTTCCGACAATTGATGCTTTCTCCGTCAAACTTGCTTGTGTTACTGGTGTTTCTTCTCCACCTTTATCTGTATATTCATGCCAGAGAATATCCATATGATTTTTTCTTATTTTCTGAGTCTGCATCTCATTCACTTCCCCTTTATTCCAGGTCAAGGCTTTCCGCTCCGGCCTTTTTCATCATCTTCTCTCTGCATGAAAGAACAATCCCATCAATCTCATCCAGATGATGAAGCATTCGTTTCTCAAATCCATGAATTGGAAGTAAAACTCCTATCTCGTCAAATCCTTTCTGACGCTTCTCACCGGTATCCTGCCCATAATAAACTTCCACTCTCGGAGCCTGTTTCTGAATCTTCTGGAAAGTATCCCAGACAACTGCATAGGCCTGTGCTTCTGTCAGTCCAAGCTTTCTGGTATCCGGTAATGCATATAACGCCATCACGCCACGCTTCTTGTTCTCTTTTTTCTCCTGAATCTGCATGCCCTCTGTATAGGAACGAACTATGTCATATCCGTCAGCAAGATACAGTTTTGATCTCGGTGCACATTGATGTTGCCTGTACGTCTCATGGAACTTTTCATATTCATGAGCTGTTACTTCCCTTTTCTTACTCTCCAGAAGCTTTCCCTCTACATCAGTCAGGAGAACCGGATTCTCTCCTGATTTTCCATGAAATTTCTTTGGAATCAGATATGCGTCCCGAAGCAGATCAAACATACTTCCTCCGCACAATTCAAGTAGCAACGCGCTGACATCTCCATTTTTATACGCCTGGAGCAAGACCTCTGCAAAATGTCTGTCACCATCGTCATTTATCTCCTGATAATTTTCCAAATGCTCATAAAATACTTCATTTAGCCGATCACAGGCCTCTTGTGACTCAAGAACCTTAGATATAACTCCTTCTACAGCTTCTTCACGTGGTAATACTGTCTGCATACTCACACTTCCTTTGTTATTTCTTGTTTTTCACCTGTTAAAACAGAATAAAATCCTACTTATTAATATAGAAAGCGCCGGTTCTAAAGTCAAACCGGCGCATACTGTTTTATTCACATACCTGATATATATTTTCTACATAGGAATAGATTGGATCCGCAATATCTTCTTAAACAATACCTTATTTCAGAACTAACATTTTTTTGAACATATCCGCCGCAATGCTTGGTGGAAATGTATGATTCTCAACCAGACAGATTTCTCTCTCCGGAATATTCTCCTTTAGTGGAATCTGACAGACCTTTCCTTCCTCGATCACTGGTCTTACGAACAGCTCCGGAAGGAATCCAATGCCCAGTCCATTCATAATAAGCGGCAACACCTGATCGATCGTCTCAACTTCCGTATCCGGAGATAGAACCAGATCATTCTCCAGGAAAAATTTGGAATAGAACTCATAGGTTGTGCTTCCCTGCCCAAGAGAAATCAACGGATTCTCAATTAAGTCTTTCAGCCTCATTGGTTTTTCTTTCCCCTGAAAAGAATGATCTCCCACTGCAATTTCCTTAAAAGACATTAAAGAAGTACTTTTCAACGGTTTCTTTGCCTGAAGCGGCGTAGTCACAACTGCAAAGTCCGCCAGTCCGTTCTTGACGGACTCAACTGCCTCCGGCGTGGAATGATTCAGAAGTCTCAGCCGAACACCCGGATATTGCTTATGAAAGCGCCCCAGTATAGGAAGAAGTAAAAGATGAAGTGCAATCTCACTCGCACTGATCGTGATACTTCCGCTCTCCATGCTTCGCTCCATTGCAAGTTCCGCTTCAGCCGCATGAAGATGCTGATATGCAACAGAAACATGCTGATACAGCTTCTCTCCTTCCGCTGTAAGCGTAACTCCTCGATTAGATCTGACAAACAATTTACACCCAAGCTGATTCTCCAGATTATTCATAAAATGAGTAATATTCGGCTGGTTGCTCATCAATACTTTCGCCGCTTTAGAAAAGCTCTTATACATTGCTACATAATAAAAAATCCGGTAATAATCATAAGTAATTTCCATAAGTCCCCCCTAAACTGACACTAATCTGTTACTCTCCACCTGCAGAGGTGGGAGTCAAACCACATCTGATAAATCATATAAAAAACGTATATCTGTCATAACAAATATGTATTTTTATTTCTTTGTTATTTATTATATACTGAATGACGAAAAAATCAAACACATTCATTTACGAGGGGCGATATCATGATCAAGCAAAATATTAAATTTCTCACAACCGGACAATTTCTCACTTTTTCACACACTTGTAAAAATCTTTCTTCGGATGTGCGCATCCAGGATCTTGAGAACCACAATCGCGTAGATATCAACGGAAAAGATCTTTCTGAACTCGCCACGATCCAGCTTGGTCTTCCGTTTCTCCTCGTTATTCATGGAGAAGATGAAAAAATAGCCAGAAGAATGTTGAAGAAGTATTGTGCATAAAAATTGAGTTGCCGTTTACACTCTGTATAAGCAGCAACTCAACTCTTATTACTCTCCCCAGACTTCTTCTGCAATTTCTTTCACAAGCTTTAACTTTGCCCATTGTTCCTCTTCTGTCAGTTTGTTTCCGATTTCACAGGAAGCGAACCCACACTGTGGACTGAGATAAAGTCTGTCTAATGGGATATATTTTGTAGCTTCATGAATTCTCTTGATTACAACTTCTTTCTCCTCGAGCTGAGGTGTCTTCGTTGTAATTAACCCTAATACCACTTTTTTATCCGGAGACACCTTTGCAAGCGGAGCGAATCCGCCGGATCTTGCATCATCATATTCAAGGAATAATGCATCCACATTTTCTTTTGCAAAGACATAATCTGCTACAGAATCATACGGTCCGCTTGTAAAAAATGTTGAATGATAATTTCCTCTACAGATGTGGGAAGTGATTACCATATCCTCCGGTTTTCCTTCCAGTGCAAGGTTATTCACTTCAAGAAGCTCTTTTTTCACATCTTCAATATCCGTTCCAAGAAGTTTGTATCTCTGCTTTGCCGCATCTCCGACAATTGCTCCCCAGGTACAGTCGTCAAGCTGAAGATTTCTGCATCCTGCTTCATAGAACTGACGGATCACTTCCTGATAAGCTGTTCCAATGTCGTGGATCAGTTCTTTGTTTGTCTCATAATATTTTCTCGTATTTTTGTAGTTGACCGGAATAATCATCTGCTGGAACATCTGCGCCGGCGCCGGAATTGTATATTTTGCAACTGTGTTCTCATCCTCAAACTGTTTCAGGAATTTGAAATGTTCTACAAACGGATGCGCCTTTGCCTTTATCTTTCCTGTCAGATAAGTATCTTCCAGTGATGCCAGCTCTCCATCAAACTGTACCCCGCTGCCGGTCTGTTCATGACCGACACCTTCAAATCCCCACATAAAATCCAGATGCCAGTAAGTTCTTCTGAACTCTCCGTCTGTGATCACATGAAATCCAAGCTCTTTCTGCTTTGCTACAACTTCTGTAACCGCTTTATCAATGATCTGATTCTTTTCTGCTTCGCTGATCTTTCCTTCCTGATAATCTGCATTCGCTTTCTTAACCTCTTCCGGTCTCAAAAAACTTCCCACAAAATCATATCTGCATGGTGTCTGATATTTGCTCATAAATTAATTCTCCTTTTATTTTTGTAAGTGATGTTTTATCTGCAATCATCTTATCATTCCATGCTTATTTTGAAAAATATATAAATTTATGCATTT
This sequence comes from Mediterraneibacter sp. 210702-DFI.3.120, assembly GCF_020561005.1. NCBI lineage: Bacteria > Bacillati > Bacillota > Clostridia > Lachnospirales > Lachnospiraceae > Mediterraneibacter > Mediterraneibacter sp. 210702-DFI.3.120. The sequence goes on along the minus strand of NZ_JAJCNG010000004.1, from coordinate 121,113 downwards.
GTCATAGTTTGAAGCTATGGTGAGTAACCCTCTATTATATTTATGGACTATCACTCCACCCAGAAAACATAATCATCTTTTCTGGGTTTCGCCTCTTCTATTTCTTCATCCGGATATCCAAGTATACAGTGTCCGATACCTTCATACTCTCCTGTCACTCCAAGATCAGACAAAATCTGTTTTCCTTCTTCACTTTCAAACTCTTCCTTTGCACGATGAATCCAACAACTTCCAATTCCTTCTGTATGTGCTGCCAGCATCAGATTACCCATTACAAGACTTCCATCATACACATGTGTTGGCCAGTCTTTCTCTGCCAGTACAACCAATACCACAGGTGCTCCATAAAACGGATCAAATCCTTCATCCCATCCACCAATCTTACGATTCATCTCTGAAAGTCTGTCTCGTAATTCTTTATTTGTCACTGCCAGAATAATAGATGCCTGGTGTCCTCTTCCATTTGCTGCATAAGTCCCCGCCTCTACAATTCGCTCGATTATGTCTCTTGGAATCATATCAGTTTTATACTTGCGAACACTTCGTCTGTTGATTATTGCTTCTCTTGTTGTCTCTACTTGTTTCATTTTGAATAACCTCCTGTTTATTTCTTTTACTGATGTATTATTTCTAATAAGAATACTACACCTATTATACATTATCAAGAATTGTATTTAACAAAAAGGGCGAAGCTTACACCTTACTGGTACAAATCTTCGCCATTTCTTTCACTTTTTCAACTATATTTCTTTCACCCTTGATCAAATCACAAGAATCTCATCCTGCACCGGTCCATACACTTTCGTTTCTCCCTCCGAAGTAATATGCACATCATATTCCAGTCTCACACCATACTTATCTGTATACAGTCCCGGTTCTATGGAAAACATCGTACCAGGGAGCAGACAGCGGTCATCATGTGTTTCATAATCATCCAGATTGGCACCAATTCCATGACATCTGTGACCGATATTATGTCCTGTCCGGTGCATCAGATACTGTGCACATCCAAGCTGTTCGAATCTTTCTTTCAGCCTTCGATCCACTTCATATCCTCTGACTTTTTCTCCTGCATCTAATCTCGCCTGAATAAACTGTCTTGCATCTTCCCGCGCATCATATACGATCTGAAACCATTTCTCATACTCCGGATCAATCTTTTCTCCGACATTCATGCACCAGGATACATCATAATATACCGCATCTTCCTCAGGGAGACGTCCGGCAATATCTATGATCAATCTGCTGCCTTCACGAATCTGCTTCGAACCATTTTCTTTCGGTTCATATCCCGGATCACAGGCATGCTCATCAACTCCGAAAAACGGCGGAGAATCCATATAGATATTTTCCTGCCCTATCAGTTCCTGCATCTGCTGAAGCATCGCATACTCATCAATATAATTACCTGCATCTATATTCTCTCTGATCCAAGAAAATGTATCAGTAAGAATCTTATGTATGATAACTCCAGCCTGTCGGTGTGTCTCGATCTGATGTTCCGTTAGTACCGCACCGAAATGCTGCATCATATCTGCACTTGTAACCGGTTCGATTCCGTAAGTTCTAAGATACTCGATCAGGCCAGCATCCATAGAGCTGATCGTCGGGACATTTCCGCCCGGAGAGTACTGGCAGGCAATCTTCATGCCCGGCTTCAATAACTCTGACAACACTTTCTTCTGTCCTTCAATTCCATGATATAACATTTTCTCTCCCGGAAGATGATCAAGGAGATGCGGCTCAATTGCTGAAAGCACCTTGACTGGTTCACCCTGCGTCGGAATCAGATAGAACATCCTTCTTGTACAGAAACGATTTCCAAGCTCAAGAAACTCTTTTGTGATAAAATCATGTCCCTGGAAATCTGTAAACAACCAACCGTCTAATTCTGCTTCCTGTAATAAGATCTGTATCTTTGCAATATCCAACTTAATAATTCTCCTTTTTGATTATCAGACATATGTGCTATGACATTGACTTCCTGGCTTATTAATTTCCTATGCTCCAAGGATTCTCTGGTAAGCCTTCTTCACCGGAACATACAGAATCGCAATTCCTACTACTGTAAATCCTGCATTGATGATCGTAGCCGGGATAGATGTAATCTCTGCCGCCAACGCTGCACTCCAGGAACTTCCAAGAACAACCAGTTCAACTGTTGACCAGATAAAGTCTACGATAATGTTCGTAATGCCGTAGATAGCCGCACAGAGGACTGCATAACCATATTCCTTCTTCGCATCTCCCTGAGCTTTTTTCTTCAGAGACTGAAAGATCATGCCCACAAGCAGACATTTGATAATTGTGCTGACGAATACATTCGGGATTGCCTGAATATAACCGTTCAATACATCAAAGACGAGAAGTCCGAGAACTCCTGCCACAGTTGAAAGCTTAGGTCCAAGCATTAATACTGCAAGCATTACGAAAATGTGTCCGAAATGCAGAAATGGTGTTCCGACAGCCGCCGGAAGCGGAATACGGAAAGACTGGATTCCCAGATAAATAATAGCTGCAAAAAATGCAGTCATTACGATTTTCTTTGTGCTGATACTTTCGTTTTTCATATTTTGTAAATCTCCTGTTTGTTATCTCTTATGTTGAGTATTCAAGTCGAACATCCGTGAGACTTGTAAGTGAATTTTCCCAACATACCGCCTTATTATATCAGCGCCCTGGTCTGTTATATATATCCAGTTTTAAAATATTTATACAGGCCAGTTTTATAGTTATATAACAAAACAAGTAAAAGCAACACAGAAAAAAAACGTCCCCCGGGGAAATCCCCGGAGAACGTTTTCTTTCAACTTATATTCTTAATGTCATCCATATATGGATGACAAAAGTATTACAGAAGTCCTCCGATAGAAAGGAACAGTGGAGCGAATACAAGTGATACAACTGTCATAAGTTTGATCAGAATGTTGATAGACGGACCTGATGTATCCTTGAACGGATCTCCTACAGTATCTCCAACAACGGCTGCCTTATGAGCCTCACTACCTTTTCCGCCGTGGTTTCCTTCTTCGATATACTTCTTAGCGTTATCCCATGCACCACCTGCATTTGACATGAAGATCGCCATAAGAACTCCTGTTACGAGGGATCCTGAAAGAAGTCCGCCAAGAGCGTCAACTCCAAGAAGAACACCTACTACTACAGGAACGATAACCGCCATCAGACCTGGAAGAAGCATCTCGTGAAGTGCTGCTGTTGTAGAAATACCAACGCATGACTTGTAGTCAGGTTTCTCTTCACCTTTCATGATGCCTGGTTTCTCACGGAACTGACGTCTAACTTCCTCGATCATTGAATATGCAGCCTTAGATACAGACTCCATAGTGAATGCTGAGAAGAGGAATGTAAGCATACCACCGATAAAGATACCGATGATTACTTTGTAGTCAAGAAGGTTGATGGATTTCAGACCTACTGTCTCTGCATAAGATACGAACAGCGCAAGAGCTGTAAGTGCTGCAGAACCGATAGCAAATCCTTTACCCATAGCTGCTGTTGTATTACCTACAGAGTCAAGCTTGTCTGTAATGTCACGAACGGACTCATCAAGACCGGACATCTCTGCGATACCACCAGCGTTGTCTGCGATCGGACCATATGCATCAACTGCAACAGTGATTCCTGTTGTAGAAAGCATACCAACTGCCGCAAGAGCAATTCCATACAGACCAAATACATTATAAGAAACAAAAATACCTACACAGATCAGAAGCAGCGGGATAGCTGTTGATTTCATACCAACTGCAAGACCACTGATGATTGTTGTAGCTGCACCTGTCTCAGACTGCTCTCCGATTCCTTTAACCGGTTTGTAATCTGCTGATGTGTAGTACTCTGTGATGTTACCAATGATAACACCAACAATCAGACCAGCGATAACTGCGATTGCTGCGTTCATGTTTCCGAAAAGCACCCAGCTAAGTGCTAAAGAAGCAATGATTACGATTGCTGAAGAAGCATAGCTTCCTTTTGTAAGAGCTTTCTGAGGATTTGTGTTCTCTCCGCCTCTTACGAAGAATGTTCCAAGGATAGAAGCGATCAGACCACATCCTGCGATTGCAAGTGGGAATAATACTCCTGAAACTTCGCTTACTGCAACACCAAGTGTCAGTGCTGAGATCAGAGATCCACAGTAAGACTCGAAAAGGTCAGCTCCCATACCTGCTACGTCACCTACGTTATCTCCAACGTTGTCAGCAATAACAGCCGGGTTACGCGGATCATCTTCCGGGATACCTGCTTCTACTTTACCTACAAGGTCAGCTCCAACGTCTGCTGCCTTTGTATAGATACCACCACCAACACGTGCAAACAATGCGATGGAAGAAGCACCAAGGCTGAATCCGAATAATACATCTACATTCTTAGTTACGATGTACACAAGGCTGACACCAAGTGCACCAAGTCCAGCAACACACATACCCATAACGGCACCACCTGAAAATGCGATGGAAAGAGCTTTGTTCATTCCGCTCTCTTTAGCTGCGTTAGCTGTTCTGACATTTGCCTTAGTAGCAACTGTCATTCCGCAGTAACCTGCGATTGTTGAGAACAGAGCACCTACTACGAAGCAAACTGCTGTTACCCAGTTACCTACTCCTAATCCGATCAGTACGAAAAGTACTACTACGAATACAATAAGGATCTTGTACTCTGCTGTCAGGAAAGCACGTGCACCATCTGCGATTGCACCGGCAATTTCCTTCATTCTTTCTGTTCCGGCATCCTGTCTGCTAACCTTTGCTGCAAGATATGCTGCAAAAAGAAGAGCAATGACAGCTGCAACTGGAACCAGATACATATAATTGTTCATTCTTAATTTTCCCTCCTGAATTTCAATATCATATGTTTGTATTACACTATATCACATTTTTTTAGCTTTTTAAAGAAAAATTTTATATTTATTTAACTCTCTTTACATAAAATAGTATTTTTTTCACATTTTTCTTTTCAAATTATATGATAATCTAAAAAATTTTTAGGTAATTTTTACCATCCTGTGTTGTTTTTTACGCTGTTACTTCTTATTAAATATAGTAGTATATAAGATTTCAATCTTATTTATAAAAAAAAATTATTCAAAAAATCGTTCAATAATCATAAAAAATAATCTCCGGAAAAACAGTCTTTACTGCTTTTGGGAGATTATTTTTTTTATCAAGTATTATTCTACATCTTTCAATGCTTCGAGATCTTCTTCTCCTGTACGTACTTTTACTACTTTCTGCACGTTGTATACAAAGATCTTACCATCACCGACATGTCCTGTATACAGTGTCTTGGATGCTGTTTCGATGACTTTCTCAACCGGAATATTTCCAACGATAACTTCTACTTTTACCTTTGGCAGAACAGTAACGTCCATCTCAACTCCACGATATTTCTCGCCGGCACCTTTCTGGATACCGCATCCCATAACCTGGGTAACTGTCATTCCTGTAACACCAAGATTGTTCAACGCTGATTTCAGCCTGTCATACTTGGAAAGCTTTGCGATAATAACTACTTTATGCATTCCTGTATCTGCATCTACCGGTCCGGCTACAGGTACAGCTGCTGCTCTCTGGATTGGAGATGCTGCGTCATAATCTGCTACACCAAGATCTGTGTTTTCATTTTCATTCATTGCACCTTCTGTAATATCCATGATGCTGAATCCTGCATATGCTGATGCAAGACCATGCTCCTTGGAATCCAGACCAACAATCTCTTCTTCCTCTGAAACACGAAGTCCAATTGTCATATCGATTACTTTGAAGATAATTGTCATTGTTACAACTGTCCAAGCAAGAACTGTTACTACACCAAGAAGCTGTGTTCCGAGAAGTCCGAATCCACCGCCGTAGAACAGACCTTTCAGTGTGCTTTCCGGCGCATTTGTTGTTGCAAAAAGACCAACTGCGATTGTTCCCCAGATACCATTTAAGCAATGAACTGCTACGGCACCAACCGGGTCATCTACATGCACTACATTATCACAGAACCAAACGCCAAATACTACGAGAACTCCTGCAACTGCTCCAATGATCAGTGCTCCTAATCCATCTGTCACATCACAAGGTGCTGTGATTGCTACCAGACCTGCGAGGGATGCATTCAGACACATAGACACATCTGGTTTTCCATAACGAAGCCATGTGAAGATCATACATACAACGGTTGCTGTTGCCGGTGCGATTGTTGTTGTCATAAAAATAGATGCAAGCTGTGGGCCTGTTGTTGCTGCCGCACCGTTGAATCCATACCATCCAAACCAGAGGATGAAACATCCAAGAGCACCTATTACGAGGTTATGTCCTGGAAATGCGTGGACTTTTGTTACTTTTCCATTCTTATCTCTTGAGAATTTACCAATTCTGGCTCCTTCCATTGCAGCTCCGATAAATGCTGTTACTCCACCTACCATGTGGATTGCACAAGATCCTGCAAAATCATGGAAGCCAAGCTGTGAAAGCCATCCGCCTCCCCAGATCCAGTGTGCTTCGATCGGATACACAACTGCGGAGATCATTGCGGAATAAATACAATAGGAAAGAAACTTTGTTCTTTCTGCCATAGCTCCTGATACGATTGTTGCTGCTGTCGCACAGAAAACCAGGTTGAATACAAAATTAGACCAGTCAAAGTTTGCATAATCTGTAAAGATTCCAAGTGTTGGAACTCCTACCAGTCCGCCAAGTGCATCTTCCCCGAGTAACAATCCAAATCCAAGGAAAATAAACACGATTGTTCCAATACAAAAATCCATCAGATTCTTCATGATAATGTTACCGGCATTCTTTGCTCTGGTGAATCCTGTCTCTACCATAGCGAATCCCGCCTGCATAAAGAATACAAATGCAGCTCCGATCAGGAACCAGATGCCGAACACTTCTGTTCCGACTGTGTCTGTAATCTGAGTAATAATTTCTTGTGTCATACTACTTCCTCCTCATACCTAGAAACTAAAAAGACGTATCTTACAGTTTCGTTGAACCATCCCCCTGAATCGGTTCTTTCTGTAAGACACGCCTTTGTGTCATTGAGACTTGCTGCTGTTCGCGGCAAATCTTATAGGTACCATATTTTATTAAAAGAAAAAGGCACTCTGAGATCTGTTTCTCAAAGCGCCTTTGCTTTTATGTCACGTAGTTTACTCCTCGAGCCAAATATTGTCAACCTATATTTTTACTTTTCGTAAATTTTCTGATTTTTTATACTTTTCATGCATTTTTTTCATATATTTTCACAAAACAGAGTGCACTCTTGCAATATAAACCACCATCTGCTAAAATTTATCTTATGAATCAAGAGCAATCCGCTCTTTTCAATAATTGTAACTATTTCAAGCATATTAAATTATAAGGAGGACTCTAAAATGAGCAAAATTGATGAAATCAGAAGCGCTATGGTCGCTGCAATGAAGGCAGGAGACAAAGAACGAAAAGCCGCACTTTCCTTTCTGCTCTCCTCTCTGAAGAATAAAGCTATCGACAAACGTGCCGACCTGACAGAAGAGGAAGAAGGACAGGTAATCTTAAAAGAAATCAAACAGTTAAAAGAAACAATTGATATGACACCTGAAGATCGTACAGATCTGATTGAAGAGGCTCAGAAGCGTCTTGCTGTTCTTGAAGAATATGCACCAAAGATGATGAGCGAAGATGAGATCAAAGCAGTGATCACATCCGTTCTTGCAGATCTTGGTATCGATGCTCCTACAGCAAAGGATAAAGGTAAGATCATGAAAGAACTCATGCCGAAGGTAAAAGGCAAAGCTGATGGTAAAGAAGTCAATCAGATTCTTGCCGGCATGATGAAATAAATACAGATTCCAGAATAAAGACGTAGCAAAGAGGGTGTCGCACTAAACGACACCCTCTTAATTTTTGTTAATTATTTCATTTTTTCTGCTTATTTTGTTATCTGTTTTCCCACTTATGATAAATCGCCTCAAGTGCATCTACCGCACCATCGATTCCAAGAAGACTTGAATTCAGCAGAATTGCATTCGCTTCAATACTGCCCCACTTACGGTCTGTTCTACCTTCATAATACAGGCGTCTCTCTCTGTCAATCTTCTTAATCTTATCTACAGCCTCTTTCTCGGAAAGCTTATAGATATCCATGATTCGATTGATTCTATCATCCTTATAAGCATAGATAAATGTATTCACAACATTTGAATAATCCCCAAGAACATAATCTGCGCAGCGTCCCACGAAGATTCCCGGTCCGCGTTCCGCCAGCTTGCGGATGATTGCTGACTGTGCGTCAAAAAGTTGATCACTTAATGGTTTCTCCACTTCCGGACTGAGCATAAATGTAGTATAATCACCCATTCCAATATAATAGCTTGATAACACATTTCCAAGTCTCGTCTCATCTACTCTTCCAGCATCTTCGTTCGAAATTCCAAGATCTCTTGCTGCCATTCGAATCAGATTGTGATCGTAAAGAGGAATGTTCAGTCTCTCTGCCAGTCTGTTTCCTACTTCATGACCGCCACTTCCGAACTGTCTTCCAATTGTAATAATTGTGTGATCCATCATAAGCAAGTCCTCCTTTTTCTGATAATTCTATTCTATCACTCTTTGAATTAAGAAAAAAGACTTTCTTCCTGTTTTCCGCTAACAATTTTGTAATACTGTTTCGAAGTCACCATGTAGACAATGATATAGAATAATGCAAATACTAAATAGGAGCACACTGTCACCAGAATCAGGAATTTTCTGTCAGAAAAAGCAAGCAGATGCACCATTTTTTCTATCATTGGAAATGCAAATGCCGTATGAATTCCGGCAGCCACAAGAGGCAGGAAGAATACTGTCATTACCTGAGAATTGATCGTCTGACGCACTTCTTTCTGTGTCATCCCCACTTTCATCAGAATCTGGAATCTGTCCTGATCCTCATAGCCTTCTGTAATCTGTTTATAATAAATGATCAGCACCATTCCAAGAATGAATACGACTCCAAGAAGGATTCCAAGGAAGAACAGACCGCCGTACAAAGCCTGGTAATCAGCTCTTGATGCGGCTCTGCTGTCTGTAGAAGCTCCAAAAAATAGGGTATCTGATTCCTCTGATTCCTGTTCAGCCAATGCATTGATTTTCTTGTCAATCTCGTTTTGAATCTGGATCTGCTCTTCATCTCCACAGGACAGATCAAAATTGTAGTACCATTTCTCATAAGAACCATTGACACCGTAAACGGAAACATTTCCTTCTTCCAAAGCTTTTATATCTTCCAGTCCGGAAACCACCAGATAGAAGCTGCTGTTCATATTTGCCATATTATTTCCATTTGAAATCATTTTATCCAAATGTCCTTTAATCCTCCATGTCCCGGAATTCTCCACCGTGATCTGATCATAGGGGAAATCGGAATCTTTCGCATACAGATACGCTTCCCCGGAAGCAAGCTCCAGATTCGTCCCCATGATCCGATTATACGCTTCCAACGGCAGAGCATAGAACATTTTTAAATGATCAAATGTATTCACTTCATTGACTCCCGGAGCATTCTCCGGATTAAAATAGATTTCATTTTTTGAAACAATTCCACTGACTGTAAGCATCCGGTAATTCTCCGGATTCTCCGCGGTCTGGTTATGTTCTTTCAAAACCTTCTGTACAAGCTCTATAATCTGTCCATTCTGATTCTCTTTCATTTCTTCCGTCTGCTCCGGTTTCGTGTACATCTCAATCTGGACAGATTTCGGATATCGAAGATTCAAGCCATGTTCCATACTCAGATACAGGCTGGTTGTAGAAGATACCATAACCAGAACCATTGTGGACAGAATACAAATAGACGCTAATCCTGCCCCATTTCGTTTCATACGGTAAATCATGGATGAAAGTGAAATAAAATGATTTGTTTTATAATAATATCCTTTCTTTTTCTGCATTATTTTACAAAATGTGACCGAGCCGGCAATAAATAACAGATACGTTGCAAGGATTACCAGCACGACGGCAACCACAAACCAGATCATCGCTACAAGCGGATCTTTGATTGTCAGGGATAAATAATAAGCCACACCAAGCAGAAGCAACCCGAGTACTGCAAAGATCCAGTTTGCCTTCGGAGGTTTCTCTCCTGTCTTTTCACTTTTTAAAAGTTCTACAGGTTTTAACCGATAGACGGACACGATCATCCGAAGCATGATTAATGCAAAAATGACCAGGAATAACAGTGCCGTAGCCACAAGTGCCGGAACACTGATTTTCATAGAAAGTCCGGCATTACTTCCAAGTATCTTCGCTGCCAGAAGTTCCCCTAATTTAGAGAACAGGATTCCTCCCACGATTCCTCCTGCAATCGTCAGAACACTGATGATCAGATTCTCAAGAACCATGATTTTTACAAGGTCAATTTTTCCCATTCCAAGGATGTGATACAACCCAAACTCTCTCTGTCGTCTGCGGATCAGAAATGAATTCGTGTAATACAGAAGGATCAGCGAAAAGATTGCGATCACACCGGAACCAAATCCAAGGATCATCTGCATAGTATCCCCACCTTTGATCTGGGCAAACTGCGGACTCACTGCAAGATAATCGATCAGATAGAACATCATAACCATACAGATACATGTGATCAAATACGGAAGATACAGCTTCTTATTTTTCTTAATTCCATTAACGGAAAGTTTCAGATAAAGTCCACTTTTCATCGTCTCTCACCACCTGTCGCAAGCATTGTAAGTGTCGCTGAGATATTCTGATAGAACTGTTCATCTGTCTGTTCGCCTTTATATACCTGGTGGAAAACTTCTCCGTCTTTAATAAATAACACTCTCCCGGCCTTGCTCGCTGCTTTGACAGAATGTGTTACCATAAGGATCGTCTGTCCCGATTGATTGATCCGCTCAAATACCCCGAGCAATTCATCCGTTGATTTCGAATCGAGTGCCCCGGTCGGCTCATCCGCCAGGATCAGTCTCGGATCTGTGATCAGCGCTCTCGCCACTGCTGCACGCTGCTTCTGTCCTCCTGATACTTCATACGGATACTTCTCCAGAAGTCCTGCAATTCCAAGTTCTTTCACGATTGGCATCATCCTGACATTCATTTTCCTGTAATCAACTCCCTGCAGTACCAATGGCAGTAAGATATTGTCCTTTAGATTAAATGTATCCAAAAGATTGAAATCCTGAAATACAAACCCAAGATGATCTCTCCTGAACTTGGACAGATCCTTCTCACGGATTGCTGATAACGGTTTTCCATCCAGATAAACTTCCCCTTCAGTTGGTTTATCCAATGCTGCCAGCATGTTCAGTAATGTCGTCTTCCCCGAGCCACTCTCTCCCATGATTGCTACATATTCGCCCTCTTCTACTGAGAATGTCACCTTAGAGAGTGCCTGTACCTGATTACCGCCAAAACGGGGACGGTATATTTTTTTCAAATTTTCTACTTCCAAAACTGTCATTTCTTACGACCTCCTCTTCTTTCTTTCAACATCCTCAGTATAGCAATACAGCCAGAATGCCAACATTGATTTCTGTGACATTCCAGCTGTCTGATGTGACAATTTTGTCACTTGCTTCTCTCTGTGTGATTTAGTGATTTACTCTGCTCTCAACGGATACTCTGCCAGATCTATTGTAAAACTGCTGCCTTCCCCCAACTTTGACTCAACTGTAATCTGATGCCCCAGTTTCTTTGCCGCCATCTGACTCAGATACAGACCGATTCCCGTTGATTTCCGTTCCATTCTTCCATTATATCCCGTATATCCTTTTTCAAAGATTCTCGGCAGATCTTCCGGTGCAATTCCCATTCCGGTATCTGTAACCGTCAGTTTCTTTTCTTCACTGACAGTGATCGTCACTGTTCCTTTCAGCGTATACTTCACTGCATTGGATAACAACTGTTCAATAATAAACGAAAGCCATTTCTCATCCGTCAGCACAATCTGGTCTGTCCCTTCATAGATCAGACGGATTCTCCTTCGAATAAACTGTCCTGCATATTTACGGATCGATTTTCTTACAATTTCATCCAAAGGATACCGTGCGATCACTAGATCCTTCGTGCCACTGTCAAGACGCACATACCCAAGTGCCATCTCCACATACTGCTCCACCCGGAACAGTTCAGCTTTCAAATTCTGATTCGTCTCGGTATCTTCCTGCTGGAGTAATACATTCATCACAGCAATCGGTGCCTTGATCTGATGCACCCAGGTTGCATAATAGTCCTCCATGTCCTGACCGGACTTCTCCCATCTGGCATGTTCTTTTCTTTGCTGTTGTTCTTCTTTCCTGATCAGTTCCTGATATCCTGACTCAATCCCATCTTGTGCCACCGGAAGCGAATCCTCATAAGGTCCTTCTCCTTGCAGCAAATGCTCCAGCTTCTGCCTGGTTTTCTTATACCGCAAATATCCACAAAGTAAAAAAAGTAATCCAAACGCCAGACACAACACTGTCGGATAAACCGCTGCCTTCAGATTAATCTCTTCCAACACAAAAATCAGGAAAAAGATTCCCGCACACAGCAAACTCCACAGAAGCACAAATCGGATTCTTTTCAAATATTGTAAAAACATTTTTACTCCTTCTCGATGATATATCCACCGCCGACTTTCGTCTTGATAAAGCCTTCCAGTCCCGCTTTTTCCAGCTTTTTCCGAAGTCTTCCGACATTGACTGTCAATGTATTCTCTTCGATATAATTGTCTGTCTCCCACAGCTTTGTCATCAGCGTGTCTCTGCTGACCACGCGTCCTTTATTCTCCATCAATGTCTGTAAGATGCGAAATTCATTCTTTGTCAACTCAATCTTTTCTCCATTATAAGTCATTGTTGTATCATAAAGGTTCAGGATTGCTCCTCTATGTTCCAGCATCGGCACTTTTCCTGACAAATCATACGTTCTTCTCAGCAGAGCCTGAATCTTCGCTGTCAGTACACTTAAGTCAAATGGTTTTGCCACAAAGTCATCTCCGCCCATATTCATCGCCATGATAATATTCATATTATCCGCTGCTGAAGAGATAAAGATCACCGGAACGCTCGATATCTTACGGATCTCGCTGCACCAGTGGTATCCATTATAAAAAGGAAGCGTGATATCCAAAAGCACCAGATGTGGACCGTACTCTGCAAATATCTCAAGAACCTTTGCAAAATCTTCCACATAACGTGCTTCATTTCCCCACGCTTCCATCTCTTTTTTAATTGCCCCTGCCATCACAAGGTCATCTTCTATGATTAGAATCTTATACATTCTGCGGATTCTCCTTTCGCTCTTATCCACTACTATATATCATAGTATACAGTATTTCAAGAGCACACGGTCATACCGTATCTGGCGAGATAACCCGCTGGATATGGATTGCAAGAAATCCGATCTCTTCTTTTGCGACCGGCTGTTTCAGCTGTCTGGACATATAGTCACACACTTTCTTCGCCGCCTCTCCGGTCCTTGGGTAATTCTGAAAAATAAAATCATTAAAGTCTGCATTCGTCCCTTCGCCTTTACGGGTTCTCAGAATCATATAATACATATGGCTCATCAGACGTGTACACCCAAGTGAGCCGCTCTCCAGCTTCTGATCGAATTCCTGTTCAATCATGGCAATCCCTTCATTTACAATTCTGGTCGCATCCAGAGTCTGGGATACTGCCTCATCTGAAAGACCTGCATGGATATGTAGCGTAATGAATCCGACTTCATCCTCTGAGATTTCATATCCTGTCAGCTGCTGTATAATTTCCCGCCCTTTCAGGGCCACTTGATACTCCTCTCCAAACAACACACGGATATCCGGTGTAAATGGATTCGGAAGCTGGCGGTTCTCCTTCGCTCTCTTCGCTGCAAGCGCAATATGATCTGCCAACGGAAGCAGGATCTCATGATTGATCTTCTGAAACACGTTCTCTGCTTCTTCAATGATCTTTCCTGTTGCCTCAATAAACTCCGGGCGGATTCCATTGACTGTTTTCAGAACAGACTCCTGCTTTCTTCTTGTGACAAGGGAATATACTTTGGCTCCGGGAAGTTTCTCGATCTGTTCTGTAGGTTTCTTTCCAAATCCCACACCGTTTCCGAGAAGGATCATCTCCTTCCCTGTCTCAACATGATATACAAGAATCCCATTATTATTCAGAACTTTAATGACTCGATACATCCCCCCGGAGCCTCTCTTTCTCTTAATTCAAGCTTACGATTTCTGCTGTCTTCTCAAGCTTCTCTACTTTTCCGCTCTTAGACATTCTGATCTCTTCACCTTCCTGAAGACTTGTAAATACAACCATACATTCATCGGATTTTGCATGCTCTTGGATATATTTTATATCAAAACCTATCAGTTTGTCACCCTTTTTTACTCGGTCTCCGTCATTTACAAAAGTTTCGAATCCTTTTCCATCCAGATTTACAGTATCCACGCCAATGTGAAGCAGATATTCGGTTCCGTCATCACTAGTCAGACCAACTGCATGTTTTGATGGGAAGATAAAAGATACAGTTGCATCTTCAGGCGCATAAGCCATTCCCTCTTCCGGGCGAACCAGATAACCGTCTCCCATCATTTTCCCTGCAAATGCTTCGTCACACGCTTCTTCGATCGGTGCTGCCACTCCTGTGAATGGAGAGCAAAGCTCTTTCTTTACAGTTCCGGCTGCAACAGTTTTGTTCTCATCTTTCTTCGCTTCATCTTTTGTTTCTGCACATTTATTCGTTTCTTCTGCGCTGTTTTCGTTTTCTCCCGGAAGATATTCCACATCCGGAGCTTTCTCCAGATAATCTTCCAGATTGGATTTAATAACAGAAACAGCCGGTCCGTAGATTACCTGGATTCCCTGTCCTTTTCTTACGATTCCGGATGGGGATGTCATTCTTAAGACATCTTCATTTACCAGTTCCGGCTTTACTACCGTACAACGAAGTCTTGTCGCACAGCAGTCTACATCAGAAATGTTTTTCTTTCCACCAAGTCCTCTTGTGATCAGTGCGCTCTTCTGATCTTCCGGTGTCATTTCATTTTCAGAATCTGCATCATTTCCATCTACTTTTGCTTTATAATCAGATTTTGTATACAGCTTCGTTTCCGCATCATCATCTTCTCTTCCCGGTGTCTTCAGATTCAGCTTCAGAATCAAAGTACGGAAGATGATATAATATAAGAAGAAATAAATAATTCCAACCGGGATGATTCTGATCCAGCTTGTCTTAGCATTTCCCTGAAGGATACCGAAAAGGAACAGATCAATAAATCCACCGGAAAATGTAAGTCCTACTGCAATATTTAACATATGCGCGATCATATAAGCAGATCCGGCAAGGATCACCTGTACCGCAAAAAGGATCGGTGCTACAAACAGGAATGAGAACTCCAGTGGCTCTGTGATTCCGGTCATCATACATGCAAGTGCTGCAGAAAGCAGAAGTCCGCCTGCTTGTTTCTTCTTCTCCGGTTTTGCACACTGATACATTGCAAGTGCCGCACCCGGAAGACCAAAGATCATGAAAATAAATTCCCCGGAAAAATATCTTGTCGCATCCGCACTGAAATGTACTGTGGATGGATCTGCAAGCTGCGCAAAGAAGATGTTCTGACCGCCCTGTACCAGCTGTCCCGCAACTTCCATTGTTCCTCCAACCGCTGTCTGCCAGAATGGAAGATAGAATACATGGTGAAGTCCAAATGGAATCAACGCTCTCTTAATAATACCAAAGATCAATGTTCCAATATAACCTGTTCCTGTTACAAGTCCGCCGAGTGCATAGATTCCATTCTGAACGGTTGGCCATACAAAATAGAGTACGATTCCGACAGCCACATAAGTCAATGTTGAAATAATCGGAACAAATCTTGATCCACTGAAGAATGACAGTGCATTCGGAAGCTGGATTTTGTAAAACTTATTATGAAGTGCTGCTACTCCAAGTCCAACGATAATACCGCCAAATACACCCATCTGTAATGTCTGGATTCCGCAGACACTTGTCACAGTTCCTTCCAGAACTCCGGCTCCAAGTGTTCCGTCTGCAAGAAGATCTCCACGGATCAGAAGCATGGCATTCATTGTTGCATTCATTACAAAGAAAGAGATCATTGCCGCAAGTGCTGCAACTTCCTTCTCTTTCTTCGCCATACCGATTGCTACACCGACAGCAAAAATGATCGGCAGGTTATCAAAAATAATACTTCCCGCTTTGCTCATAATTGTGAGCAGGGAATTCAGAATTGTCCCCTCGCCTAAAATTGCCTGAAGATGATATGTCTCAATCATCGTTGCATTTGTAAATGAACTTCCTACTCCAAGCAGAAGTCCTGCTACCGGAAGAATTGCGATTGGAAGCATAAAACTTCTTCCGATTCTCTGCAATACTCCAAAAATCTTGTCTTTCATCTGTAATCCTCCTCGTATCATTTCTCACAGAGTTGACGCATCCCATAGTTTCTTGTGCTGGCACAGTTCTGCAACTTACTTATCCTATACTATAATGCGCAAAAAAGGCATAAACTAATCCTCAATAACCAAGTCCACCTTATCTGGTGAACTTATTAAGGATAGTTTATGCCTGCTTTACCAGTAACACTCTATCGTGCGCTTTTCTCTTTTAACCACGTATAGTATAACCATACTCACTTCCAACAGTCAATCTGTAATATTCAACAATATTTATCCTGTTTTTTTGTTGAATATGTTACTTAGTGATTATTTTAGTAAATTAAAGTTTTTCTTTTGATTTAAATTAACTTCTCTTCATTTTACGCTTCTGGCTTCTGCTGATTTGCTTTTGTAATATCCAGACGTACATTCACACCAAATGGATTGATTGCAACTCCCTTTGCATCCGGAATCAGTATCTCCGGAATCTTATCCGCCGGGATTGCTGCTGTCTTCATCTTCTTACCCTGTGCAAATCTGGTAAATTCTATCATATCTGTAAAGATCGGCTGATACAGACTTCCGTCCGGCTGTCTCAGAAGTGGAACCTGATTATCTTCCTGAACTCCTACGATAAAGGTTCCTTTCTTATAATGCGCCATCATCTCTTCCTGAAGTTCCTTCACATTCTCCGGCATCTCCGGTCCGATATTGCGGTGCATCTCCTGCATCAGGTACATCGCTGTCAGATGAAGCTCCGGATTCTCGATCAGTTTCTTTCCATCAGGCAGTTCTTCCTTATTCTTACGAACTACAAGCTGTTCCAGCTGAACCCTGATCTCCTCCTCTGTACCAACATTCACTGCCAGTGCATTCACGCCCATTGTATACAGGTTTGTAAAAAATCCAAGTCTGGCATTCTTTTCAATCTTGGCAATTCCTACATGATAACGATCTTCTGCAAGCGTCTTTGCCTTTTCCTTTGCAGACTCTTCCTGATAATAAACCAGAACCTCGTCATCAAATGTCTCTTCATCACAGAGGACAAACGGCATCTTCGTCACACCTGACATGATCACATAAATCTCTTCGAGATTTCGCAGATTCACCAATGCCTGCTTCATCTCTGTACTGACAATTACTTTATTCTCATCCATCTCTTTGTTTTCCTTTCTGGTTGCTTTTCTTTATATTAATGTGAGTGTCAAAAGTAAATTTTGCCACTCACTGATGTAACCGGATTGCTCCATTGCTATGCAATTCCCGCAATCCTCGAACACCTCAAACTCCCATAAAATGAGGTATAAATATGATACACCCTATGATCACAGCCATGATTGCCGTAAAAAGCACTGCACCAGCTGCCGTATCCTTCGCGATCTTAGCAAGTGGCTTTCTCTCTTCTGTCACAAGATCGACAACAGCTTCCACTGCCGTATTCACAAGTTCCAGTGAGATCACCATTCCAAAAAGGAGAAGACAGATACACCATTCCATCGGTGTTAATCCTACAAAGGTTCCAACTGCTGTTACAAGAATCACTGCAAGGCAATGAATCTTCATATTCCTCTCTTTTGAAATCCCTGTCCAGATTCCTTCAAAGGCATAACCAAAGCTTTTGAATAAAGGCTGTTTTCGATTCTTCATTCGTAGTCTCCTTTCGGATTCGTATCATAGATCAAGCAACAAATCTAATATCTATGATACCACATCTGGCTCCTTATCAAAAGAGGTATTTTCCTATTATTATCAAAAGAAGACTCTGATTTCGAATCCCAGATCCTTTTCACTTATTTACAAGCTTCAACCATACTCTTTACATATTCTGCAACATACGGCACACAGTCTTTTCCGTATTTCTCACACAACTTAACGATTGCACTTCCAACGATCGCACCGTCTGCGCTCTGACACATCTTCGCCGCCTGCTCCGGAGTGGAGATTCCGAATCCGACTGCACATGGAATATCATTTTCCTCTTTTACGAGCTTCACCATTGCTCCGATATCCGTCGTGATCGCGGATCTTGTTCCTGTTACACCTAGTGAGGAAACACAATATACGAATCCCGATGCTTCTTTTGCAATCATCCTGATTCGGTCATGAGAAGTCGGTGCAATCAATGAGATCAGATCGATTCCGTACTTTTTGCACACGATGTCAAATTCTTCTTTCTCTTCAAATGGAACATCCGGAAGAATCAGACCATCCATTCCGACATTTTTCGCTTTCTCAAGAAATCTTTCTGTTCCGTAAGAGAACACAACATTTGCATATGTCATAAAAACAAGTGGAATCTGTGTATTCTGACGGATTTCTTTTACCATATCGAAGATCTTATCTGTAGTCACGCCTCCTGTCAGCGCACGCAGATTTGCTCCCTGTATAACCGGTCCTTCTGCTGTCGGATCGGAAAATGGGATTCCAAGCTCGATCAACGCCGCCCCTGCTTTCTCCATCTCATAGACGATCTGTTTCGTCGTCTCAAGATCCGGGTCACCACATGTGACAAATGGTATAAATGCTTTCTTCCCTTTTAATGCTTCCTGTATTCTACTCATGAAGATCCTCCCCTCTGTAACGTGCGATTGCTGCACAGTCCTTATCGCCGCGTCCTGAAATATTAATTACGATAATCTGGTCTTTTCCCATCGTCGGCGCAAGCTTTCTTGCATATGCAACTGCATGTGCACTCTCGATCGCCGGAATGATTCCTTCTAATTTAGAAAGGTACTCAAATGCATCGACTGCCTCATCATCTGTGACCGCTACATATTCTGCTCTTCCCTTATCATAAAGGTCTGCATGCTCCGGTCCGATTCCCGGATAATCCAGTCCGGCTGAGATTGAGTAAACCGGTGCGATCTGTCCGTACTCATCCTGACAGAAATAAGATTTCATTCCGTGGAAGGTTCCAAGCTTACCGGTCGCGATCGTTGCAGCTGTCTCTGCTGTATTCACGCCGCGTCCTGCCGCCTCGCATCCGATCAGACGCACGCCTTCATCTTCAATGAAATTATAAAATGCACCGATTGCATTGGATCCTCCGCCGACACAGGCAAGCACTGCATCCGGGAGTTTTCCTTCTTTTTCAAGGATCTGCTCCTTGATTTCTTTAGATATAACTGCCTGAAAATCACGCACGATCTGCGGAAATGGATGCGGTCCCATACAGGATCCGAGTACATAATGTGTGTCATCAATTCTTCTTGTCCACTCACGCATTGTCTCCGAAACAGCATCTTTTAAAGTACCGGTTCCACTTGTAACCGCGTGTACCTGTGCTCCGAGAAGACGCATTCTGTATACATTCAGTGCCTGACGCTCTGTATCTTCTTTTCCCATGAAGACTTCACATTCCATTCCCATCAGAGCCGCTGCTGTCGCTGTTGCAACTCCATGCTGTCCTGCACCGGTCTCAGCGATCACTCTTGTCTTTCCCATCTTCTTCGCAAGAAGAACCTGACCTAACACATTGTTGATCTTATGGGCACCTGTGTGATTGAGGTCTTCTCGTTTCAGATAAATTTTCGCCCCGCCAAGATCTTCTGTCATACGTGCTGCATAGTATAAAAGAGACGGTCTGCCTGCATATTCATTTAATAATGTATTCAGTTCGTCATTAAATTCTTTGTCATTTTTATAGTAGTTGTACGCCTTTTCCAATTCGATCACTGCATTCATCAGTGTCTCCGGAATGTACTGTCCACCATGGATTCCGTATCTTCCTTTTGTCATGGTTGTCTCTCCTTCTTTCTTGTTTCTATTGTTTTAGTAAATTTATTCATTTATTTGTATACTTTTTTGTTTTCCAAAAAATGTTTACTGCTTTCAAAATTTCTCACAGTTTTCACAGCTTGAAGAATTTTCCCACGATCTTTCTTTCCATCTGTCTCCACTGCACTGCTCAGGTCAATTCCCCAAGGGTGTATTCGCTGTATTGCCTCCGGTATGTTCTCCGGATTCAGTCCTCCTGCGAGGAAATACGGCCGCTTTCTCCATCCTTCCAAAAGACTCCAATCAAATGTCTCGCCGGTTCCGCCTTTTCCGTGATCGAGAAGAATCAGATCTGCACTGCTCGCTGCCGCCGCATCAAGATCTTTTTTCTCCTGAATCGAAAATGCTTTCATCACCGGATGGTCTGTCAGACTTTTCAACTTCTTTATATATGCCTCATCTTCCTGCCCGTGAAGCTGAGCAATCTGAATGGTTCCTTCATTTAATAATTGTGCGACCTCGCCGCAGTCTTTATTGACAAATACTCCGACCGGGCAAATCTGCGATTCAAGATTTTGAACCAGTTCACGAACTTTCGAAATGGATACATTTCTCCGGCTCTTTGGCACATCGATGATAAATCCGCAATAATCCGGTTTTGCCTCATTTATATAGGTAATATCTTCCGGGCGGCTCAAACCGCAGATCTTAATCTTGGGCATGTTCATTTTTTCTTGTCTCATACTATATCTTCCGCTAATTCATATCTAGCTGCCTTCCTGTCTGCTGCTTCAACTCCATCAGTGCTGCTTTCCGATCAGATTTTCTCATCAGAAGTTCTCCGATCAGTACCGCATCGGTTCCATTTTCATAAAGTGCTTTCATATCTTCCACTCCGCGGATACCGCTCTCAGATACGAAAACTGTTTCCGAACTGACCATTTCTCTTAGCCGAATGCTATTCTTGATATCCACTGTGAAATCTTTCAGATTCCGGTTATTTACACCGATAATCTTTGCACCGATCTTCTGTGCTCTTAAGATTTCTTCTTCGTTATGTGTTTCTACCAAAGCAGATAATCCGAGTTCGTCTGCCAGCTGATGATACGCTTTTAACCTGCCATCTTCTAATACCGAACAGATCAGAAGTACTGCCGAGGCTCCCATTGCTTTTGCCTGATAGATCATATATTCATCACAGGTGAAATCTTTTCTGAGTACCGGAATGGATAGATTTTGCACGATTTCTTTCAGATACTCATCACTGCCCCGGAACCAAAACGGTTCTGTCAGACAGGAGATTGCTGCCGCGCCGCCTGCTTCATAGTCTCTGGCGATCTCAACATATGGAAAATCCGGTACGATTAATCCTTTGGAAGGAGAAGCTTTCTTTGCCTCGCAGATAAAGGATAATCCGTCTGCCCGAAGTGCCTGTTCGAATGCAGGGATTTGATCTTTAATTCCTTTTTCTTCCGCCTGTCTTCGAACCTCTTCTAATGGAACTATTTTCTTTTCTTCTTCGATCCGCTCTTTCGTGCGCTCGGTAATTTTCTCGAGTATATTCATACTATTTGTTCCTCTTTTTCTTTCAAGTTGCTTCTTCCATTCTCCCCTGCATAGCCGGGGATCAGACTTTTTATTTATTACTTTCTTCTTTAAACTGCTCCAGCTTCTTCAGTGCAAGTCCTTCGTCAATGATCTGTTCTGCTTTTCTTACACCTGCTTCGATTGAATCTGCTTTTCCTGCAAGATAGATTGCTGCTCCTGCATTCAGGCAAACAGCATTTCTCTTTGCTCCCAGCTCTTTTCCAGAAATGATATCCAATGTGATCTGTGCGTTTTCCTGAGGTGTTCCTCCTGTCAGTACACCTTTTTCGCATCTCTCATAACCAAACTGCTCCGGTGTGATCTCATAGCTTGTAAATGTTCCATCTTTAATCTCACAGACTGTAGTCGGTGCACACATGGAAATCTCATCTAACTTATCCTGTCCGTAAACGACCATTCCGCGGACAACTCCGAGATTCGCCATGACTCTTGCAAGTGGCTCTACAAGGCTTTCATCATAAACTCCCATCAGTTCCATGTTCGCTCCTGCCGGATTAGACAGTGGCCCAAGAATATTGAATACGGTACGGATACCAAGTTCTTTACGGATCGGTCCGACATATTTCATCGCAATATGATAATTCTGTGCAAATAAGAAACAGATCTGAATGTCTTTGAGAAGCTGTGTGCTGCGCTCCGGTGCAACGTCAATTTTCACGCCAAGTGCTTCAAGCACATCTGCTGCACCGGACTTGGAGGATGCTGCACGGTTGCCATGCTTTGCGACCGGAATTCCTGCTGCCGCAATCACAAGGGAGGATGTTGTTGAAATGTTAAATGAATTTGCTCCGTCTCCCCCTGTTCCTACGATTTCCAACACATCCATGTCATGCAAAAGCTTGATGCAGTGTGCACGCATTCCCGCTGCTGATGCTGTGATTTCATCGATTGTCTCACCTTTCATGGAAAGTGCTGTCAGATATGCTGACTTCTGAACATCAGATGCCTTTCCTTCCATAATCTCATTCATTACTTCTTCTGCTTCTGTATAGGTAAGATTTTGTTTCTTTGATAATTTAATAATTGCTTCTTTGATCATTTCTTAATTCTCCTTCAATACTTTTGCATAGTTAATAAAGTTCTCTATCATCTGAAGTCCCTGCGGTGTCATCACCGATTCCGGATGAAACTGTAACCCAAAGATCGGATATTCTCTGTGTTCCATCGCCATAATCTCGTTATCTTCGCTTCGCGCTGTCACAATCAGTTCTTCCGGTAGTGTCTCTTCCTTAACTGCGAGTGAATGATATCTTGCCACCTGGATTGGAAGTGTCAGATTCTGAAAGAGGACACTGTCTGTCTTTACGTCTTTCAGCTGTGATGTCTTCCCATGCATCAGCTGTCCGGCGTGACTTACCGTTGCTCCGAACGCTTCTGCCATCGTCTGATGTCCGAGACATACCCCGAGCATTGGAATCTTTCCTTTCAGCTTCTGAATTGCTTCGATACAGATTCCGGCATCAGAAGGTTTTCCCGGCCCCGGTGAGATTACCAGCGCCTCGGGCGCAAGTTCCAGAATCTCTTCCGGTGTGATTTGATCATTTCGAACGACCTTTACTTTTGAATCAATCTGATCTTTTTGTATGCCGCTTATTTCTGATTCTACTCTTGCGATAAACTGATATAAGTTATAGGTAAAGCTGTCATAATTGTCGAGTAATAGTATCATTCCAATCCTCCTTTCGCAGTTTCCACTGCCTGAAGTACTGCCCCTGCCTTATTTAAACACTCCTGGAATTCATTTTCCGGGATACTGTCTGCTACGATTCCGGCTCCTGACTGTACACGAATGTATCCATTTTTCTTATAAGCAAGACGGATGGAAATGCATGTATCTACATTTCCTGCAAAATCGAGATAGCCGACTGCCCCTCCGTAGATGCCTCTTTTCTCCTGTTCAAGCTCTGCAATAATCTCACATGCGCGGATCTTCGGTGCTCCGGAAAGCGTTCCTGCCGGGAGAATCGCATCGACTACGTCTAGCGCATCTTTGTCTTCCCGAATTTTCCCTGTCACGGTGGAACCAATATGCATTACATGGGAATATCTCTGGATTTCCATATATTTATCAACTTTAACTGTTCCCGGCTGGCTGATCTTGCCGACATCATTTCGCCCAAGATCTACAAGCATGTTGTGCTCTGCAAGCTCTTTCTCGTCTGCAAGTAGCTCTTTCTCCAATTCCTGATCTTCCTCTTCGGTCACTCCTCGCTTCCTTGTACCGGCAAGAGGAAAAGTGCACACCTGTCCGTTTTCAAACTTCGCCAGCGTCTCCGGTGAAGCCCCTGCCACTTCAATATCATCACTTGAAAAGTAGAACATATACGGAGATGGATTCGAGGTTCGAAGCACCCGGTAGGTATCAAAAAGACTTCCTTTTGCCTTCGCTGTCAGCGGATTGGATAAAACGACCTGGAAAATATCACCTTCATAAATGTATTCCTTAGCTTTCTCAACCATCTTGCAATAATCTTCTTTATCCACTCCCGGATGGAACTCTTCTTCTAAAACAAGTGGTCGGAAATCTGCCTGCGCCCCGCTTCGGATCAATCGTTCCATCTCTTCTAATTCCTGCTTCGCGTTCGTATAATTTTCTTCCAGATCACCTTCCAGCTTCACGCCTGTAATCAGGATCAGCTTCTGTCTGTAATTGTCAAATACGATGACACGGTCAAATAACATCAAGTCCGCATCCCGGAAATCTCTTACTGCCGTTTTTGCTGCTGTCTTTCCTGTAGTCTCATTCTTCTCTTCCAGGACTGGCTTTAATGTCGGTTCTGCATATTTGATGTAGTCATAAGAAAAATATCCGACAAGCCCTCCGGTAAATGGAGGAAGTCCCGGAACAACCGGACTTTTATATGCTTCGAGAATTTCTCTTAGAACCTTTCCCGGATGGTCGGTTAAAACTTCCCGTCTGGTCTTATCCTCATCTTCATGCCCTTCGCTGATGATCACACGCCCATCGGTACAAGTGATCTCCATCGTTGGTGCATATCCAAGGAAGGAATATCTTCCCCACTGCTGTCTGTCCTCCGCACTTTCCAGCAGATAGCAATGCTTGCTTGCCGCCCGCAGCGTCCGCATCACACTAATCGGCGTAAATGCATCTGCATACAGCTCTTTGCTGATTGGAACTCGCTTGTATCTGCCTTGTTCAGCGTAGGATCTGATTTGTTCTAATGTCTTGTCCATGTGTATTCCTCCTTGAAGTTATGCTGCAAAATGAATTTCTCTTTTATCCCGATAGGAAATATATGTTTATGGTAGAAAAAAAGTCCCTGACAGAATATTCCTATTCTGTCAAGGACGGTAAATCTAAATCTTTTCCGCGGTGCCACCTTGATTCACGGGTACACTCCCATGCGCTCTGTAAGATACTAACATATCTCCGGCAACTGACGTATGCCTCACGTCACAGAGTACTCGGATTCTCAAATCCTTTGACTGTGCCCTCAGCGGTCCATTTGGCAACCTGCATCTCGATCCGGCTCTCAGCTTCCCGGACTCTCTGTGCGCGCATAATTACTTTGATCTCCGCTTCATCGGTTTAAAGCGTTATTCCATTTGCTAGGAGTTTATCACTTTAAAGCAATAGTGTCAATGCACTATTTTAATCTTTTTCGCGAAATTGTTGAAAATTTTCTCAATTTTCTTGTCTTTATTTTCTTTTTCTCTTCCATGCAAATCCGCCAACTCCTGCTCCGAGTGAGGAGAATGCAAGTCCTAATAAGCCAAGAACATTTGCCGGATCACCTGTCTTTGCGGCTTTTGATCCACTTGTTCCTTTGGAAGCTGATCCATCCGTAGTTGTTCCTGCCTTCTTTGTAACAGTCGGAGTTGCACTTCCATTCTGACTTCCCGCCTGGTTTCCATTCTTTACAAGTGCTTTGATTGCTGCATTTAACGCATCTGTTGCTTTATCAACTTTTTCCTGGCTTTCTTTTGCATTTAATGCGCTCTTAGCGTCTGTCAGTGCACTCTGCAATGCCTTCCAGCTGTCAACTGTGTAATCAGCTTCTTTCAGAGCTGCCGCATCACTGATTACTTTCTCAAGGGAAGAAGTATCAACTGCTGCCGGCTCTTCTATCTTAACAAGTGCTTCAACAGCTGCGTTGAGGTGGCTTACTGCCTCGTCTACAGTTGCCTGAGTTTTTGGATTTTTCAATTCATCTTTTGCTTCCTGAAGTTCCATCTGCATAGATGCCCAGCTTTCCGCTGTGTATTCAGCTTCTTTCAGGGCTTCTGCTTTTGCAATAGCTGCCTCAAGCTCTGTTGTTGTGATTGTTTTATCCTCAGATGCTTTTACAATGTTCTCCTCTGTCGCCTGGAATTTGTATGTCACGTCATTATATCCAAGTGCTGTCAGTGTAATGGTCCAATATCCTGTTCCATCCGTTCCTTCTGGAAGTGTACAACGAAGAGAATTTGTCAGTCCAAGCTGGATTCCCATTGCTTTGTGCATCCAGTTATCTGCTGCAAATTTTGTTCCATAAGTAGCTTTTGCATTTGTATATGTACTGTCATCTCCATAGTAAGTCCATGTAACAGTCTGGAGATTTGATCCAAGATCACCATAATTTCCTGTCAGATCAACTCTTAAGAATTCTCCATAAGATCCGCTTGCTTCTTTTACTGTCAGCCCTGCTTCCTCTGCTGTTGGTGCTGTCTTGAGTGCCTGATCTTTGATTCCAGACTCTGATCCATGATTCACTCTTGCAGAGAAACTGAAAGATCCATCCTCATTCTTTGTTGCTGTTTTCAGACCGTTTGTATTCTCTGTTACATTGGCAACCAGTCCTGTATAGCTTACCAGATTCTTTTCTGAATATCCTCCTGCAAGTTCACTTCCGTTTTCGATCACACGATAGCTTGCTTTCAGTGCATCCAGATCAGATGTTTTTACTTTCACCGGCACATATTTCAGTCCGAGTACATCATACTCTGTCATCTTTGTTGTTGCACTAGATTCTTCTGTGATCTCTCCTCTGTTAAATGTAATCTTGCTTCCGTCTGTCAGAACTGCAGTAGTTCCATCTGTCCAATACTCTACTGCATACTCTTTTCCATTTTCCGCCTTGATTACTGCGTTGCACTGGAAAGAACCTCTGTGAAGTCCATGATTTACTGTAGCTCTTGTTACAGTATCGAATGCACCCTTGTCATACTCTCCTTTTGAATCCTTTGCATCTGAAGAAGATGTATTTCCTGCTGCCTGCACATTTTCAGCAGCCCAGTACTCTGCCCAGCTAAGTCCTACATATGCGTAAGTATACTCACTCTCCTGTGATAAAGTATAAGTGAATTCACAATCCTTTGCATAGCCTGTTGCTTTCACTGTAATCTTAAATTCCTGTCCATTTTCTGCATTCTTAAACGGAGCTGCAGTTGTATCAATTGTTCCATCTTCTTTGATGATCTTCACTGCACGTTTTCCTGTTGCCGCATACTCTGTTCCGTCAACTGTTACGGATTCGATATTCTTTACATAAGAAGTTACATCCTCTGCTGCATATCCTTCTGCCGCTACAAGTGCTGCACTTTCACTGTTAAATACAACCGGTACAGCTTCTGTTGTCAATTCAAAATCTGTCGTAAGATCTGCATATTTTCCGGATTTATCAGATACTTTCAGAGTATATTTGCCTATCTCAGCGCCTTTTGTCTTATAGGTAAGTACTCCGTCTTTTACCTGAACATCCTCAAGACCTTCAACTGTATATTCTGCCTGATAATCGTCAGGAAGGCCTTCTACAGTTACATTTACTTTTCCACTTTCAACATCTGCATTCTCTGCTGCGATAGTTCCATTGAATTTAACCGGCACATACTGATCTGCATCAATCTCATAGATTCCATTATCTGTGTAATATGTGATTTTATTGATTGTCTGACCCATCATCTTTTCATAATTTTTTGAGTCCAGTGTGTTTCCATGAGATGTTGTCACAAATCCTGTACTCCATGCCAGTTCTTTCTTTTTCCAGATATTTTCAAGATGACGAAGTCCGTAGTTGTCTCCTTCTTTTGTGCTGATCACAACTCCATATACTGTATTAACTGTTTCTGGGAGTCCATTTACATCTAATTCATAATCTCCATACTTTGTATCTGTTGTGAAATCAATTGATGCATCACTCAACTTCTGTGCAGTTGCACCTTTCACTTCACTAAAGCTGAGGGAACCATCTGCATTTACTGTTGCTTCCTTATAATAGGAAGGAGTCTCACTTAAAATATAGTAAGAATAGCTTGCGCTCTCGAATAACGCATCTTTTCCATTATATTCTGTTGTTGTCTCTTTTCCTTTCATATTCACTGTAATAGAAAGCTTGCTGTCATCTGTGATCTGTGTATAGTTTTTCAATACAGATGCATCACTAATCTTAACCGGATATGTAATACCTGTAATATCTGTTCCATCACTGTTTACATGATAAGATCCAGCTACAAGTGTTGATCTTGTTTTCGCTTTTGTAGCGGAGGATACACTGTCTGCTCCTGCTACCTGATCAGCTGCATAAAATTCAGAATATGGAATATTCATCAACACATACATTTCTTTCGCAACTTCTGCCTTTTTCAATGCCTTCACTGCTGCATTCAACTCATCTGCCGCTGTGTCCACTGCACTCTGGGATTCCTTTGCTTTCAGAGCTGCCTTCGCTACAGTTAATTTTGTCTGCATTGCACTCCAGCTGTCTGCTGTATAATCAGATTCTGTCAGTTTCTCAGCCGCTGCGATTGCTGACTCCAGCTTTGCTGTGTCAATGGTAACTGTCTCCCCTGCTACCGGAGCTGACTGGATTGCTTCAAGTGCAGCTTTTTTAATTGCATCAGAAGTACGTGTTGCACCGGAAACTGTATCCCAGCTGTTAATTGTATCTTCTGTAGCGGCCTGGCCTTCAAGCTTTGTTTTAAATCCTTTTGTTTTGGAATATGCTTTATTAAAGTAGGATGCATTTCCTTCGTCATATCCTTCTTTCGGTGTAACTGTGATCTCAGAGAATTTTCCATCCTCTACTTTCAAGCTTACTTCTACATCATATTCTTCCCACTCATCGTCACTGTCATCTTCTGTTCTGGTTACATGAGCCGTCTTTGTATAAGTTCCATCCTTTGCAGTCTGACTTCCTGTTGCCGCAAAGATCGTTGACGGGCAAAGTCCTACTACCATAGACATTGCCACTGCCATGGACATTGCCTTTACTTTCATTTCTTTGTTTTTCATAGAAACCTCCTTTTTAACTAAAATAGTTACATACAGATCCTGCCTGTCGCAGTTCTGCTTTCCTGCTTCCGCATGGAATATATTATCAAGTTAGTTTTTGCTAACCCGTAATCAAAAAGTATTATTATCTATACTGTCCTTACAGCTTCTTTCTTCACAACCGGTAAAATCTTTCCTGCGACAATTCCAATCACGAACCCTGTCACTGTTCCTGCCACAAGAAGAACTGGCAGATAATAAATCAGTTTCAGATTCTCCACCACTGCCATCGCAACAAGAATCTGTCCTATGTTATGAAAGACGCCGCCAGTGATACTGACTCCTACAATGGAAATTCCATCCATCTTCTTTACAAGTACCATGGCAAGAAGGCTGACAACCGCCCCTGCCAGACTGTAAATGATCGACATTCCATTTCCAAAAAGAAATCCTGTCAGAAGTACACGCAGTACCGATACCGCCAGTACCTCCGGAATTTCCAGAAAATAAAGACCTGTAACAGTGACCAGATTAGCCACTCCAAGCTTCATCCCCGGCACTCCAAAATTAATTGGGATCAGGCTTTCCACATAACTAAAAATCATTGCCAGCGCAACAAGCATTGCCATATTCGCAAGTTTTTTATTTCTATTCATACATTCTCCTTTACAGTCGAACAATTGATTTATTTAGAAATTGTATCCGGTAAATGTTCCTTTTCATTTTGAGAATCATCAGAATTCTCAACTTCTTCTATTTCTACAACCAGCTTATGAGGCAGGCAGACAATGGTCTGTGTCCGGTTATTGATCTTCCCCTGCTCTTCGCAATATCCATCCGGACAGTCAGCCTCTTCCATGTAAGCTTTTCCATCCTCAATCCGGATACGGTTGTAAAAATCTCCTTCCTGCACTTCGATCACCTGGTCTTCATCCAAAGCATATCTTCCGTAAACTTCTCCGTCCACCTTGATCACAACCTGTTTTTCCTGATTTTCTTTTTGTCCGTTTTCCTTTGCCTGTACATACTGCATCAGATTCATCACAAGAAACAGTACACATGCCGCAAAGAGGATTCCGCCTCCTAAAAACAGATCTTTTTTCTTCATCTATTACACTCCTGCCCAGATCATAATTACAAGTAACAGAATTGCCCGAAGAATCGTAAACCAGAATTCATTTCCCTTCAGACCTTTGATTCCTGTATGGATATGCTTCTTTGGACAGGTATCAATACATTTCTGGCATTGGAAACAATCTCCCTCGACTTTGAGTGATCCGTCTTCCGGGAGTCCGATCCCGGATGGACATTTCTTCGTGCATCCGCTGCAGCCTTTGATGCAATTTTCTCTGTCGCGGTGCAATGCAAAGAACGGAAGCACCGGAAGCAATGAGAATACTGCTCCCATCGGACACAGATTCCGACAGAAAAATCTTTCTTCCAGACACATCCCCACAATAATAAGAAGTAGTAATATCACTCCCGGCAAATATCCCTGCAAATGGAAATTTCCTGCATGCAGCATAGAAAAAACATCCCACGGGCTTGTCCCTTTTGCCTTTCCATATATTCCTGCAAAACAAAGTACTGCGATTACGGTCAACACCAGATATTTCAAATAGCTTAACTTCTCTGTGATCTTTTCTGAAAGCAGCACCGGCTTTTTCTTTTTCTTCTTAAAACACCAGATATAAAATGCATGAATTCCATCTCCAAGACTTCCGAATGCACATGCGAATCCACAGAAGAATCTTCCGAAAAGAATCGTATACGCGCAGAGAACTATAAGCACCGTTACAAAAGAGGTCAGCCCGATTACCTCGCCTGCTCCTATCTGTGTAAAAATGTATTTCACGCCGGCAAATGCCGCTGTATACACAGATGGCAGAAACAGAAAATAAAGGATCTGAATCAAGGCACGAAGCCAAGTATGCAATTTTTTAATTTCTTTTGCTTTCAAATTATGTATATTCAACTTCTTCAAACTACTTTACCGCCTGTTCTAATGCCTGTTCTGCTGCATTTTTAATTCCTGTCGAACTGAACGTTGCGCCGCTGATCGTATCAACTTCTGCACTCTGCGCCTCTATGATCTTTGGAATGATATCTTCCGCCATTGCAAGATATGCACTGTCTTCCTTCTCGGCGGAAGTCACTTCTACCGCTTCGATCTTTCCATCTTTTACAGTAACTTCTACCGCAACCGTTCCGCCAAATCCATCCGCTTCTCCGGTATAGGTTCCATCCTTGTATCCTGCTCCATCTCCTGAATCACTCCCTGACTCAGAATCACTGCTGGCACCAGATGACTGTACCTCCAACTGTGCATTCAGTTTTGCGATTTCCTCATCCTTTGCACGGACATCCAACACTTCGTTATATCCGAAAAGGACACCGACGATTGCCAGCAGACTAAACAGTCTTACGATAAACTCTTTCATCCTACTGCGCCTCCGTCTCTTCTGGTCTTAAAGCCATTTCCAGTGCCTTTTTGCATCCGTCAATAATCGCATTCGAAGAACAGGTTGCTCTGGATACCGTATCAATTTCTTCCGGCATTCCTTTGGTAATAATCTGGGAAACGACACCTTTTTTGCTTGAAGTTCCATTTGCCGCCTTCTTGATATAGCTGTCATTTGCTGCATCCCCATCTCCTGACACGTCAGTAATGGATACAATTTTGTCATTTCGTA
This sequence comes from Mediterraneibacter sp. 210702-DFI.3.120, assembly GCF_020561005.1. Classification (NCBI taxonomy): domain Bacteria; kingdom Bacillati; phylum Bacillota; class Clostridia; order Lachnospirales; family Lachnospiraceae; genus Mediterraneibacter; species Mediterraneibacter sp. 210702-DFI.3.120. Next base: position 89,528 of record NZ_JAJCNG010000004.1, on the reverse strand, counting down.
TTGTCACCTTCATAGAAAGCTGATACTCTGTAAAATCTTCATCCTCATCCGGTTTACACGGTATACTCACCTCATAAGTTCCATCGATGTATTTTGTCTTCACTTCTTCCTCTTGATCTGACTTCTTTTTCTCAAGCTGTGCAACTGCAAGGTTCAGATTCTCCACCGCTTTGTCAACAGCCTGCTGTTCCACTGTTTCATTCGCAGCTGTTTCCAACAGCTCTTTTGCATCATTCAGTCGGAGACTCAGAACCGCCCAGCTACTCTGCGTATACTCCTCCATCACAAGTGCTTCTGCTGACTTGACTGCATTTTCCAGTTCCGTTGTATCTGCTTTCTCTTCAATGGATTCTCCATTCGTTACTTTCTCCGCCTGTTTCAAAGCATTCTTGATTGCTCCGATAAGTCCCTTAGAACTGTAAGTTGCACCAGATACAGTATCTACATCTGTATTCTGATTTTTAAGCACATTTTTCACTACATCCATTGCGCGGTTGAAAAATGCTTCATCATCTGATGTCTCTGTGACTAAAATCGCTTTGATCGTATGCTCCTGGATCACCACAGCTACCGATACATCTCCACTGTATCCTTCCGCTGTTCCATAATAGATTCCTTCTTTGTATGGAACTGTTCCGGTTGTGGATGTACTCTGATCCTGACTGTAAGAACTGTTCGAGCCATTCGTCTCTGAAGAATCCGAAGCTGCTCCATTTCCACTCACTGCCGCCTGACTTAATGCATCTCTTACTGCCTGGATGATTCCAACCGAACTGTACGTTGCTCCAGACACGGTATCTACATTGGTGCTCTGACTACTGATGATCGCATTGATCAGTGCAGAGGCTTTGGAAATGTATTCGCTTCCATCTTGATTCTCCATAATCTGGATGTCTATGATCTTTCCGCCACTGATCTCAACCTTTACTTTCAGTGTTCCGCCAAATCCAGTCCCTGTTCCGTAATAAGTTCCGTCCTTATATGCTGCCGGGTCTTCCACTGTTGCGACAGAAGTAGAACTTCCTGCTGCCGCTCCGCCACCAGACTGTGACTGTCCTGTTGTTCCGCTGTCTTTTTCTCCTGTCAGTGCATTCTTCACCGCACTGATGATTCCCCGGGAACTATAGGTTGCCCCTGAAACAGTATCAACTTCCAATGTCTGTCCTTCGATGATCTTATCGATCACCGCCTGTGCGCGTTTAAAAAATGCCGCATCATCCGAAGAACTCAGAATATCGATTGCAACGATCTGTTTGTCTTTGATTTGAACCGCAACCGTGATCTCTCCTACATAACCTGTTCCAGTTCCCTTATAAACACCATCCGTCAGATCAAAAGAACCTTTTACCGCCTGCTCCTGCTCTTCTGACTTTGTAGTCTCTTCTTTTACAGAATTCGTTTGCTCCTGCGCTGCATAAACCGGTGGCTGATATCCACTCAGAGTGCCTGCTACACAGGATGCCACAACTGCTACCGAAAGTACCGGTGCAAATGGTTTCAGCTTCTTTCCTGTTTCTTTTAAATCCATTTTTCCTCCAAAATCTACTCTGTCTTACACTTTTCTATCGAATGATCTCAACTGTTCTCTCCGTTGAAAAATCATTTTCCAGCCCTTCTGTTACATATAGCGTCCCATCATCACTCATAAGGATTGCATCAAAATCATCCTTATGTTCTCTCCAGAAATCTGCCGCTTTCTCTTTTCCCATAATAAAAAGTGAAGTAGACAGTCCATCTGCCAGTGTTCCATCCTCACTTACAATTGTTACAGAGACAAGTCCACTTTCTGCCGGGTATCCGGTCTTTGGGTCAATGATGTGATGATACGTCACACCATCCTGTTCAAAATACCGTTCGTATCCCCCTGAAGTGATAACAGCCTTATCCTGAACACTCAGAATTCCCAGATAATCTTCTGTGTCATCGGGACTCTGCACTGCAATCTTCCATTTCGTTCCATCCGTCTTTGTTCCGAGTGCCTGCACATTTCCGCCAAGATTCACTAATCCACTTGTGATTCCATTGTCTTTGTAAATGTCCATAATTCTGGATGAGGTATATCCTTTTGCAATTCCTCCGAGATCGATTTTCATTCCTTCTACACCGAAAGATATCTTTTTCGTTTCTTTGTCATAAGAAATATTTCCCGCATCAGTGAGTGGAAGAAGCTGATCCAATGTGTTCTGTGACGGAACCTGAAAGTTCTGTGTTGGGAATCCCCATGCTTCCATCACCGGATAAATCGCAATATCAAACGCCCCATCTGTCTTCTGATAAAGTTCCAATGCGCGTTCCGTCAGATAACCTGCATCTTCGGAAAGCTCTGCACTTCCATCTGCGTTCAGTTTTGCGATCTCGCTGTCTGCATCTCCTGTCGATAAAAGTGCGTCCAGACGCTCAATCTCTGCCTGTGCCGCATCAACAGCTACCTCTGCATTTTCTCCATACGCAGTCACTGTCATATAGGTATCCATTGCAAAAACATCTCTGGATGCTTCTTGAATATCCTTCGACTGATTCTGTGCACTTTCTGACGATGTTTCGGATTTATCTGCTGTCTTCTGTCCGCATCCGACCAACAGGGCCGATGCACAAAGACAGACTGCAAGTAAACATTTTATATTTTTTAATTTCATGTAATCGCTCCTGGTTATACTTTTCTAACTCATGTTAGTCTAACTAACTCCGTAAGTATACAGGATGTCTATTATACAGTCAATTGGATTTTTATTATTTGAGAACTTTTCTCATTTATCTGTTTTAAACTTATATATTTTTCTCATGAACAAAGAATGTGCCTCGGCACATTCTTGCGCCTGCGGCGTTGCTAAGCGCCAGTGGCGCTTGTTTAGCAAGGACCGAAGTGGAAACGTAGACCGCTTGCGACACCTACCTTGTACGCCGCAGTGCGCATCCTGAGCGGAGCGTTTTTTATATATTAGGAAAGGACTTTCCTAATATATAAAAAAGAGAGACGAAAATTTCATCTCTCTTTTCCTTTGCTTTCTATTCTTTTTTTACTTCCTCGAGAAAATATGTTTCACAAATACATAGATCATAATCACCACTGCCATCAGATATCCGAACGCACCAAGTGCCGGGATTCCCATAAACTTCGGTGTCATATCCGTTGTACAGATAATACTTGAACTGATCAGAAGTGCCATGACCCACAGACCCATAACAATATTCCTTACAAGTCGTCTTAAAAGAAATGCCAGATCCTTTGACACACGCAGATCCAGGTTTACTTTTGACTGACCTTTCATGAATTCATCCATTAAGTCCGTTGTCATGGATGGAAGGTCAATCATCTTCCGCACAGATTTCAAAAGGCTTCTTCCTGTGTTCTTCAATTCCTTCTTAAAGTTAAAATTGTGAAGAAAATCCGCAGCAAGTCTTGCTCTGGCAATCTCCACCATATTGATATCCGGTGCGATATTGGAAAGTACACCTTCCATATGCGTAAGTCCTCTGGCAAGCATCGTCAGTCCATGTGGCATCATGATCTTATTTTCTTTCATGACTTCCATCAGATCCGTCATGACCTCTGCCACATTAATCTTGCCCATATCGGTACTTCCGTATTTCAAAAGCAATCCTTCAATGTCTTCATAAAGTTTTCTCTGCTCCGGTCGTTCTTTGAATTCACCCAGTCCAAGAACCGCCTTTAGGATCAGACCAACATCATTCAGTGCAACGCCTTCGATCGCAAGCGTGATCATCTCACGGTCATGCTCTGTCAGTCGTCCCATCATACCCATATCAATCCAGACAATCTTTCCATCACGGATCTTAACATTTCCGGAATGCGGATCAGCGTGGAAGAACCCATCATCCATTACTTGCTTAATATAGTTATCTACAAGTTTGCTTCCAATTTCTTTCAGGTCATAGCCATCTTCGAGCAGCTTATCCTTCTCATCAATACCGCAACCATCAATATATTCCATCACCAGCACATGAACGGTCGTATACTGCTGATACAGAACCGGTGTCTGAACAAAATTGACATCTTTATTTCTTCTGGCAAATTCTTCGATATTCGATGCTTCGGTCAGGAAATTCATCTCATCTCTTGTCACTGACCAGAGTTCGTCAAGCACAAGATCAAAATCAGCCATTCCTTTCAGACTGATCGGCGGCATCAGCTTGATTGCTTTACGGATAAACTCAATGTCCCGCGCCATCATCTCATAAATGCCTTTTCTCTGAATCTTAACGACAACCTCTTCTCCTGACTTTAAGACTGCTCTATGTACCTGCGCAATTGATGCAGAACCGATTGGCGTCTCTTCGATTGATGAAAAAACTTTCTTCCAGGAGCGTCCGTAAGACTCGTCGATTACAGACACTGCCTCCTCGAAGAGCATCGGTCTTGCATCCGTACATAATTCCATCAATTCATCACAATAGGCCTTTGGAAGAATGTCAGAATGGAGTGCCATGATCTGTCCGATCTTCACAAAAGTCGGACCAAGATCCTCCATGATCAAACGAAGTTTCTTCGGACTAAGTCCACGTGTAATATTATGTTTTCGAAGTACAGAAATAATCTCTCTAAATCTTGAATTATTTGTTCCCTTTTCTTTCTCACTCATATCTGTATTCTCCTGCTGTCTCGGTGACGAGTTCCTCTTTTCTTCAGTATCCCTTGCTGATAGTTCAAAAGTAATAGTCACTTTTTTCTTTCTTGAGAAAGCAGAGAAGCCGCTTTTCGGCAGCTTCTCTAATATTTTTACTCTTCTTTTGTCTCTTCCTCAACAACTTCTGCATCATCTACATTTTCAACATCTTCCGCTGTATCTTCTGCATCTACCTCTTCTGCTTCCGAATCTACGGTTGACTCTTTCGCCTTGATCTGAGCCTTCAGTGCTTCTAACTGCTCCGGTGTCATCTTGTCGAGAAGTTCGCTCAACTCTTCCGGTGTAGTGACTTTGACTTTCACATTCACATTGTTCTTTACTGTCTGCTTCAGATTATGCTTGAGTTCCTCATTCAGAACCTTGCCCTGCTCCACTGTAAGCTCGCCTTTTTTTACCATATCATCAAGAACGTCCTTTGACTTCTCTGCAGTTGTAGCAACCGCTCCGATTCCAGCCAGTATTACCTTCTTTAAGTTGTCTGTTAATTTTTCCATAATGCCTGTCTCCTTCCGTAAATGATCTGTTTCCAGATTCAAAACTATAATTAGATTTTACAACTTTCTCTTCATCTCGTCTAGTATTCGATTTTATTTTCTGTGCTTGTTTCACAATAATTTAATAAACCCTTTATAATTTTCAAAACTTTTCCACAAAAAAAAGCTTAAAATGTTACATTTTCAACCTTTTGTAACTTTTCTTTTTTATTTACGCTTGTTAAAATAAAGACATAGTACATCGGGAATATCTCTAAAGCTTCCCGAAAATCTGTTTTTAAAAAAGGAGATCGAAAATCATGGCAAACAGAATTATGTTAAATGAAACATCTTATCATGGAGCAGGCGCAATCAAAGAGATCGCTACAGAAGCAAAAGCAAGAGCATTTAAGAAAGCTTTTGTATGTTCTGACCCTGATCTGATCAAATTCGGAGTTACAAAGAAAGTAACAGATATTCTTGATGAAAATGGACTTGCTTACGAAATTTATTCTGATATCAAAGCAAACCCAACAATCGAAAATGTACAGCACGGAGTAGAAGCATTCAAGAAAGCTGATGCAGATTACATCGTTGCAATCGGTGGTGGTTCTTCTATGGATACTTCCAAAGCAATCGGTATCATCATCGCAAACCCGGAATTTGAAGATGTAAGAAGCCTTGAAGGTGTTGCACCGACAACAAAACCTTGTGTTCCGATCATCGCAGTTCCAACAACAGCCGGAACAGCTGCTGAGGTTACAATCAACTACGTTATCACAGATGTTGAAAGAAAGAGAAAATTCGTTTGTGTTGACCCACATGACATGCCGGTTATCGCAGTTGTTGACCCGGATATGATGTCCTCTATGCCAAAGGGACTTACAGCTTCCACAGGTATGGATGCCCTGACACATGCAATTGAAGGATATACAACAAAAGCTGCTTGGGAAATGACAGATATGTTCCATATCAAAGCAATTGAGATCATTGGAAAATCTTTAAGAAGCGCTGTTGCAAATGAAAAAGAAGGCCGTGAAGGAATGGCTCTTGGACAGTATATCGCAGGAATGGGATTCTCTAATGTAGGTCTTGGAATCGCTCATTCTATGGCTCATACACTTGGTGCTGTATACGATACTCCACACGGTGTTGCATGTGCTATGATGCTTCCAATCGTTATGGAATACAATGCAGATTGTACAGGTGAGAAATACCGTGAAATCGCAAGAGCACTGGGCGTTAAAGGTGTTGACGACATGTCTGTTGAAGAATACAGAAAAGCTGCTGTTGATGCTGTTCAGAAACTTTCTGTTGACGTTGGAATCCCGACAAAACTGGAAGCTCTGAAAGAAGAAGACCTGCAGTTCCTCGCTGAGTCTGCTCACGCTGATGCTTGTGCACCGGGTAATCCGAAAGATGCAAGTGTAGAGGATCTGAAAGAGCTCTTTAGAAAGCTTATGTAAATTGATTTCTGATACACGGACGAAAATTCTGAAATGTGATAAGCTGTGATTCCTTCAAAGGATGACGCATCGAATCTGGCTCAGGGTTACGTGTACTGATAATTCTAGGAAAAACTTAAGATTACTAAATACAAAGAAAGGTTTGGAAAACTCACTGCCGCTCAGACAGTTTCCAAACCTTTCTTTAACGTAACCTTAAGTTTTTCAAGTATTATCAAGCACACTCCACATTCACCATCTTCGATGCGTCATCCTTCTTCGGAGATTCACTTTATCCCACATTTCCGAATTTTCTGTGTATAGAAATAGATTTACGGAATATACGAAGGGGTGAAATGATTCGCACATTTTTTTGTGTGTAGAAATAAATCTATCTACAACAATCCACGTTCTTTAAAGACGTCTCTTAGTTCTGCGGGCATGGATTCGGAGAGGAATCTAGCCAGGGTTTCGGGGGTGGCTTTGTGATTGCCGAGAACCCATTGGACCGTCATGTAAATGGAGCCTTGGCAGTACATTTCTAACTGAAAGCGAATCTTGTCGGACATCTTTTTCCCGGTGTTTCCTTCGATACGATCGGTATAAAATTGTGTGATCAGTTCAAAGTCGTGATCACGCAAACAGTTCTGGTCGTCATTTTTAAATGCCGCACGAAAGAAAAGTGTTTCTTTCTGAATGTATTGAAATTTATTTACAAGACTTTCATAGACTGTTTGTCCCTCTCCCATATGTTCAAAGGATTCAATCAGTATCTTGTCAAAATACCAGTTGATCAAATCGTATTTATCCTGAAAATTCCGGTAAAAGGTCTGACGTGTCACTCCGCATTCTTCTGTGATCTCTTTCACAGTGATCTTTTCGACCGGAGCTTTTTTCATGCATTCTTTCATTGCCTCTGCCAACCGGTATTTTACTTTTTCTCCTGACTTGTATGTTTCTGCCATAACTTTTTCCTTTCCACTCCAAGCAGTTCAAGCAGTTCTTCATGCGGGTATTCTTCGTCTTCCTGGTAAATATCCACGTAATTCATTGCAGCGCCTCCATCTACGAATGCAGGAAACAGGAAACCGCATTCCGGTTCGCCCGGTTCATATTCTCCGCTTAATGGACAGATCACGCATAAAATGTATTCATACATTCGTTCTGATTCTCCCTGACGTATATGATCCAGCCCCTTCGCCGGAATGTCATATCTGTCATGAAAAACATAGATTGCATAATCTTCATCTGCCTGGTAATGTTCCCCGATAATCTCATAAAATGTCTCCATCAGAGCATCATTTTTCAAGCCACAGGCACGCATCCCCATCAGAAGCTTCCACATACTGTCCGGATTTCTTTGATCATCAGAAAACTTATATTCCTTCAGATTTTTATTTGTTTTTGCAAACGGCACTTTCTTCGCAAGTGCCAGATTCTTCTCCTGTTCTGCCGGGCTTAATTTCAGGAAACTGGTGTTAAATGTTCCGTCAATAAATCCGTCTATATCCATATATCCCCCGGCGATCCGGGTGATCGATGTCCGTTTTACTGTCATTCGTCTGGTCAGCGCCAACATATCTTCTCGATTGATCATAATCTTTTCCCTCCGGCTCTCTGTTTATCCCTGCAAATCTCTGCATGTCTCGACAGCTTTCTGTTCGTCTCAAACATCTTCCGCCTGTCTACATCAGAGATTCTTCTGTCTTATCCGCTCTGTCAATCCTCGAAGCATTAACGGTTCCACGCCGCTACTTTTTTCTTCCTCTTTTTCCTCCGCCTGCATGATCACATCACGCACCTTCTGCATTCTCTCATCAAGAGCTGAGCTGATCTGTGCACAGTCCATCATCTCTTCTGCCAGATACTTACTCTGATCTTCCGGAATACTCTTTTTATAGCGAAGCTTATGCTCCAGGCTCGCCCAGAAATCCATCGCGATCGTACGAAGCTGCACTTCAACTGTGATCATCTTTTTTCCTTCTTTTAAGAAAATCGGAGTCTTCACGATCAGATGAAGACTTCTGTAACCACTTTGCTTTGGATTTGCAATGTAGTCTTTTTTTTGAATTAAAATTACATCGTCCTGATCAAGGAAGCATTTCGCAAGTTTATAAATGTCATCCTGAAAAGCGCAGATCACACGCACACCGGCAATATCCTGAATATTTTCTTCGATTGCATCAATCGTCAATGGAATATTTTTACGACGAATCTTCTTCAGCAGACTTTCCATAGATTTTACACGCGTCTTAATACTCTCAATCGGGTTGCGGTCATACTCCAGCGAATACTGTTCGCTCAGCACCTTAAATTTCGTCTCAACTTCCATGATCGCACACTGATAATAAGCCATCATCGTATTGACCGGCTTTAAATTCTCCTGTACAAAGTCAATAAATTCATCTGAAAGAAGACTGTTTCTTACAAAGTCCTCTCTTCTTTTCTCGATTCGTTCTTCTAATTCTCGTCTACCCATTTGTTTCTTTCATCTCTCTTTTCTTGCTTTTTATAAGATTGACCTGATCAGATACTTCCATTCTGCCAGATATTCTCTAAGCATATTGTTTGGCAGATACAATGGATTCGAGCCCGCAGCAATTGCTTTCGCTGACTTTAATCCCTCACCTTTTGTAATCTGCATTGCCCGAAACATATGGAAATCATTTGTGATAATTCCCACACTTGCTCCGTCTTTCATATATTTTTTACTATATTTTATATTCTGCTCTGTTGTTTTCGATTCGTCTTCCAGAATCAAACGGTCTTTCTCAATTCCGACCGCTTCCATATAATCAGCCATCGCCTGCGCTTCCGTACATGGCTCGTTATACCCCTGTCCGCCTGACACAATACAGATTGTCTCCGGATTCTTCTCCAGATAATCGATCGCTGTGTTCAGTCGATGCTTCAGCACCTTACTCGGTCCATCTGCTCTCACCTGTGCACCAAGCACTATGATGTAGTCCAGATTTTCATCTGCCTTCGCATGCATCTGACTGATAATGCATCCTTCGATAATCACAAAGGAAACTACAAATACAAGCAGTATTCCCCTTAATATCCACAACATCCACATCGGAAGTCTTGCCCATCCATCCAGAAATGTAATCGCTGCGCATCCTCCAAGCAATGCAGCCAATACAAACCAGATCAGGAAGAATCCCGTCCCAGATCCATTTTCGCTCATCCAGAATCCATAACAGGCAAATAACACTGTAAATAAAATACATATTATAACTGCTGTCATTTTTCGCTTTGTTCTCACTTTCCACTTTCTCCAAGAATCAGTCGAAGCAGTGTCTTATCAAGCATGATTGTCCGATCCCAGGGATTCAGAATGATACCTTCAATCTCATTCTCCTGTACAGCAGACTGGAATAATGGTTCGATTGCTGTCAAAAATGTAGACATCACACTATTAGAACCTTTTAATTCTTCCTCAAAACTTGTAAATGCACTCCACCACTTCTTTCCATCAGCTGTCTTCACTGCCTGTATCTTCAGTTGTTCTGCAACAGAAGGCTCTACCGCAAGAATCAATTGTCCTTCTTCTTTCATTCGTCTACGGATCATTGTCAACGCATGTGCTAAAAGTTCCTGAGATGGTTCCTGCTGGAGTGCAAAAATTGCTTCCTCAATCTTCTCGTTTCCTTTCAGTCCTTCATCTTTTGTATTGTTATTCTGCATCTTCATCCTTGCTACTCCTTGTAAGTTACTTCTATTTTCAGGGAAATTATATATGTCTTTTTGACTATCTTTTTATATCTTCTTAAATGTCCGCAAAGCCTTATTTTATCGGCTCTACGGGCATTTTTCTTTTGTGGTAAACCTCACATATCTAGGTCTATCTTCTTATATTTTCGCTATCAAGCGTGGTTAAAATCGTGGTAAATACTTCTTATGCGATTAGACGCTGAACCTCTGATTTTGCGGTATCTATGGACGCATGAGCATACCAGTTCATTGTGATACTGATATTTGAATGTCCCATGATATACTGTAAATCTTTTGGGTTCATGTTCTTACTTGCCAGTCTTGTGCAGAATGTATGGCGTAGCGTATGTGGATGTGTCAAGTATAGGACAAAAAAAATTTTATTTTTTTCTGCAGAAGACTATCTGACGCTTCCATCAGGTAGTCCCAGCACCTTTATTATCTTCTGATAAGTCATTTTTGTCCTGCTCAAGTTATCTCTGTTCTGAAAAAATATCGTCAAAATTCCATTCGATTTCGATTTCATCCTGACTATGAACACGGATCACCTTGATAATCTCACGCAACTTCTCTGTATCGAACTTCTGAATTCCCAAGAAATCTTTTAGTTTTATTTTATCAGAAAGTTCATTTTGTTCAAGAAACTTTTTGCTATTCTCCGCATCTTCTATTTTTCGTTTAATTTCATCCAGCTGTCCACTTATCTTTTCCGCTCTCTGCTTATACAAATCACGATCCATACGACCATCTTTGTAATCATCATAGAGTTTCATCTTTTCCGAGGTCAACTGTCGGCTCTGCTTTTGCAATTCTGCGGTATTGATCTCTTTGTAGTCGCATTGCCTGTTGTAAGATACTTTCTTTTCTTTTTCCAACATTGACGCTGCATACTGATGAACAAGCCCAAGGATATTCTCCTCCAGCGGTTCCCGTCGGATCACCAGACTTCGACACACAGGATCTCCATTGGTTCGAGCATCTGAGCATTTTAGCAGATGCTCCGTTTCTTTTAGTAAAGAATGCCCACAGTTGGCACATAGCAGCAATGCCGGCTGTTTTTTACGTCTTTCCAGAGTAAAATTGGTGCGTGATTCCGCAACACTTCTCTTCTTTTTCGGATGCATTTCATTTGCTTTTTCAAACAATTGCCTGTCTATAATTGCCGTATGATGATTTTCCAGGCGAACCCATTCTGTTTCATCATTCAGAACAGCTTTATGGCCAGTATGCATACTACAACGCGTTTTGCCCCAGATTCTGGTTCCAATATAAATCTCATCCCGGACAATTGCCGCTACTGTCGTAGGGCTCCAGTGTTTCTTTTTGATCGTCTCAAACCTCTGGAACTGTACCTGGTCCCCTCTTGATAATTTCTGCTCATCACAAGTGACAATCTCCTGTCTGTTCAATTCCCTTGTAATATCTGCAAAACTTGTTCCTTCCGCTGCCATCCGAAAAATCATTTTTACGACTTTTGCAGCCTCTGGATCAACTTCCAGCCTTCCATCTTTTCCTTTTTTATAGCCATATCTGGCATTTACCGGAAGGCGTGTACCATTTCTCGTTCTTGTCTGCAATGCTGATGAAATTTTCTTGGACAAATCCAGGCTATACATATTGTATACCAGATTCTGCAATGCCACATTCATTCCACCAGTCATTCCGCTGCTTGCAGCACTGTCATAGCTGTCATTAATCGAAATAAATCGAATCTGTAGAAGTGGGAAAATATATTCAATATAAAATCCAACTTCCAGATAGTCTCTTCCAAATCTGGAGAAGTCTTTTACAACTACACAGCCGATTTCTCCGCTTTTCATGTCATCCTGCAGCTGTTGAAATCCCTGCCGTTTAAAATGAGTACCGCTGACACCGTCATCCACATATTCCAGGATATCTGACTCAGCTACACCCAGCTGATCAATCACAAATGATTTTAACAGAATTCTCTGAGAAGTTACACTGTCGCTCTCTTTTTTGGCTCTGCCATCTACATTGTCATCTTCTGCGGATAAACGGATGTAAACAGCTGTTTTTCTATGATCTGTCATCTTGTCTGCGCCTCCTTCTCTTTCTTTAATTTCTGTAAATCTGCAAACTGATCGTCATATACCAGCTTGATCTCATAATCATACTTACCATGGATAATAATTGAATCCACAAAGGCATCTGCCATTTCTTTTGTCAGCTTACGCTTTGACATATAAGTATGTATCACATTTCCCCAGCCTTCTTCAATGTGGTAATCCTGGGAATACCGAACCTGTGCCGCCAATACTGTGTCCAGACGGCTCTTGATATTCTCAATTTCATTGGAATAGATCCGAGAAAACTGTATGTACTCTTCTTCTGTAATCAAACGTTCCGAGTAATCTTCATATAAATCCGATTTACGCTTACTGATACGGCTCAGTTCCCGTCGAAGTTTCCCCACTTCTTTATCCAAAAGCAGGTACTGTGTCTGATTTTTGGAAGCTGTATTCATTTCCTGAATCATTTTTTCCGTATCCAATACGGTTTTCATATGCGTTTGGATCAGGCGAAGAACATCGTCATCCACATATTCTTTTCTGACTCTGTGCCCTTTGCATTGCTTTCCTCCGGATTTATGGTTAGTATTGGCTCCGCAGATATAAAAGAATGTGCCATTTCTTTCTCTGGACAACGTCATGCGGTTGCCACAGCCTCCGCACCATATTTTTCCTGTATAGAAATTATGGTTTCTAATAGCCCCATTGTTCTGCTGATGTTTCTTCTTATAAGCTTCCGTATATTCCTGGATTTTAGATTGTACCTGTTGAAACAACTCTCTATCTATAATCCCTTCATGCGTGTTCTCCACATGCACCCATTCACTCTCTGGTCGATTTCTCTGTTTATTTCCCTGGAAAACACTTTGCTGATATTTTCCAAATACAGAATCACCTGTGCAATGAACATCCTGAAGAACTCGTTTCACTTCATAATTGTTCCAGGGTTTTGACTCCGGAAGCGGCTTCTCACCGGTTTTATAGAATTTTCTCTGTAAAGTCGGCGATAAAACTCCATCTTTATTGAGCTGTCTTGCAATATCACTATAGTTCCTGCCATCCATATACATAGAAAATATACTTTTCAAATGTTCTGCAGCTTCTTCATCAACGATCAGCTGATGATGGTCTTCTTCTGACTTTCTGTAACCATACGGTTCCCAGGCACTTGTAAATTTTCCTTTTTTCCAAAGAGCTTTTTTTGCGCTGCTGCTCTTTTTGGCAAGGTCTTTCGAATAGAACTCATTGATAATATTCTTCAGTGGAACTGTAAGATCCACACCTTCTCTGAAGGAATCGAAATCATCTGTCACAGCCAGGAATCTTACATGAAAAAACGGAAATACTCGTTCAATATAGTTGCTGGTTTCGACATAATTTCTTCCAAGTCTGGACAAATCTTTTACAATAACACAATTGATTTTTCCATGCTTGATATCTTCCATCATCTGTACGAATCCAGGACGGTCAAAATTTGTACCTGAATAGTCTGAGTCCTTATAAACTTCCGCAACCGAAATATCTTCCGTATCTGCTACAAAGTTTTTCATCAATTCCACCTGGGTTTCTATCGTCCCTCTTTCTAATGTTTCTTCTGTTTCCATTGAAATTCTGGCATACAATCCTGCCCGGAATGGTCTTCTCACCTCTGTCTGGACGGTTGCACTGCCGACTACTGTCGGAATGTTTTTCCTACTCTTTCGTGCCATTTTATACAACCTCCTTTACCTTGACCTGCAGATTATTATCATCATCTACTACCGTATCAACTCCCATAGCCGGTAATTGATTCAGCAATGTCTGATAACAATCATCAAAATCAAAAGTGATCTCTATATTCTTTTTATCATATACTCTGATTTTCCTGATCAGTTCTACCACCACTGTGCGGGACAGTTCTTCAATATCCTGATATTTCACAAAATAATCCAGCCAGGTATTGGCATTGTCTGCTTTTTCCAGCTCACTATCCATTTCTTTCTGGATTGCACGGATACTCTCTTCCGCATTTCTAAGCCTCTTTCCATAGGCTGCATGAAGCTCTACATAGTCTTCTTTTGATACAATGCCCTCTTTCATATCCGAATAGAGCATCATCCGTAACTCCTTACAACGTTCTGTCTCCTGTTTTTTCTTCTCCAGCCTGTCCTGCAGCTTCTTCATATTGATCTCCTGAAATGGCACAGTACCAACAAATTCCAGGACTCTTTTCAGGTGCAGGATATTCTGGATATGCTGTTTCAGCATCACCAGTACGGCATCTTCCAGATCCTTTTCCGGTATTCTATGACTAGAACAGCGTTTTGTTTCTTTATTTGCGGAACATAGATAATAAGCATATTTTTTCCCTGCCACAGTAGAAACCTTTCTTGTCATAGGTGCACCACAATCCGCACATACAGCAATTCCGGACAACAGATATACCTGCTTTTGGTAAGGTGAAGTACGTGTATCCATGCCCAGAAGCCTCTGCACAATTTCAAAATCACGGTCACTCACCAGTGGCTCATGATTTTTCTCAATCCGGATCCAGTCATCTTCCGGTTTCACATAAGTCTGCTTCACTTTATGGTTCGGTGTTGTCCTTTTTCCCTGCACAAGATTTCCGATATAAACCTCGTTTTCCAGTATCCTACGGACTGTAACGGAACTCCAAAGTGCCTGTTCTTTCTGCCGGAAGCCAGTTTCATAATGACTGCCGCTGCTGATTTTATATTCAAATGGGGAAAGAATACCCAGTTCATTTAAACGATTAGCGATCGCATCCTGACTCATTCCCCGCAGCTTCATCTTAAAAATATCCTGTACTACACTGCCTGCAGATGGGTCAATCTCTAATTTATGCTTATCTGTCTTTGTCTTCCTGTATCCAAATGCTACAAACGGAGTCACGCACTCACCTTTTTTCCTCTTAATCTCAAGATTACTCCTGATCTTAATAGAAATATCACGACAATAAGCATCGTTGATTAAATTTTTAAATGGGATAATGATTTCGTCTGCCTGATTCTTTCCCTTAAGACTGTCATAATTATCATTGATAGCAATAAAACGCACACCAAGAGCCGGGAATAATCTCTCGATATACTTCCCGGAATCAATATATTCCCTTCCAAATCGTGATAAATCTTTTACCACTACGCAGTCTACAATCCCACGCCGGATATCTTCCAGCATTGCCTGGAATGCAGGGCGCTCAAAATTAGAGCCTGAGTAGCCATCATCAACTCGGACTGAAACAACTTCTATATCTTTTTTGTCTTTCAGGAAATCCAGAATCAAAGCTTTCTGGTTAGAAATGCTGTTACTTTCCAGTTTTGCTGAACTGGAAATATCGCCATCTTCTTTAGATAATCTGACATAGATGGCGGCATGATAGATTTTATTGATATTCTGATACATATCTTACCTCCTTTTATTACGTCAGAAAATCCATGTAATAAAAGGGGGCTGCATAATTTGTCCTTACTGACATTCTAACACAGTCCCCTCAATCTTGCCAGTACTTTTTCAGACACTCAGAAGCATATTCTCAAATGCCTGCTCCATAGATATACCGTTATTGGCAAATCTGACTTTTACTTTCATATTGCCGATCCGGACCAAATATGGATTTCCTACTTTATTCAGAAAAATATCTCTCCGTTCCTGAAGCGATTTATTTCTGTCTGCTTTTATCATCCGTAGATCAGTCATTTCATTGATATCTACATCACTGAAATCCTGCTCCAGATAGTTTCTATATTCCTCTGCCGTCATGCCCTTCTCCTTCCATTCCCATCTGAATCTGTACTGCTTTCAGTACCCGATCCAGGCTCCACTTATTTACTCTTCCGCATTTCTCAATAATACATTTCGTAGAAATGCTCATAACCTGTTCAGCCAGTGCCAGGCTTCCTTTTCGGATTCCCGTCATATCATATTTGCTGATAAATACATGTGTTGGCAAATACCGTTTCTTATAAATTCTTGATGTCAGCGGAACTACCGTTATGACTGAACTGTATGTATTGGCTTTATTATTACTCACTACGATCACCGGTCTTACTCCACCCTGAACAGATGTTGTAGGAAACATACCGAGATCTGCCCATAAAATATCTCCTCTGCGGATTGTCATTTGTCCTCTCTCCAATCTATTATTTTTATTTGTAAAGCATCCATAGCGCTATATTGGCTCCACAGGAATACGGCAGAGTTTCTTTCCCATAGGGAAAGCTCTGCCGCATAACCTCTATAGCCAATTTGATTATTAAACAGTGCTCGCTCGATTCTATTTATCCTCGATACCCCGAATCGTTACTCCCGCATATGCAGGAAGGGAATAATAACCTGCCCAGATGCATACTCCGGACCACAACCCGGAAACTCTCGTTTCCAGGCTCCAGCAGTTCATAGGTTTACCAGTTACAGACTTCTCAGGATCTGCAAGTGTATCGCATCTCATACATATCATCGCATCACCAGCCTGCCAGCTGGCTTCGGTCAGTGCTTTTTCGCAGCATTACAGACTGAACTAAAAATCTTTGTTTTGTCTTATAATCCTATAGCGGCATCTTCCTCGTGCTCTTTGCATGAAATGTCACGTCAGTTATTATTGGATATTCAGTTATCATGGTTCATTTTAGGAAGTCCTTTAACTTCCTCTAATTACTAAAGTCAAATGACTTTGGCAAATGCAAAAGATTTTGAAAAATTTTTTAAAAAAATTTATTCATATACATTTCACGCATCTTATTAAGAGTGGATTTCAGCTTGTATGACAGCATCTGTCTGGAAATCCCCATAATCTCCGCCATCTGTGTCTGTGTCTTGTTTTCAAAGAAAATGCCATAAATAATCATGCGTTCCTCTGAGTTCAGTTGATTGATCACTGTGTGAATATCCTGCTGTTCCATTTTTGTCAGTACACAGTGCTCCACATCACAGTTCAGATCTGGAAAATCCTCAATCATGAAGCCTTCTCCATCAATGGACTGACCGCTGTAAGGTACTTCTCTCAGCATCTTATCCACAACCTCACCCAGTTCATTCTTAATCTCAACTTTTTTTGCCTTGCTGCTTCTGTAAAAATTATTCATCGCATACGCAACTTCTTTTGTAATCTCGATCATTTCTCCATCAATATTTGCGTAATACTTTCCTTCGTAAAAATATGGGTGTTCAATATACATATCCGTTCCTCCTGAATTTGAAATCTTGTTGCTCGTTTCAAATCCAGAAGGCGGACCTCTGTTTAGGATCATGCCTGCTCCGCCTTTATCCTGCCGGGATACGCCCGCAGTTATTGGCTGAGAAATTCAGGCACGAAAAAAAGCCCCAGTAGTTTTTTCTTAACTACTGAGGCTTTCGTCTCTTTCTTGTATTCAGTTATCTATGCCTTCTTTCATCAGCATAATCATTGTATCAGGATAAAGTTCACAAAGTATCCGCAATATATTCCCATAAGTTCATATCATTATTGGAATCGTACATATTTCAGTATAAAAAGTTCATCGTGTTATTCTTCTACTTCTTTTCCATCTATATATAGTTGAAATTTATCAGGATGATTGACTACATCATAGTCCTTTCCGTATTCTACAGGTCTATATTCGGCTGTCATTACCGATTCCCCATCTTCAATATCCTCTTTCCATAAATAGATGTTCATATCAAGGCTCGTCGCATATCCCCTGTCTGTGGAGAATTTTGTCGAATAAAATGAATCATCCTTGTACATCTGCAAAAGTTCTCTTGCAAAAGCTTCTTTATCCCCGATATGTCCCCGGTTAGCAACCACTGTAATATTTTCATCTCGATTTACGGAAAATGTTCCAACTACATCCGGTTCGCCTTCCTTATGACCAGATTCAGATTTCCCATAAATACTTCCTGCAGCAATTATCAAGATCACTGCTCCTGAAATCAATGCAATTATCTTTTTCTTCATATTTTTATTTTCCTTTTAGTTTTTTTACTGCGTAATTGATTACTTCTTCCGGTGTAGGTCTTTCTCCTTTAAGTGTCATTTTCTTCCATTCTTCCTGCACAGCCGGATTAGGATTATCAAATCCTGCATCTATGGCTATCTGCATTTCTCTGCGTACTTCTTCTGGTGTTGTGTTGTACTTTTCTGCAATTTTCTCATAAATAGTTTTTTCTCTCATTTACCCGCCCTCCGGTTTCAAAGAATTATTTATAGTTCTTTAGAACTACTATATCATGATTCTCACTATGAAAAAAGATACTTTCGCAAATGAAGCCATAAAAAAGAACAAAAAAAGAAGAGCTTAATGCCCTTCGATTTCAATGCCTATTTCATTAGTCTACCAAAGCTCTGACAGCATTTAAAATTCTTTTCTGCTCGTCCTTTGGCAATTTCCCTATCATATCAGATAATTCATTAGTAACACCTGTGACAGAATGTGTCACAACATCTATCAGTAGCGCATCAGCCGATACATCAAGTGCATTGGCAATTGCTACAAAGGTATCCAACTTTGTTACTTTCAGTCCTCTTTCTATCACACTGACATGTGTTGTACTTAAATTTACCAGCGCCGCCAGTTCTTCCTGTGTAAGATTTTTTGCTTCTCTTGCTGCTTTGATTCGCTGACCAACCGCTTTTAAATCCATCATAGCACCTCCTTCAGAACGATAATTCGGTCTAAAATTAGTATACTGATGGATAATTGAAAGATACAGAATCCGCAAATCAAGTTATAGTTCTATAGAACTAGATTTCACTTTTTTATACATGCAACACACAAAAAAGCCACCAGAAGAATTAGTATCCCCTGGTAGCTCCATTAAAATTTATCATTTGTTAATGTGCAACACTCATGCTCTCGTCAATCCATTTCTGTACCATTTGAGCACTTACATTAAGATAGTGGGCTATTTTATCAACTTTCATTCCATCCGCAGCCATGGATAATGCTGAGGCTTTTGCTTTTTTCAGCTCACCACTTTCAATACCTTCACTATAAATCTGTTCCATCTCACGGCACATGAATTCCACCCCTTTCTGTGTTTCCTTCAATTCGTATACTCTGTCAGCAAGTATCTTACTGTGCATATCTTCTGCATTCTTACAGTGAAGATCATGCATCAGTCTGCCTAATTCTGTATCCTCTTGTTTCTTAGAATTTACATAAATAATATGAGCTTCATCTTTAAAATTCTCACTGACTTCTTCGATTTTTCTGTCTACATGATAAATCGGAAGTCCATAGCCAAGTGCATCATCTCTGGTAATAAAAATCACGTAGCTTTCCGGAAGGTCATCAAAATCCTGTCCCGGATTTAATGTGTTCATATCCATTAAACCACTATGATATCTTGCTCGTTTTGGAGATGCCCCTTCATTATCCTGTTGGATTTCTACATCCATCTGCTTGCCTTCAGAGTCTCTGGCAACACAGTCCAGAATAGCTGAACGTCCCTGTAAATTCTTATAGTCCTTTTGAAGAACCTGATCAATCACTTTCAGATCCTTTTTATCCATAATTACCTGCAGAACATATTCTGTGCATTCACGTTTCTTAAATACATTCCGCATAAACACATCGCTCATGATGGTAAGGTCTTTTAAGATACCCTTGTATCTTTCGTAACGTGTTTCCAATTCTTCTGTTTTCACGGTTTCTGCTTTCGTCACGTCCATTCTCGCCTCCATTCTTTGCTGTGTCAGAACAGGTTCCTAAATGTCTCCTATCCCAATTTCATCTTAACATCAAAACCAGCTTTTCACAAGCCACTATTTTATCCTACACCACTTGAAAACAATAATTTCCAATCAGCTTCGTCCAACTATTATATTTATTCTTTTCACACACCTTTTGGCATATTTCATTTTCCATCAATACACAGAACATCTTATCATAATCAAATGCCCAAACAGCACCATTCACATGGTTTTCCACTGCTTTCTGATCTATGCTCTTTAAGCGTGTGACCATTTTTTCAATTTCTCCATTTCCCAAGTTACCGATATTTTTACAGATAAACCGAAAGAAATTCAACGTTGCATATTCGTCATGCCAATGGAACTCTTCTGGATTGTTTTTAATTTTACTGACTCGCTGCTGTTCTTTGATTATCTGAGCAGCTACACCTTTCATCGAATCTTCGTATCTCATATTATTCACCTACTCTTCCTCAACGCCCAGTGACGGTTTAAATCTTTTATCCTTTGCCTGCGGTACCACGATCTCATAAAAATAAAATCCTAAATACCCAAGTGCCTGCTTCTTCATTTTATAAAAAGAAGTCCTGCCTATTCCCAACTCCTGTTGTACTTCCACATCTGTCTTATTATAATGACTGCAAAAACAGGAATGAAGGATTTCACTGAGCATCACACCATTCGGTGCATAGAACTTCACCAAAGTCATTCCCCGATAGATCATGTCCGACAATCCATAAATAATCATCAGATTATTCATCTCCCGGTGCATCTTTGGCACATTCAGCTGGTTGTTATAAATGCTCAGATAACTCAATACATATGCCATATCTTCATTGATTTTCTCCTGGCATTCCATATCCAGTTCTTCTAACACAATCTGATTTTCCAAAATCAATTTCTGATAGCTTGTCATCAATTCTTTAATATCAGTATAATGTCTTTCGATTGTAACTTCCAGATAATCCTGTGCATGACTTGCCATCTGGAAGGTAATTTCTTTCATTGATTTAATTGCATAATCTCTGTCTGTCATCAGTTTCAAAATCTCCTTATCATCATCACACTAACTGGCGGTCTTTCAGACCAGTTCGCTTTCCCCATGATTTTGATGGGAAGCAATTACTTACTACAACTTGCAGAAGCGGATATCCAAAAGGCATTGTGGGAGCTGTCTTTGCTGACCGGAATCCATCTTCTTATGTAAAACCTACAGGAATATAAAGGGAAAGTGACTATCCCTGCCGGTTAATAATCCAAATAATATCGTCTATACCAATCTCTCCTTATGCTGTTTTTCTCTCCATAAACCATTTATCCACTTCGTAAAACAAGTGGCTTTCCTGCCCCTGTATCATACAGGTGTACATCATTCCTACACCGCCTGCCTTTCTGCTGGCGCATCGCTCGATTTTCAAAATTCTGTCAATACTATATTTTCTTCCATCCTCCCATGTAAAAAATATGGGAACCAGCTGCCCGTCTTTCCGAAACTCTGCCACTACATCTACATATACTTTGTTCATACCGACACCTCACTATAAAATCTCGATTGCTCTTGGCGATGCCGGGATTCTGCGGATATATCCATTTTGCTCCAACTGCTTGATTCTGGAAAAAGCAGATGATGTTGATTTCACCCCGATCAACTCTCCAAATTCCCGGACTGTCGGCGGGTATCCATGCTCCTTCATATAATTCAAAATACATTGATAACTTTCTTTCTGTTTTCTGGTTAATGCTTTTTTCAAATCTATCCCTCCAATTACCCATGAAAATAACTGTGTGGATGGATCGTGTGCGTACCAGCGTCTAAGTGGGATAAGACTTTATCTTGATACATTGCCGCTCGCTGTATACTGAAATAACCAAACCGTCGTCTGATCTCATCTACAGTACGATCCAGCTTCTCTAACTTTTCCTTTTTCTCCTGATTTCCAAATAAATCCAACTGCACGGGAATATCATCTAACACAAGATCCGCAGCTCGGATTCCCAGGCTTCTAATGGGATGTTCCCATTTATAATTATCTTTAAATAGCTGAAATGCTGCAGTTACAATCTCGTTTGTAATATTCGTTGGCTGTCGTAAATGTATCTGTCTGGAAAAACTATACAATCCATTATCTCGAACTGTAATTTCTACTGTTTTGCATTTAAATCCATGTTTCCGCAATCGTGCAGCTACACTTTCTGCCAATGCTATTTGAATGATCCAGACATCCAGATCATTTTCCAGATCTCTCGGTGTTGTGGTGCCATTACCTATCGACTTTACTGGTGCTTCATACCCTTCCTTGCAAACCGGATCTTCATCCCAGCCATTTGCGAAAGTCCATAATACATTTCCTATTTTTCCAAAATGGCTCTCTAACAACTTTTCGTCTGATTCCGCAAGTTGCCCGATTGTCCGGATTCCAAGTTTTTGCAATTTCTTATTTGTCTGCCTTCCGACATAAAGCAAATCTGATGCTGGAAGCTGCCATATCCTGTCTTTATAATTTTCTCGATTAAACTCTGTGATTGCATCCGGCTTTTTGTAATCTGAACCAAGTTTCGCATAAATCTTATTCCAGGAAATTCCGATACTTACCGTTACACCCAGTTCGTATTTAATCCGATGGCTGATTTCTCTTGCAATCGTCATTCCGCTTCCTTTCAGATTTCTGCTGTCCGATACATCCAGCCAGGCTTCATCAATCCCATATGGCTCGATCTTGTCCGTATACTCCGAATAGATTTCTCTTGCCATCTGTGAAAATCTCAAATACAAGTCCATTCGTGGTGGCACAAAAATGATTTCCGGACAAATCTGTTTTGCCTGCCATAATGCCATTCCGGTCTTTACACCTTTTCGCTTTGCAATATAATTTGCTGTTAGCACTATTCCATGCCGAGCTTCCGGATCACCGCCAACTGCAAGAGGCATTCCGGCAAATTCCGGATGATGCAGCATTTCTACACTGGCATAAAAACAGTTCATATCACTATGCAGGATCACACGCTCACTCAAACTTTTCACCTCCCAGCTGCTTCTTTCAACATGATGTTTTATCAATTTCTGTATGTTTAGTATATATCGACATTTTGGAGATAGTCAAGTAACATCTTGGTTGTATTTTCTCCATTTCGGAGATTATTGTTGATTTTATTTCTAACATACGGTATAATGCATATAGAAAATTCAAATAGAAATGAGGCGAACAAATGCACGATTTCGGGGAAATATTAGCAGAAAATAGAAAAAAGAAAGGATACTCTCAATCAGATCTGGTAGACCTGCTTTCTCAGGAAGGTATTCAGGTCACTACAAAAGCAATCTCCAAATGGGAGACCAATGCACGAGAACCAGCTTTACATGTTTTCCTGACACTTTGCCAGTTACTTGATATCGAAGATATATATGAATCCTTCTTTGGAGAAAACCCCTATAACATTATGAGTGGATTGAATGAAGAAGGCAGAAATAAATTGATTGAATTTGCTGATATTTTAAAAGCTTCTAAAAAGTTTTCTCCACTATCTGCAAAGATTATCCCATTCCATCATCCTGTAGAAATTACCTGGGAACCAGTTTCTGCTGGTACTGGAAATTACCTGGAAGATTCTGTAAAAGAAACCTATGACGTAGGACATCTTGCTCCTGAGCAGACTGACTTTGGTGTACGGATCTCCGGTGATAGTATGGAGCCACTTTATCATACAGATGATGTTGCATGGATTCAGAAAAAAGATTCTCTTGCTAATGGTGAAATTGGAATCTTCTATCTCAACGGCAATACTTACATCAAGGAATTACACGATGAGCCAGATGGTGTTTATCTGATCTCTTTAAATCAAAAATATCGTCCTATCCAGGTTTTGGAATCTGACTCTTTTAAAATTTTTGGAAAAGTAATCGGGAAATGCAAAGGTGCAGAAATTCCGGGATTTCATTAGATTTCAACAGCAGGTTCATGATCCTGCTGATAACAATAAGCAAAGGAAGTGATTGAATGGCAATCAATAATACATTAAAAGATATTCGTGAAGAACGGAATCTCATTCAAGCAGATTTGGCTGAAGCCATAGGTTCCTGCAGCCAGACTATAGGCCGCATCGAACGTGGAGAACGTAATCCCTCTCTTGAGATTGCAATCCGGCTGGCCCATTACCTGAAAGTGCCTGTAGAAGATATTTTTCAAGTTGAAGACTGAAGCATAACAGCCGAAAAACCGAGGAGTAAAATCCCCGGTTTCCCTTTTGCTCAAAAATCACTGTAAACCACTTACATTTTCTTCTTTTCTGCCTGCTCCATCAATCAGGTCATAACTCATATCCAAAAAGTCCAGTATCTTTGCTTCACTGAACGAACCATCCAGTAAAATCGTAATCCAGTGCCGCTTGTTCATATGGTATCCAGGTAAAAATCCATAAGTCTGAATAATCATGCTGGTCATTTCTGGATCGCACTTTACATCCATGATGTCAACCAGATCATTTCCCTCTAATCCCAGTTTCGATTTTTCAACCGTCATGATCACTGCATACCATTTCCCATTCTTATGTCGAAGTACTGCACTGTCCGGTAGTTTACTCCATAAATATTCCGGAATCGTGCCATACTGTTTCTGCACATATTCAAAAATTTCTTCTTTCTTCACAATCTATTCAACTCCTGATTCTTCTGATATCCTGCCCCTAATCATACCACATTTTTGTATGCCATACTACCTGCCAAATTCTTTTGCATTTCTCTTATTCTTCTGACTTTAGCTAATAGAGGGGTAAAACAGCAAGGACAGGAAGTGAGGATACACTTCCGGGAAATCCCAATTTAGGGAACCCTACCCTAAATTGAAAAAACGCTGAAAGCAACGATACTACTGTCCTCTCAGAAAGGAGAACCCGCCAATGGCTGAAAGAAAGAGAAACAAAGAAATCCATTTCTATGTCACCGAAGAAGAACGAAAGTTAATCCGCAGGAAGATGATAGAATCAAAGACAAAAAACATGGGAGCTTATCTGCGCAAAATGGCAATCGACGGTTACATCGTCAACACAGATACCACTCCACTTAAGAAACAGTATGAGGAAATGCACAAGATTGGTGTAAATATCAACCAGATTGCAAAAAAGGTAAATACCACCGGAGATCTATATCCGGAAGAAATGCAAGAATTGAAAGAGATGGTAAAAGAAATATGGCATATCTTAAAATCTTCCCCATTAAAGTAACAGACAAGAAAGCTCTAGACTATATTACAAATCCAGATAAGACAGATGAAAAACTGTTAGTTTCCAGTTTTGGCTGTTCCCCGGAAACTGCAGATCTTGAATTTTCTATGACAAGAGAAATGGCAAAAAAGAATGGAATGGACAAGGGCGATAACCTGGCATTTCATCTGATCCAGTCATTTAAGCCTGGAGAAGTTGATGCCGAAAATGCCCATCGCTTAGGGCAGCAATTTGCTGACGAAGTACTGAAAGGAAAATATGAATATGTGATCAGTACCCATGTTGACAAAAATCATATCCATAACCACATCATCTTCAACGCTGCAAGCTTTGTTGATCATCACAAGTATGTTTCCAATAAGCGGAGCTACCATAAAATCTGCCGGATCAGTAATCGCATTTGCCATGAAAACGGACTTGCCACCAGTATGCCAACCGGAGAAAAAGGTAAAAGCTATAAAGAGAATATGGAATATCATCGTGGCACCAGTTGGAAAGCCAAGCTACGTGTTGCAGTTGATAAGGCAATCTGGACTTCCATCAACTATGAGGAATTTCTACAAAAAATGCAGTTAGCCGGATATGAAATCCGGCAGGGAAAGCACCTGTCATTCCGTGCACCAGAACAGCAGAACTTCACTTATATGAAATCTCTCGGAAGCTATTATTCCGAAGAAAATGTTCGCATCCGTCTGGCTAAAAATCGTAGCAAAGTAAAAACTCCAAGACATCTGTCCAGAGAAGCTCGCTTGTATATCAATATCTCCACTTATGTCACAACTGGAAATCAAGAGGGATTTGAACGATGGGCAAAGCTCAATAATCTAAAAGAGGCAGCCCGCACCTTCAACTATCTTTCCGAAAATAACTTGCTGAATTATGACGATTTCAGGCAGCATGTATCTGACATTGAAGCTTCTGTGAAAGTTGCCGACCAAAGAATAGCACAAATCAACAGTGAGCTGAGCACGCAGAAAGTCATTCAGAAACACTGCGATTCTTACCGGCTTTGTCGTAAAGTAATTGAAGATTGTAAATCTGCTAAAAATCCAAAAGCATACCGCACCAAACATCAGGCAGAATACCAGCTCCACGATTCACTAAAAAAAGAGCTTCAGGATCTCGGTGTTACCAAAATCCCAAGCTCTAATAAAGTCCAAAAGCTGATTGAAAATCTTGAATCTGAACAGGCTACTACTGTCCGGGAAAAGCAAGAATTACAGAAAAAACAAAAGACACTGGATATCATTCAGCAGAATTTCACTGCACTGCTCGATGCTCCTGAGATCAGTTCAGACTTACTTCCGGCCAAAAAGGAACCTGTTTCTGTCACAAGAGAAAAATAAGATTGCACTGGCAACTCACTCATTTTCTTCCCAATCTTCCCAAGGTTTCAAATCCTTTTCCTCCCAGGTGACACCATACGGTGCACCTCCGGAGGTATAACCAGCAATACAGAAAAATCGGTCATCTTGCAAGATCTCTTCTTTGGTCAGATTATCTCTTGCTTCTTTTTTCCGTTTTGCTCGCCTCTGTTTCCTCTTTTGTTTGTTCTTGTCTTCCCTCCTTCCGCCAGCCTGAACATAAAAAAAACACCAAAAAACAATTCTTTGCTTTTTGATGTCATTTCTGTCTTTTCAGGCTAACGCCTGAACCAATATTACAGAAGCCCGAACAGACTTCTTCGGTGCGTTTCGCACAATCTGCTTTCAAATCCCGGACCATTTCGAGATGAAATTTCTTATTCAGGATATTCCCCGAATGAAACTGTTTACGCATTTATCATGGCACTAGATTTTGTTTTCGTCAACATTTTCAAGTACAATATATTGATATTTTTGCACTAAACGGTATTCATAGTACTACAAAAGATATAGCAGCAATAGCTTAATATCCAGCATTGCTAACGGTTCCGGGGTGCATTCATATTTTTGAACAATTATCTGAATTTTTGAAAGCTCTCTTCAGATAAATCATGTTCCATCTTACAAACCTCCTTTTGCGCCAGTTTATCATCAATTCCGGCTGAAACCAATAACTCATAAGAGAAGCAATGTTTTTCATAAATTTCTTTCGCACATTCACTTCCTTTTTGAGTCAGACTAAAAATACCCTTGTCATCTTTTTGAACCATTTTCTCATCAATCAAAATTTTTACCATATTCGTAATACTTGGTTTACTGTATCCGAGAAAATCTGCAAGATTGATTGAACGTACCTCTGATAACTTTTTTGTAATAGATATAAAGCTTCTAAGTAATCTTCTGCTGATTCATGTAATGCCATTAAGCACCTCCTATCTTTTGCCTGACTAATTTTTTTTGATAAATTTCCTTTGAAAAACTATCTTACTGCGCCGGAACACAATATCTCTTATTTTGTTGCAACAGCAAAATGCAGTGAAAAACTATTATTATCCCTTATTTTTTTGTATGCAATTAATACATTAATTCATTTAAGTGTCTTTAATGTATTCTTTTATCACTTCAAATATCTCTTTGTTTATTACTATATCCTTTTCGTTTTCAATCCTTGTAGGATAATGACCTCTATTCTTTTCCAACAAAAATTCAGCCTGGTTATTGATAACATCTTTCCGTAAACTATATAACGAATTATTTACTTCGACTTGATCATCTTTAGCCCCCTGTATAATTAACACAGGTTTTTGATATTTATTAACGCCATCTTTTCCACTAAGTAATGCATACTTACCAAATTGAATCTTTTCAAATACAGCTATCCAAAACTGTAATAAATATGCAAAACATTTCATTTTTTTTTGCATACACATTCTCACAAATTTATTTGGAACATCAAAGGCCGATATTATAATTGCCTTATTCAAATTTTCTTTCTGTATATTCAACAATGCCGCCACAGCATATGCACCTGTACTATGCCCAAATGCGATAATTTTATCTAGTCCTTGTTTTTTTAAATATAGTACAGCATTTTGGGCATCTATAATAAACTGTGCAAATCCCTTTATATTTTCTCCTTCACTTTCACCACATCCTGTCATATCATAAGAAAATACAAGGTATCCACAGTTTATCAGTTCACATATTTCTGGCATATAAGCATTATACGTAACTCCATACCCATTCACAACCAAAACAACCTTATTATTAACTTTATTTTGATTAATTCCATAGAAATATCCTGTTAATTTATTTTTTCCCGAATAAAATTCTATTTTTTTTCTTCTGGGAATATCTGATTTTTTATCCGCTTCACAAATATCTATTCTCTTTCCAAACTGCATACGATACATTATGAACGTAAGCAAAAAACTCAAAGCAAGAATAATAAATGCCAACAAGATAATAATAATTATTATTTTCATGATAACCTCTTACTAATATTTAGGTATGCCGTTTCATTAGGAAAGCAAATTTTTCATTATTATAATTATAATTTTTTGCTTTCCTAAAATACCAACGACATATTAAATTAATCCAAACTTAACACCGCACTCTGCAAGCAGTCATAATCCATAAACAAACAATGTGCAGAATACTCCTTGCATCTCAAGAACACAAATTGCACAACAATGTTTATAAATGACTTTTTTAATCTCAATACATTATGCCAGAGAACACACAAAACCTCAAATCACTCCTATCAAATATTAACCAATGGTATTTTCTGAATATTGCGTTTTCCTGCAACTTCTTTTCGTAATCTACTGAATTCTCCAACCTTCAGCCTGCTCACGAATACTAATAAAATCTCGATAGGTTCCTTTTTGTTTCAGTAATTCTTTATGAGTTCCTTTCTGCACTACCGTTCCTCCATCAATAACGAGAATCTGATCCGCATTTTCAATCGTCGCCAGTCTATGGGCAATCGTTATGATTGTTTTACCATGTGTCAGTGCGGAAATAGCCTCTTGAATCAAATGCTCATTCTCTGGGTCAATGCTGGCCGTGGCCTCATCCAAAATAACAATCGGCGCATCTTTCAGCATGGCTCTGGCAATCGAAATCCGCTGCTTTTCACCGCCGGAAAGAGAAGAACCGCCCTCACCAATGACGGTATCATATCCATCTGGCAAGGCCATAATAAAGTCATGGCAGCGCGCTTTTTTTGCAGCGGCAATCATCTGTTCCTCTGAAGCGTTCGGGCTGCCGAATTTGATATTGTTACGGATCGTATCCCGGAACAGATATACATTCTGGAACACCATACTGATATTTTTTAGTAAGCTGTCACAGGTAAATTCTCGAATATCTGTTTCTCCTAAAGTGATTTTTCCGGCGTCAACATCATAAAAGCGTGCAATCAGGCTGCACAGGGTAGACTTGCCGCTCCCGGAGGGACCTACAATCGCTGTTGTGGTATTCTGCGGAATCGTGAAATTCACATCATGCAATACAGTCCGTTTATCGTAACCAAAGGATACATCCTGAAAAGTAATGTCATACGAGGTCGGTGTAATATCTTTTCCGTCCTGGTCGATATATTCTGCATTTTCCAGAGCTTCCAGCTTATTCATAGCGGAATCTATAAGACCCAGCATGTGAGCCGCGTCGTTAATGTTTTCCACACTTCCAAAGATTACGAAAGAAAACAGAACAAACATCAGGAAATAAGCAAGACTCATTTGCCCGTTAAGTGTCTGCCATGCACAGATAAACACAATCCCCATAGATGCCAGTTTTAAGGAGAACAGATGCAAGCAGTTAAATGGCGTATAGCCTTTTTCTACTTTGATATGAATATTTTTCAAATCCGTATTTGCCTTGCGGAAACTTTCGATAGAAGCCCCTTCCTGTCCGAACGATTTAACGATGGACAGCCCGCGGATATATTCAATCGCAGAGCCAGACATATCCTCCATGGCCTGGTGCGTGATAGCAGCGGTCTTTTCACTATGCCTGCTGATACCATGTAAGGCCAATGAGGAAAAGGCAACGCCGACAACAGAAATCACTGCTGCGGCTGGACTCAGGAAAAGGAAACACAGGAGAATTGCAATAAACTTTGCATATCCGTTGATGATGATGTCAACCATCTTCATTCCCTGCAATTCAAGTGTGGATAGCTCCGTGGTAACACCTGTCAGAATATCGCCCACGCTGTTTTTGGAAAAATATCCCAGAGGAACCCTTTTCAGCACATCGCCTAAATGGATTCGCTGCCCTGCGGCTACTTCATAACCAATGCTTTCCTGCAACACCGCCCGCAAATAAGAGAGTAGAAAGTTAAGCGCAATCGAGCCAACAGTAATCCAAAGCATCTGCCAGATCAGGGAGGATTCTATTGTGTTGCCTGCCCAATAAGCTGCGATTGCTTTATCAAGGGCATAAGCGGCAGCCATTGTAGGGATCGCCGTAGACAGGCTGCTGAAAAAGGAAAAAACAGAGCCAAGATAGAGGCGTCCCTTATATTTCCCCGCCCATTTAATGATCCGTTTCATAGACTTAAACATGAGCGACCACCTCCTTCTTTTCACTCACAGACCAATTCTTCGCCCCGATGTGGGCTTTCCACATATCCGCATACAGCGGACACCGCTTCAACAATTCTCCCTGCTTTCCGCAATCCACAATCCGGCCTTTTTTCAACACGACAATCTGATCTGCGTTCTGAATGGTGGAAAGGCGGTGGGCGATCACAAGAAGAGTTTTACCCTTTGATAACGCCATGATAGATTTCTGAATTTTATCTTCGTTCTGCGGGTCAGTAAATGCTGTCGCTTCATCCAAAATAACAATCGGGGCATTTTTGAGGATCGCCCTCGCAATCGCAATTCGCTGTTTTTCGCCGCCGGACAGCCTCTTTCCGGCATCACCGGCAGGGGTATCATATCCTTTGTCCAAACGCACAATAAATTCATCACAGCAGGCCTCTTTCGCCGCCGCATATACTTCTTCATCTGTGGCGTTTGGATTTCCAAGACGGATGTTTTCTTTCAGAGAGCAATTAAACAGGAAGTTATCCTGCGTCACAAAACTGACCAGTTCGGAAAGCTGGCGTATAGACAACTCTTTGATATTCTTCCCCCCAATGGTAATGTTGCCACCTGTCACGTCCCAAAACCTTGCAATCAGACGGGCAATCGTTGATTTACCGCCGCCAGACGGTCCTACAAGTGCCGTAAAACTTCCCTCTGGCAATTCCAAGTTCACATCATGCAGTACTTCATTTTGCTCGGAGCCGTCATAGGAAAAGGTTACATGCTCCAACACAATATCATTGCGGGGTATGGATACGATTTTCCCTGAATCCGGCAGCATAGGCAGGTTCAAAAGTTCATTTGCCGCCTCTACTGCATATTCCATAGACTTTGCTTCGTTAATGAAAGTGGTTGCTTTCATCAACGGCCCAACAATGCTGAGAGAAAGAATAATCCCCATTGCAAGCTCTGCGGGGGAAATACTTCCATTCTGTACCAGCAGAAGGCCGACAGGAAGAACCCCCAGTAACGTTGTTGGCATAATCGCCATCATCAGGTTCATCGTTTTCCATGTGCTCTTAAACCATGCCAGGGTAAACTCTTTGAACGACTGGACAGCATTAACAAATTTTTCATAGGAGCTTGTGCTTTGATTAAAAGCCTTTACAACCTCGATGCCTTCCACATACTCAATAATAATACTGTTGACATGGTTATTTGCCTCCATATAAGCGGCGTACTGACTGTTATAATTCCTCATAAGGAAAAACATAGGAATCATGGCCAGCACCGGAGCAATCAGAACCGCCAATCCCATGCGCCAGTCAATGACCATCATCCAGGTAAAAATTGCAACAGGGAGTAGGAGGTTAGAAGTCAATTCCGGGATCATGTGTGCCAAAGGCGGCTCTAAATCCTCCACCTTATCCATGATGATATTTTTCAGATAGCCGATTCGCCGCCCCATCACTTCGCCGAGAGGCGCTTTCATCAGCCGGTCCGCAATTTTAAGCCGGATTCCTTCCAAAATGGTATAGGCTGAAATATGCGCCAGGATCGTAGAGATTCCATGGCAGGCAACCCGCAGCAGGTAGCCCGCTGCTCCAACCAGACACCAAATCAGAATGCCATTCAGGGTCACATTCTGATTGATAAATGCCAGCAGGATTTCATATACAGCCCAAAAAGGAATAAACCCTCCTGCAACGCTCAGAATGGCGCAGAATACCGAAAGAGCCATTTTCCCCTTGCATGGTGCGGCGAAGGAAAACAGAATTTTCACCCAATTATCTTTTTGCTGCTTCATTACAATCACCTTCCTTCTTTTTAGTCAGCAAAGAAAAAAGGATGGGTAGTCTTTGCTAACCATCCTCATTGTAGCAGTATTCAATTCTTCTTTCCTCTCCAAAACGGCATTTATGCACCATTTAGAAAAAAGATTTTCGGTACTCCATAGGCGTTTGTCCCATCACCTGACGAAAGGCCGTTGCAAATTTACTGGGACTTTCATATCCGACAGCCCCGGCAATTTCTGCAATCCCCTTTTTGGAATCCTGCCTGAGCATTGTAGCAGCGATATTCATTCGATAACGGCGAAGATAAGAATACATGGAATCTCCGTAAACCTCTTTGAAACAGTTTTTCATGCCCGTCAATGAAATCTGGAACCGTTCAGCCAATTCATCCATTGTATAATGCTCTTGCAAATCCGTTGTAATCAGGTCGTGGATTGCTTTTATTTTCTCTACCTGCCCTTTATAAAAATAAGGACGTTCCTCTTTGGACTCGGAAATTTGCAAAGCGTCCAGATACAAAAGTAGTTCCAGCGCCTTTACTTTATAGTAGTCTCCTTTGATTTGCTGCGGGACAAAGTAAAGTTCTGAAAAAATATGTTCAATTCCCGGCTCATTATGAATAACAAACGGTTTCTTGTCGTTACAATACTTCTTTTGAAGTTCATATAAATCAACCGAAAACCCGCCAAAAAAATCTCTGAGGGCTGGCACAGCAATTTCCAAATCAAACCCGAGCGTCATCCCGTGGTAATGGCAAAGCGGAAAGCAAACTCGTCCCGAATGGAAACGCCTGTTATCAACTCGCATTTCATGCTCCTGTAAATAGCCATAAGCATGATTGCCAATTTCGTTTTCGATTCGTCCCTCCCGGCAATGGTCGATATAGAGAAGCGAACTGCCTGTACTACTCTGAAAATGAGAAACGCATTCTTTTAGGTGCATATCACTATACATCACAAAAGCGCCATCAAAAATTTTGTGAGCTGTCATTGTCCCTTCGCCGCTTTCGTCAAAAATTTGCAGGACAACACAATCCTCAGTTTCAATGACATTTTTTACATTTGATCCGCAATTTATTTTACCATCAAACAGTTTGATTTCCGCCGCCCCCTTCCAGTATAAAGAAGTTTAATAGCCGTTCTCGTCCTTCCATATCCCAGAGGGAATAGCTTTCTTCCAGCATTCCGTTTTCCAGATGAATCACATGATTGCAGCATCTGAGTATAAATTCAGGATCATGGGTCACAATCACAATGGTTTTTCCTGAATCGGCAAGTCCTTTGACCGAATCGGCCACCTGCCTCATATGAAAGAGATCAAGGCCGCTGGTAGGTTCGTCAAATAGTATAACCGGACGTTCAGAGGCAATCGCAGAAGCAATCGCCACACGTTGTTTTTGCCCTCCCGAAAGCCCCATCGGATGGCAGGCTTTGTACGGGAGCAAATCCATTTCTGTCAAGATAGCCTCTGCCTTTGCCACATTTTCAGGCGATTCATCGGAATCTTTCCCCGGCATACTTAACAGGACTTCCTCTAAAACGCTCTCCGTAAAAAGCTGATGATTTACATCCTGCATGACCATATAGCATAGCTTCAGCCGCTGTTTGCTTGAATAGGAAGTACCTTCTTTTTCGAGGATACCTTTACATCTTTTTTCCAATCCGCATAAGCAACGGGATAGTGTCGTTTTTCCGGCTCCATTGTGCCCGATGACCGCCGTTACATTTCCGGCAGGAAGCTCTATATTTTCCAGAGAAAGCGTTTCCGGCTGTTTCTTGTATGCGAAATGGAAGTGGTTCAGTTTCCATATCCCCTGCCCTGAATGTAGACTGGCAGGCTCAATGTCTGCAAACTCACCCAGGCCAAGAGGCCGTAATCCCATTTTAGCTTTTTCCGCCGCCGGAATCAACTGAAATTCCGGCAAAGTATAATCCCCTTGTATTTCCCCGTCGCTTAAATATATGATCCTATCTGCCAGATCATAAAGATAGTAGAGCCGGTGCTCCGCAATAATAATTGTTTTGCCCTGTGACTTCAATATTTTTAACAGTTTCCGAAAATCAGCGATGGAATAGGCGTCAAGGTTGGAAGATGGCTCGTCCAAAACAAATACATCCGGTTCCACAGCGGCGGCAGATCCACAGGCGATTTTTTGCTTTTCCCCACCGGAAAGGGAGAAAACACTTCTGTCCAGTAGATTTGTAAGGTTCAACTGCTCTGAGACCAGTTTTACCCGCTTTCGGATTTCTGCTTCTTCCAATCCATGGTTTTCACATCCAAAGGCAATTTCGCTGGTCGTATCCACATTAAAAAATTGAGAACGTGGATTCTGAAAAACAGAACCCACTTTTTTTGATATATCAAATAACGACAGGCTACTCATATCTTTGCCATCGAGTATGACTCTACCTTCCAGCTTGCCATCGTAATAGTGCGGAATCAGGCCATTAAACAAACGAGTTAATGTAGTTTTTCCGCATCCTGAT
Organism: Mediterraneibacter sp. 210702-DFI.3.120; assembly: GCF_020561005.1. NCBI lineage: Bacteria > Bacillati > Bacillota > Clostridia > Lachnospirales > Lachnospiraceae > Mediterraneibacter > Mediterraneibacter sp. 210702-DFI.3.120. Next base: position 54,645 of record NZ_JAJCNG010000004.1, on the reverse strand, counting down.
GTTCCGCAGAGCAACACGAAATCTCCATCATTAATAGACAGGTCTATATTTTTCAGCGTTCCATGTACTTCACGTTCTCCGTCGATACTTTCATTTGAAGGGTAGGAAAAAGAAACTTTTTTACATTCAATCATAATCCTACCTCCCTGCAATCATTGTTGCAATCGGAATAGCAAAAGCCACTACACACAATAACAAGAAAAGAATATCCTGCACATGAAAACCGATTTCGCAGATATTTGTTCTCTTAACCGATCCGCCCAATCCTCTCGTCAGGGCTGCAGCACTTAATTCTTCCCCAATCTTAACAGAACACATAATTACAGGAACAAGCCTATATTCCAACATTGCGCCTGCTTTGCCTCCGCCGAAGCGAATCCCTCGCATTTTCATAGCATCGCCTATCGCATTATATTCCTCAACAACTGTTGGGAAAAAGCGGAATATAACAGACATTGGAATAATAATTTGCTCCGGCAAATGCAGCTTCTTCATGGCAGCAACAAATTCACTGACGGTGGTTGTTTTGACTGTAATGTATCCCATCATAATTCCCGGAACAAACCTCATTAAAAAGCCACAAACTGCAACAACAAAAAAACTTGGCAGTCCTGACAAGTACGGGAGTGACAGTATTTGCAGTAGATAGCTGCCACCGTACAAGGCAAAATAGATACATGACCCCTTCCATGCCCCTTCGGTCAGCATCAATATCAGAGGAACTGCCGACAAAACAGGAGCGAACTGTCTGGAAGTTACACCAATGCCTCCACTTAAAACAAATACGGAAATTGTGATAAGCAAAGCGAGTTTCGTCCGGGGGTCTAACAGTATTCCTCTGCCGCTTTTCTGACTTGCTAATAACTCCTGACGCATTATGCAATACCTGCCCTTTTGAAGTGTTTCTTAAAAATCTTCTGTCCGATGATACCGCCAATCACGCCGCAGACAAAACCGGCAATCAAAAGAAGCGGAAGTGTATATGCACTGATATACCCCATAATCGCATCGGCATATTCCTGACTATAGCCGGTAATCAAATCTTGGTAATAGCTGTCCCTTGTTACAACAATAGGAATATAATTACCAATAATCCACATCGAGAAAACCCCATGAGAAATGATCCCTTTCTTTGCGCTCTTATAATCGCCGGACTTCAAGATTAGATCAGCCAGAACACCAAAAACAAAACCGGTAATAATACTCCAATATCCCATACCTGTGAGCAGCATCAAAATACCACAGATCAAACCGGTCAGAGACACCATTCCAAACTTTTGGATTTTAGAATAGTACAGCATCATAACAATGCCGGCAATAAGCGGCGCAATCGCAATCAGCAGTGGCAAAAAAATAGGGATAAAACCCAACATAGCAACGGCCATAAATACCACGAAATAAATTGCAGTAAAGATTCCAACGTTAATAAGGTCTTTTCCTTGTAGTTTCTTCATTATAACATCCTCCTTCTTTTGGTTAGCCAGTTCTAACCTTCTTCAACGTAATATAACAGATATGATAATTTTTTTCTACTCCAAAAAGGCATTTTAAATCCAAATAGATTTTTTTCTGATTCATTTGAATATTATTTTTGAAATAGAATTCTTTTGTTTAAAGTTTAACTATATTCTGTTTTATTTCTCCCGGAAGACTCTCTATAAATTTTTGAATACCTTCTATTTCATCTAAATTATATGCCTTTCCTTTTGAAATTTCATCGTTTAGGCACCATTCTGCCACCAACGCACAAACATACCCCGATAGGGAATTCCAGTTACACGCATATTCAAAAGACATAAGTTTTTTTTCTACATCATTTCCATTTACAAGTTCTATACCAAACCAAAATATAGTCTTTTCATTTTCTGTACTTTTGTTCCTATACATTTTTTCCAATTGCTCTGTATATCCAAAAGTATCCATACTATTCGAATGATATATTTTGCTTCCAATTTCAAAAAAACTAGCCATGGAAGACAGATCAGAAAATGTGTTAAAAAAACAACCTTCCTTGACTCCTGTTTCCTTGCACACTCTTCGAAAATCTTTACTAATAATAGGATACAGATACATTGTTCCTACTTTCTCATCTATACATATACTTTCCCCTATCCTCATTTTGCATGGAATAATTTCGTCTTTATAAAAAAAACTCATGCTTTTAGATTTATTATTAATCATACTTGATATTACATCTTGTGTAGCTCCATGCGAAAAATAACTATTTCCATAAAAGTATTCTTTGATAGATACCTCAGCTCCTTTATGTATTTCTGCCACATACTTAAATAGAGCTTCTGATAATCCTGGATATGTACCTGATGATAGTATAATTCTAGTTTTTTTATCCCCTATCATACTTTTATTATCAACAATATATTTCTCGACATCTCCTTCTCCAAATGGATCAATATAATCATTCCCTTGCTTAATACACTCTCGAACTATCCTTGTCCCAACTATAGATGCGGGAGATGTACAATTAATGACTACATCGCATTGCGAACAGAACATTTCAACTTGTTTCGGAATAAATACATCCATCTGTATAATTTCTATATTCTCTGTTGAAAATTCTTCTTTCAAACACTGAAGTTTATATTGATTACGTGCCCCTATAAGTAAAGCATACCCTTTCCCTTGTAACGCAGATAACACAGATGATCCTACCAAACCTGTTGCTCCAAGAATTCCTATATTCTTCTTCATCCTCTTATATTCCTCTCTATAATTATTTGTGCTAGCAATGTGGCATTTTCCTCACTATGAATGCATGTAACATGATTTCCCGGAACATTTATCACTTCAAATTCCCCAAGACATATATCGTTCCACATTTCTAAATTTTGGTTTTTATCTGCAAAAAAATATTTTTGTTCTTCACATGCTGATAAATAACAAATATCCCCACTATAAAAAGGTAATTCTACATTTGCACCTTTAAATCCATGCTGATAAATTTCAAATGTTGCTTCTAGCAGTTCAGCACTCACGTTAATGCAAGTTTTTTTCTCAATGGCTTTTGCGTAGGCTTCAAATCTTTTTTCTTTTGTACTATTAACAAATTCCCAAAGACCACTATTGTTTTTCATTTTGGTATCTTTCTCTATAATGTTAAAGAAAGTATTTTGAGGTATATTACCATTATTTCTTTTCCTCACTTCTGTAATAAATTCCATTACCTTAAAGTCATCGACATCTTCCAGAACCTCCGAAAGCATTAATTGATAGTTAGGCAAAAAGATCACTTCATCTATAAATTGATCCTCTACCTTCCCGGAAACAGGATAACTATCTATAACAAACAGATTATTTACTTCGATTCCTTTCTCCAGCAATTTTACAGCTACATTTAATGCAAGAATACCTCCAAGACAATATCCAATAAGATTAATATTTTTATAGTGAAGTTGCTCTATTTTCCGAACATACTCGTCTGTAATTCTATCAACTAATTCATGATATTGTATTGAATAATACCATTCTACATCTTCTACATTTATAAATAGAAAATCTCCCAAATCCTCTTTTCGTAATTCCTTTTCTACAAAGCGATAACAATTAGTTGTTCCTAATGCCGTATGGAAAAAAATATATACTGTATCCTTCGCAGTTTTCTCTATAATTCTAAAATCATCAGTTCGTACATTCTCAGATGTTAGAATGTTCTGCTTGCTCTTTACAAAGGTTGTTATTGCTTCCCCCGTAGGATTATTCAATATTTGGCGTAGAATCTCATCAAAAGTGACGGATGTTTTAGTTTGCTCTATAATTTCTTTTACTCTGCCCGCAATCTGTGCCATTAATAAGGAATCTGCCCCTAATTCAAATAGATTATCATCTGGATATAATGCATCAACCTTTAAGACACTGATTAAAATCGAATAAATTTCTTTGTCTATTAAATTTTCTAATTCCCATCTTTTATGTTGAATCTTATCATCCCTTTTATCAATAAAGAGTTTCCGAATTGCCTGTCTATCGACTTTACCATTTGAAGTACATGGTATTTCATCAATAAATTGCAAAAAAAACGGTATCATATACTGAGGTAAGTATCGCTTCAATGCTTCCCGTACACTCTTTTCATCTTTTTTTTCATCTTCTTTTGGAACAATTACCGCAACCAACTTTGGTTCATTATTCCAATCTACTGTTGTTACACAACAGTTTTTCCCCGAGCAGCAATCCATAATTGCATTTTCTATTTCCCCGGTATCAATTCTATGCCCCGAAATTTTTATTTGGGAATCTTTGCGTCCTAAAAACTCAATCTCTCCGTTCCTTAAATATCTGCCGAAATCCCCGGTTTTATATATTCGTTTATTATTTAACCAAAAAAAGCTACTTTGTGTTTTAGAAACATCTCCCAAATACTCTTTTGCTAACCCTTTTCCTGTTATATATAGTTCTCCTTGTACCATATCTGGGCATGGTTTCATATTTGCATCCAGCACTTCAAAACCTTGGTTACTTAAAGGAACACCGTACGGTATGCTACTATTATATGATTCACCCATTTTGCACTCGTGATAAATAGACCATATGCTAGCTTCCGTAGCCCCTCCTAGTGAATATATTCGAACGTCTTTTAAGAATCTGCAAATTTTTTCTGGCAACTTTACTGGTATCCAATCACCTGACAACAATATTTTGTTAATTGACAATTTTTCTCCTTTATAGAATCGTTCAAGATAGTCTACAAACATTTCCATAAAGGCGGGCACAGAATTCCAAACTGTGATATTCCACTTCTCTACCAACATAAGCCAATAAGACGGATCTTTATATCTAACTTTTTCTGGTATTACTATTGTTCCACCTGTAGCTAACATTCCAAAAATATCATAAACAGAAAGATCAAAATGTAATTGTGAGAGCGCCAGAATACTGTCTTTATCTTTTACCTGAAATCTTTCATTTATATCTATAATCGTATTTACAACAGCTTGCTGCTCGATAACTACCCCTTTAGGTTCACCTGTGGATCCAGACGTAAAAATCACATATGCCACATCATCAAAGTTGTCATTAACAATCTCATCATAACTCTTTTTTAAAATGACACTGTCTTTGTCAATCCATTTATATTTTTCTCTATATTTATGAGTTTCTTCTTTTTCTCCAATTAAGCATTTGATTTTTGCTATCTCCAGTATTTTATCTGCACGAATTTCTGGTTGGTCATTGTCTATCGGAACAAATGCTGCTCCAATCAACAAAGTTCCCAAAACACTCGCAATCTGAAAAAAACTCTTATTCAATTTGATTCCAACATAGTCACCTGCTTTACAACTGCATTTCTGCAATTCATCTGCTATTCCATATGCCGTCTCTGCGCACTCAGTATCAAGGCCGTCTGCATCCAGTTCAAAATAACAGTGTGTTGCAACATTTCCCAATTCATACAATCCGCTTCTGCCAAGCCAGTAAGCATACTGCACATCGGTTAATGGGAACGAATGATATGCTTCCTCCAGATTCGGTTTGATCTGCAGTGTATCTTCTTCTTTCTGTTCGGACTGTTCAATAGCTTTTGCCAGAGATTTTACGGTCAGATTTTCAAAAATCGTACTGATCGTTATTTTGCAGCCGAAGGTTGTCTGTACTTCCGAGATCAACCTTGTGGCAATCAGCGAGTCTCCCCCAAGGCTAAAATAATTATCTTCAATTCCGATATTTTCATATCCAAATAATTGTTTCCAGATATCTAAAAGCTTTTCTTCTGTTTCTGTCGTTGCCTTTGAAAATCGGATAACCGCAGTTTCTTCTTTAAAATCTTCCCGCAATTGCTTCCTGTTAATCTTCCCATTGGACAATGTTGGGAGCTGCTCCATGAAATGATAGTTCTGTGGAACCATATACTCCGGCAGTTTTTCTGACAGATATTCCCTTAGTGCTCCATTATGATAGGACAGGACAGACGCCTGCTGTCTGCTGCAGCATATACATCTTCCATATCTCTCTGTCACAGCACAGTCTTCGCCCAATCCTGCCTCTGATAAACATTCTCTCCACAGCAGGCAGTCCGGGGTAACCAGCCCTGCTTCTTTTCTCTTGTCCCGAATATCCGCAAAACCATTTTCCAAAAAAGCCGCTGTAAGTTCCTGAAGGTATGTCCTTACCACAAGGTCAGTCATCAGCAATATTCCGTTTGGCTTCAGTAATTCCGCTACTTTCTTTACCGCATCCGCAGCATCAATATTTCTATGTAAAGCATTTACCGATATCACAACGTCATAACTATGCAAGGACATCTGCTGCTTATCCATGCCTTCTTCCAGATTCAGCATCTCAAACTCGACTCTCTCATATCCCGCAAGTTCTTTCTCTGCTTCCTGCAGAAAATATTTTGAAGAATCCGCATATGTATAAGCCACGCTTACATCTTCCAGTGCATTCAAAAACTGTCTTGTAATTGCAGTGTCCCTTGTACCAATTTCTATAATCTGGAGTGGCTCTTTTCTGCGTTCTTCTGCCAGAAGCCTTAATCCCTGCACCAGTCTTTCCACTGTTTCCTCGCAGCCCGGAATCCTCCGAAGCAGCATATTCGGAGCCAAAGCCGGCTCTTTCTGGTAGAATACGTCCAGCGGAACTTCATTCCCAGTAACCATATGCTTCAGATACGGCTTCAGTTTCTTAAAATACGTTTCCGCATCTCCAGCTTTTTCCGGTACAGCCACTTCCTTCCCGGTACGCGATAGTCTGCCGTCCTCTTCTCTCAGGATTCCTTCCTTCTTTAAAATTTCCAACCATCTTGCCACAGTATTCTTCTGTGTTTCCGTAATGCTCCCTTTTTCAAAAATTTCCTTTTGCGAAAGAACTTCCTTCTCTGATACAAAAATGCCTAACTCTATGAGTGTCTCCAGCATAAGCTGTACACATCTCTGGTCTGCATAGGCAAGGAAATTTTTGTATGCTGTCTTCCGTTCCTGCTGCATCTGCCAATTGCTGACATCATCCTTCAGTTCTTTCCAGCCTCCGCCAAAGATATCTGTGCCGTACAAATACGTTGTAACTTTAGAATCTTCCTGTATCGGCGCTCCGATATAAGCAGCCAGCGTTTTATTGCCATGACCATCACTAACTGTATCAACAACTGCATGAGCCACACCCGGAAACTCCTGAATCGCATGTTCAATTTCTCCCAATTCAATCCTGTGTCCACGGATCTTTACCTGATGATCTTTTCTTCCCAAAAATTCAATTATCTCATCATCCCAGATTCTTCCGAGATCACCGGTCCGATACCATCTTCCATACTGATCTGTGATAAATTTCTGCCCCGTAAGCGCAGAATCTCCCCTATATCCTTTTGCTACACCAAAACCGCCAATCCAGAGTTCGCCTTCTGCCCAGTAAGGGCAATCCCTTCCATACTCATCCACAACACGATATGCCTGATATCTGAGTGGCTTTCCATAGGGAATAGATTTCCAGTTTTTCGGCATCGGCAGGGTAACATTCTGATAATTGGACCAGATACTTGCCTCTGTAGCTCCTCCCATAGCGACAAACTGGCAATCCTCTGTCCATGCCGCAACCCTCTGCGGGAGATCCATCCCAATCCAATCTCCGGAAAGCATAACCGCCCTGATCGGCAGTTTCTGTTTCATGGATTCCGCCCGTATCAAAAGCATATCCAGAAGCACCGGCACTGAATTCCAAACGGTAATCTGATATTTCAACACTTGTTCCAGCCAGTAATCCGCATTCCTTCGCTCCTGCTCTGGAAGCAATACCAATGTTCCTCCTGCGCCTAAAATTCCAAAAACATCATATACCGACAGGTCAAAATCCATAGCTGATACAGCCAGCGCCCGATCTGCACTTGTCACATGGTACTTTTCATTAATATCCTGAACCGTATTCCATGCGCTTTCATGCGCAATCTCTACACCCTTCGGAACACCTGTAGAGCCTGACGTCATGATGATATAGGCGCTGTCCTTCGGCGACACCTCTGGCATTCTCACATTTTCCTGTCCCTCTTCCATACCTTCCATCACAAGGATTTCCGTACCTTCCGGCCAGTCCAGTTTTTCGGATAATTCCCGATTCGTGACCACATAGCGGACTCCCGTCTTCTCATGGATTAACGCTCTCCGATCTTTAGGCTGGCTTAAGCTGACCGGAAGGTATGAATTTCCGGAAAGCAAAATTCCTAATGCCGACTCGATCTGTTCTATCCCGCGCGGCAGGGTAAGTGCAACCGGGACGCCCTTAATATCCTTTTCTGAAATTCCTGCCGCCACTGCTGTTGCCCGTGCTTTTAATTCCCCATAGGATACCGATCTTCCGCTTCCCGCATCAATAAGCGCAATATCTTCCGGGCAAACTTCCGCATGGTTCATAACAGCCCAATGCAGGCATTCCACACGCTCCGGCACTCCTGTACGCGCTGTATCTTCAATTTCTCTTTTTCTTTTTTCAGGAAGCACATCAAATCTCTGATTCCAGTCCTTCTTTCCCAATTCATGCAGAAGAATCTCAAAACTCTCCAACATATCCGGGATCATATTCTCCGGGAATAACTCATCCACGCTGTCCCATGTAAGCTGTACGCCATTTTCATCTTCATAACTCTGAAAATCATTCCACACCTGCGGCGTCTGGGAAATCATATAGGAAAACTGCCCCAGTTCATTCCGGAACGTATCATTTACCAACGGCGTTCCCAGATTGCAGGCAAAAACAACCGGCGCCACTGCCGATGCGTCCCCACACATCTGCGCAATGTCTCTCTGTACTTGCACGCCGGAATATGCCGTATACTTCATATCCTCATGAAGCTGCTTCTGAATCCTGTCCAACAATTCCGCAAAAGTCGGATTTTCTTCGCAGTTAATCTCCAGCAATAACAGAGTAGTAAAATCTGCTATTACTTCCTCTAACCCCTGCTGCTCTGTTTTCCGGTTAAAAAACGGAATGTTAATAAGGAAACAATGATTCCTGCTCCATCGTTCCAGAACCACCGCATATGCAGTAAGAAGAACCATTGCCGGAGTTGTCTGGTATTTTTTTGCCCGCATTTGCAAATGATCCCATTCTTCCTTTTCGATTCTCACAATCCTGCGGTTGAACACCGTTTTTTCCACTTCTTGCGGACGTTTTGCCAATGGAAGGTCAGGGCCTTTTGGCAAATGCTCTAAACGATTCTTCCAGTATTTTTCTGCGTTTTTCCGTTCCTCCCCTTCTTCCTGTTTCTGCCGTTCTAGATAGGAAGCAAAATTCCACCCTTTTGATTCTTTCGGCAGGTTTTCCCCTCGGTAAGCAGATGCCAAATCCCTCAATAATATCTGCAGACTCTGTACATCAGCAACCAAAAGTGCCATGTCCACATGAAGGCGTGCCTTATTTTCAGGAAAAAGCGTAAGCTCTATTCCTGCTACTTCGCCTTCCTCAATCTTTAACTTCCGATGGGATAAACGTTCTCTGACAGATACTGCCATTGCCTCTGCTTCCTCAGATGACATCCGGGAAAAATCATGAACCTTTATTTTTTCACAATACGGCTTATCCAGGATTTTCTGTGTTCCATCATCCAAAAAGCAGGCGCGCAGCATAGGATGATGATACTGCAGTACATTCCATGCTTTTTCCAGACGCTCCGGATCTATATTTCCCCCATCAAACTCTAAATACGCATGACAGTCTATTCCTCCAAGAGCCTGTTCTTCATCCCTGCCAACCCAATATGCATACTGTACGTCTGTTAAAGGAAACGGCTGTTTCATATCCTTTTCCGGCGTTATCTTAGATTCTTGCGCCCGTTTTTTGCCCGCTTTTTTCTTCATGCTGCGCTGGATCAGCGCCCACCAGCCTTCAAGGGTAGGATTTTCCATCAATGAACCGAATGAAACCTTAACCCCCTGTTTTCTCCACTGGTTTACCAGACGCATGATTGTCAGGGATGAAAGCCCAAGCTCCAGCAGATTTTCGGAATCCCCCAAATCTCTGGCTACCGGCAGCTTTTGTTTGATCTGTTCCTTTATCTCTATATATTCCATGATTCTGTCTCCTTCTATTTTTCCTGCGCCATACGTTCTAATGCTTTCTTATCTATTTTTCCTACGCTGGTCAGCGGCCATGTCTCTACCCGTTCTATCTGATCCGGCATTTTATACGCCGCAACGCCTATTTCCCGCAGGAACCTGTGTATTTCCTGCAAATCGATCCCGGCTTCATCATCGGTCACAAGGAATGCACATATCCGGTTTCCAAGGGTTTCATCCGTAACGCCGACAACGGCTGCCTCTTTGATTTTCGAATGCCTGCAAAGATAAGCTTCAATCTCTGAAGGCATGATCTTTTCTCCGGCGCGGTTAATCTGCTCTTTGATCCTCCCGCCCAAACGTAACCTTCCGTCTTTCGTCCACATAGCTTTATCGCCCGTCCGGTAAAATCCGTCCGACGTAAAGCTCTTTTTATTCGCTTCCTCCGCCATATAATAACCATCAATCGTATACGGGCCTCTGGATAATAATTCCCCAAAAACTCCTTCCGGTACGGCCTTATCTTCTTCATCCACAATCTTCACTTCATCCGCAGGAGACACCGGAGTTCCCTGGCATCTTGCGATCAGGGAACCTTCATCCTCCGGGCTAGTAAAGGACAGTAGCCCCTCCGCCGTACCAAATACCTGCATCAGTTTACACGGCCATTCTTCAATGATCTTATCCGCAAGGGAATCTTCCAGCATTGCGCCGCCCACCTGCAAAATCCGCAGGCTGGATATATCATAATCTTCATCCCATTCCAGCATTTCCATGCACACAGTAACCATAGCAGGAACCAATGCCGTTATCGTGACACCTTCCTCTGTAATTGCGTCAAGGATATCATCCGGGCTGGTCGCAGACGCAAGCACAACTTTTCCTCCCACGTCCAGCGTGCCTAAAAGCCCCGGGCAGCATAACGGGAAATTATGAGCTACCGGAAGAGACGCCAGATAAACGTCACTGCTATCCAGACGGCATCTCTTCGCGGACATGCGGGCATTATACATATAATCCGTATGGGTGCGCGGAATCAGTTTCGGAACCCCTGTCGTCCCGCCGGACAGCAAAAGCACCGCCGTTTCATACCCATCCACAGCCGGAAATGCTCCATTTTCTCCATACGTTTCCGCAATCATTCCACTGATATCCCCGGATTCGCTATCTACAAATATATGCCGGATACATGAATATTTCTCTTTCATCGCATTTGCCATCGGCACATATGAAAATCCCAGATATTTCTCCACCACAATATAAGCGGCCGGCTTTGCCAGTTCAATAATTCCTTCCAGTTCCGCCTCCCTGTGGGCCGGCAGCATCATGATCGGCACCGCCCCAATCTTGGAAAGCGCAAAAAACACGATCACAAAAGAAATCCTGTTCGGAAGCTGCACAAGCACTTTGTCTCCCTTTAAAATCCCTTTACGCAGAAAAGCTGCCGCAAGACAATCTGCTTTTTGCTTTAATTCCATATAACTGATCTCGTCTTCACTGTCCGTGACCGCAATTCTTTCTCCATATTTTTCCGCCCACCTATCAAGCTGTTCTCCAAATCCACATCTCTCCCAGCCTTCCAGATTCTCATATTTGCTCATATCTTTCTTATAACCCATGGGAGTATGTTCTTTTCCAAGTCCTCCAACAGATACATCTGAAGAAGACAAATCAAATAATCTCTTATTATCATACCATGCCGTTCCTTTCCCCAAGAAATGTTATCAGTGCGTCGGCAAACTGTCCTTTTCTCGACCTCGAAACATTCAACTGGATTCCAAACGGCAGCAACGCAACGTTCTTTTCCAATCCTTCCACTTTTGCCAAATTCACAATATAGCTGTTGTGTGCATACTCAAATCCCCTTCCGGCCAGACACTCATACAGATCACTTAAAGATTCCTTGCAATGCATCTCTTCTATCTTTCCCTGTCTAGCAATGTATATCGTACAGCCCCTTTTCGCCAGACAGATATATAAAATGTCTTCCGTATGGATGCGCATTATCCTTCCCGCCGATGTAACTGTCACGGAAGAATCTCCACAGCACAATTTCACTTTTAATAAAATCATAGGTATTTCCTTTTTCAGACTTCTGTCATGCAGATCCTTCATGATGTACCGGAACGGTTGTCCAACATTAATGCTGTCAGGAGTCGGTTCAAAACAGCCGGAGCAGAACACCAATATCGCTGCTTCATTATATTCCCTCAGCTTCAGTACTGTTTTATTTCCATCCAATCCAGGCATACGCATATCCATAAAAATCAGATCATGCAAAATATCCGCATCTTCCAATAATTCTTTTCCTGATTCATATTCATAAAACCGTATCTCATTCGAAGACAGAATCCCTTCCGTTTCTATGACCGTCTTTATTTTCTCCCTGTATTCTTTATCATCGTCGCAAATTGCTATTTTACACATATTCATCCTCCAGTGTTAGTTTCTTCTAACCCTTTCCCATAAAAAAACCATCTTGCAGAATCTGAATCCTAAGATTATTTGCCTGTTCCTATAACTCCGGTTCCAAATCTGCAAAGATGGGATCTTCAAAAAATTCCTGTATTGTAATATCCAATCCATCGCATATCTTTTTAATTGTAACTACGCCAGCATTCCTGCTTTGTCCATACAAAATATTTTTCAGTGTTGAAGGCGGGACGCCTGAGCGCACCGCCGCTTCATTCACTGTGATATCTTTCTGCTTAATCAGATCGTTTAACCGATATATGACCGCTGTTTTTATATCCACGGTATCGACCACCTTTTTTTCTTCTATTTTATATAAATCGGCTTTAAAAGGTCGCCCATATATAGTCTTTTTGATCTATGCACGATATTTTTTTAACAGTTTTTCTTATTCTAGCAGAAATCCGCTAAATTTCTATATTTTATTAGATACATGAAACCCTGTGAGAACATTTCTGATCCTACGCAGGGTTTTCCACTTTGTTATAAAATTTTTATATTTTGCAGTATGCTGGATCGGAGTTATCATTCAACTTTCCTTCTGCTGCCGATTGTAAAAACATATTTTTACGAATAAATATTCAGCAGTTCTTCCGGAGAAAGCAGTGTAATCCAAAAGGAAAGAAAATCCTTTTTATTCCTTGTCACAATCGCATCACACTGATTCTCCTTCGTACAAGTTGCAAGTAGGCAGTCTTCAAAATCAGATACTCTCTGCAAATAAGCAGGCAGCACATCTTCGTTCGTCACTGTCAGCACTTTTGCTATGTCCAAAACGGAGCCAAGTGCCTTTCTATAAATTTATACCGTTCTTACATCCCGATCAGCTCCTCTCTCCAGCTCATCTTTTCCCTGCTTTTCTTGGATTTTTCTCTTATTGATTTCCAGTCGTTCATGAATAGATGGCTTCTTTGCCTTCGTAGTTGCTTTATTCTTTTCTGTTTGCATACTCGAAACTACCTTTTTCACAGCTTTGTCATTATCCCCTTTTGTCACATTCGCTGCTCTTGACGCTTCTACTCTGCTGTCCTGCTTTTCTGCAACCTGCCGTTCCTGCTTTTCCTGCACACTTTTTTCTTCCAGACTGCAAAAGCTCTGCAAATATGGCAGCACATGGTTCTGCATATCGGTCAGATCTTCCATACACTTCTGAAACTCTTCATTTCCCTTGTTTTTCAGATAACCAATCCAGCTTTCATCCGTAAGTTTCAGTTCATTTTGGAGTTTCAGCTGACTTAAAATACCGCCATTTCCTGTTCCAATATCTATTTTCCCTTTGAAATGTTGCATCATTTTATCGCCTTTTTCCGCATAATATATAGTAAAAAACATCTGGGCTGTTACCATCGGCTCATCCGTCCTCGGATTACGGTCTGCGTACCATTCCTTATCCTTCTGTGCAGTACGGGAATCCAGATCTGAGAGCTTCTGACAGCGTGGTTCCATCAGCTCTCGCTTTTCACAGTAATTCACATACACCATCGGCTCTGTTTCTTTGGATATATCTGGTTCGTAGGATTTCAGCCGTTCCAGCAAAACACCTGCCCACACGGACTGCTCACAGTCTTCTTCAATCACATCCTTCAGAAAGGAAATATAAGAACCAACATTTCCACTTTGCAGATCCAGCATGACTTCCTGTATGGTATCCTGCCCTGGCTCTACATGGTCCCGATAGTCATACGGATCGAAGTCTTCCGCAATCTCATCCAATGCTGCTGCCAGTTCTTCTGTTGTCATTTTTTTCGGATACATTGCCTCACGCACATCCTGAATCGGGATATATTTATAATCAGGCAATGCTTTATGAATCTTCTCCAAACCTTCACGCACCACCGGCTGATCTTTTAAAAACCGCACATTATCCAAGAAGTCGCCGTGTATCGTTGTTCCCATTACAATTAACAGTTCTGTTTCATCAAACAAGCTATCCTCCGGATCACGATAAATAATCCCCATTCCACTGCCTTTATAAGCGTTTTCCGGATCTTCTCTGTACTTCTCATAGATTGCTGCGATTTCTTTCACATCTGTGCTTTTCTCATAAGCTCCCATATCATGAATTTCATCACATTCTGCAGCATAATATTCCAGATAAGCTTCTTTCTTAGGCGGCATATTATTGAGTACATTATCAATCATGTTATAATTGGCCTCTTCCAGTTCCTCCACCTTTGCCAATGGCTTATATTCGCCCTGGCTTTTCTGAATCTCTGCCATTACAACTTCATCCATTTCTTCTACTTTCTCCATCAACCGATCATAATCTCCACGGATGCGTTCTCCAGTCCAGCCTTCGTCTTCCAAAAGTTCCTCCGCCGCTTCTTCAATAGAAATTTCATCATTCTCATAAACGCCACCATCCATCAAGCGGAAATCTTCATCGTAAAAGGAATAATCATATCCTTCTTCTGTTCTCTGAATAGCAAAGTAACGTTCTCCTACCTCATATGCCAGTTCACTAAGGACCTGTTCTTCCAGATTCAGGAAAGAATCTAGCTGTTCAAAACTGATACTGTCTACAAAATGAGCAGTTACCTTGTCCCCGTCATTCAGAACTACGATATCACTGACAGACAGGGAGTGACCACGGAAGTCTTCCGGTCTGTCAATGTTGAACCTTTCAAAAATATCATCCAGTGACATATTTCCTGATAATTCACCAACATAGACCAGCTTATAATCTTCTTTTTTTATCTGCATACCATGACTTTCAATAAAGCTCATATTCATAAAAGCATAGTTTTCGCCCGGTGAATCCTCCCGGGTCTGATAAATACCAAATGTCCTTCTTGTTCCTAACAACAGGTTTGCTTCTTTCAATGACTGAATCTGTGGATACTTCTGCATTTCCCATTCCAGCTTACGGAAACTCTCCAGTTCTGTCATAGACATCTGATAATGCTCTGGTCCTCGTTCAATTTCCATGCGTTCCGTGACATACATCGGTGATGAAAAATTAGTGATCAGATAGATATCTGCTCCGGCATCGTATAATTTTAGTGCTTCTTCCTGCTCAATGACACTCATAGGCTCCTGAAATGCTCCTAAATTTTCTTCTGCATAATCCAGGTTGTTATCCTTTATCCGTTCCCACATCTGCGATTCCATTCCAAACAAACCATCGTATGCCTGTATCATTTCTTTACTCGCATATTCATCTTTACTGTCATCACTGCCAAGGCAATAAATTTTAGAACCCATTCTGTGATAATCAAGAGCTGCTTCTTTTCTAAGCGGTACCATATCTTCTGCTGTATATCCATAGTCACGTAATTCCAGCTTACCTATGGTTGGATCCGGCAGTTCCTGAATATCCATTCTTGCGTCATCCAGCAAATCCTCTACACCTTCTTGATCTGCCTGACTCACTGCATCTGCCAGATTTCTTACCAAAGTTCTAACTTTCTCTTCCTCGCCGATCAGATTCGCATATTCAAAAATCTGTTCTTTTACATCTGTTGAAAATTCTATATCTCTACGCTCTGCCTGAGCGATCCGTTCCTGCGTATATTCCTGCATTTTCTGTGTTTCTCTACCTATTATCCTGTTTCTTGCCATATAAGTTCCTCCTGTATTCTGAAAGATGGCATAACCCACAGAACATTCTTTCTGCCAGATTATGCCATCTTCCTTGTTATCTTATTCCAGACCGAAATCCCGTTTTCTGTTTTCCTTGCCAGTTTCACTTTCCCGCTGACTCTTTTCTTTATAAATCTGCAGTTTTTCATGGATAGAACCACGTGCCGGTCTTTCTTCTTTCTCATCTGATTCAGATACCTCTGCTTCTGCATCTTCACGTTCATCCATATTAAGCAATGCATTTAGCTCTGACAGTCGCTCCAGTTTCTGGTTCAACTCCTCTTCTTTTGGAAATGGCTTTCCAACCTCTTCTTTTGCATTTGCAAGCTGTTCATATACTGTTTCCAGTCTTTGTTGTGCTTCTGAAAGCTTCTCTGGATAACTGTCCAACAGATTGTTGATACGGGTAATATTTCCAAGTGCATCTGCTCCAAGATGAACTTTCGAGACAGCCTCATGTTTGACAGATAGAATAAATTCTTTACTCCATCCATCAAACTGAATCCTCATATTGAATCCCTGATAGTTTCCGATATCCATCGCAGCATCTACAGCTTTAATATCTTTACATACCGCCAGAAGTGCTGCTCCTGCCTCTTTCTTTTCTGTGAACACTTTGCCACCAATCTCCATAGTAAACTGCTCTGGATCTGTGATTTTATGCTCAGAATAATGAGCGATGTCTGCCTTGTAGCTGTCAATGATTTCTGTCAGTTTTGCAATCTGTTGTGGAAAATTCCTTGCAATATCATCTTCCAGGCGGTACTGATTATTCATGTGGTTAGCTTTTAAAAGCTTTAATTTCGCCACATCAACATCCAATGCCATCTTCTCTTTTACCGCCGGATTTCCGGTTGCAAGTGCCTTGACCTCTGCATAGGAAAGTGCCGCTTCGTCCACATCTTCACAGCTTCGCACAGGTGCTTTACTGGTCATAATCTGAGAAATGAATTTCTGCTTATTCTCGATCAGCTGCCACATGTAGCTGTCGAATGTGGATTCTGTTACATATCGGAAGATATGAACTTTTTTATTATGATTTCCCTGGCGGATAATACGCCCTTCTCTCTGTTCCAAGTCAGATGGTTTCCAGCCAATATCCAGATGGTGCAACGCAATCAGACGATCCTGCACGTTGGTCCCGGCACCCATCTTTGCTGTTGAGCCAATCAAAAAACGAACCTGCCCGGATTTCACTTTTCCAAACAGCTCCGTCTTTTTTGCTTCTGTATTTGCATCATGAATAAAAGCAATCTCTTTTTCCGGTACACCTTTTTCCATCAGCTTGCGTTTCAGGTCATCGTAGACATTAAAACTGCCATCGCCTTTCGGTGTGCTCAAATCACAAAAAATCAGCTGTGCCGATTTCTGTGCTGCTGTGTCTTTCCAGATCTCATAGCTTTTCTCTGCACAGACTGATATTTTGCTTTCCGGATTGTCTGGCAATAATTCGTTCACCAAACGCTGATCCAAAGCTAATTTTCTTCCATCATTGGTGATTTTCAGCATATTATCAACAGAGGCATCTACCCCGCCGTTTCTGACAACTTCTGCACGTTCCCCCAGACTTTCTACGATTTCTTTCTGCTGTTCTGTTGGTTTCAGCACCACTGTTTCATATTCTACTTCCGGCACAGGAAGCTTTAACTGATCGGAAGTTTTGATATCTGCAATCTCCTTGAACATATTCATCAACTCCGGAATATTATAAAACCGTGCAAATCTTGACTTTGCACGGTAGCCTGTTCCTTCCGGTGCAAGCTCAATGCTTGTGACTACCTCGCCAAAGGTGGAGGCCCAGGAATCAAACAGTCCAAGGCCCATATTTTGTAATTTTCTGTTCTGCAGATACCGTTGCATAACATATAATTCCGTCATGCTGTTGCTGATCGGTGTGCCCGTAGCAAAGGTAATGCCTTTTCCTCCGGTAATCTCGTCCAGATACTGACATTTATTAAACATATCTGCCGACTTCTGTGCTTCATTCTGTGCAATCCCGGCTACGTTTCTCATTTTTGTATAAAGAAACGCATTTTTATAGCTGTGTGCTTCATCTACATACAAGTGATCCACTCCCAGTTCTTCAAACGTAACTACCTGATCTTTTTTCTCTTTCTGATTCAGTTTTTCCAGCCTTGTCTGCAGTGTCTTTCTGGTCTTTTCAATCTGTTTGACGGTATAACGTCCGCCATCCTGTTCATACCTTGCACTCTGAATTGCCATTTCCAAATCATCAATCTGCTTCCGTAACATGGCTTCCTGACGTTCATCAGAGATTGGAATACGCTCAAACTGGGAATGTCCAATGATAATAGCATCATAATTTCCCATAGCGATTCTGGCACAGAACTTCTTTCGATTTGCCGGTTCAAAATCTTTCTTCGTTGCCACCAGAATATTGGCACCCGGATATAACTGCAGGAATTCTGCACCCCACTGCTCCGTCAAATGGTTTGGAACGACAAAGAGGTTTTTCTGAGATAATCCCAGGCGTTTGCTCTCCATTGCCGCCGCTACCATTTCGTAGGTCTTTCCAGCTCCTACTACATGAGCAAGAAGCACATTCTCTCCATAAAGCTGATGTGCGACAGCGTTTTTCTGATGTGGGCGAAGTTCAATTTCCGGATTCATTCCTGGGAAAGTCAAATGACTGCCATCGTATTCACGGGGACGGATGCTGTTAAATCGTTCATTGTACACTTTTACCAGCCTCTCTCGTCTCTGCTGGTCTTTAAAAATCCAGTCCTTAAATGCTGCTTTCATGGCATCCTGCTTCTGTGATGCCAGCATGGTTTCTTTCTTATTAAGGACACGGATCTCATCACCATTTTCATTGACACTCTTATCATAGATGCGTACATCTTTCAGGTTCAGGGTATCTTCCAGAATCTTATAGGCATTTGCTCTCTCAGTTCCATACGTTGCATAGGCAAACGCATTTTGGGGACTGTCGGCATTCTTTCCTGTAATCCTCCACTCACCATTTACCTCAGAGAATTTCACCTGTATTTCTTTCTGAAGCAGATACCATGGTGTATGCAATGTTTCTTGCATAAAATCCTGATAATCCGAAGGTTCAATCCAGGTAGCTCCAATACGCACTTCAATCTCCGATGCTTCCAGATCTCTCGGCTGAACTGCCTCTAGTGCACGCACATTCGATGTGAATTCCGGATGATTCTCTGCAAAAGTTCTCGCAGTGTTTAATTTATCCCTGACATTTCCTGACAGATATTCATCTCCACTTTCCCACTGGTCTGTCAGTGGATTCTTAAAAATAACTCCGACCAGTTCTTCTGTGATTTTCTCTTCACTCTTTCCGGTCAGCTCTGCCATATAAGGAAGGTCTACCTTTGCTCTTTCGTTAAGAGACAATGCAAGTGCTTCTGTTGCTGTCTCCACGCTTGTCACAGCAACCGCCTTTTTAATGGTTCGCTTAGTAAACATGTCTGCTTTCCGTTTTAGCGTTCCATCTTCATTCAAGTCTTCCAGTGAACACAGCAGACAATAAGAAGAGTCATCAGAAAACGCCCGTTTGTTGGCATTACTTCCAATGACTCCATACTTCGCCGTGTAGGTATCATATACCTGATTCAGTTTTTCCTGCTGTTTCTGGATTTCTTCATCTGTGACGATTTCCTCCATCTGCATAGCGATCAGTTCTCGGACAGTATCACGGATTGAAACCATCCCTTTTACACGTTCTGCAGTGGCGGCAGGCATTTTCACCTGATTCATCAAAGAGTTGACACGATAATATACCTGATCATCTACCACCGTATAGCTGTAATTTCTAACATTCGGATCAGCCGGAATACTCTCTGGCATCTCATCCAGTTCTGTTTCCACATCTACTGCCGGTACCATGCTTCCCTTAATTTGTTTCACAGCTTCTTGTAACTGTAATTCCAAATCAGCTCCTTCCATTGGAGCACATGTTGTTTCCATACCATACGGACCGGACACTTCTTTCATCTCACCCAGAATCATTTCCGGATGCTGAACAAAATACTGATTGACCGTAATTCCATTGACATCACTATCCAGATTTATCCATTCCGGCATTTCTTTCGTAAGGCTTTCCCTCTTTTGGAAAAACAAGATATCAGCACTGACTTCTGTTCCCGCATTTGCCTTAAAAGCTGTGTTCGGCAGTCGGATTGCTCCCAACAGATCTGCCCGCTCTGCCAGATATTTCCGGACTTCCGGTGACGCCTTATCCATAGTTCCCTTTGTTGTGATCAATGCCGCCACACCACCTGGACGTAACTGATCTATCGTCTTGGCGAGAAAGTAATCATGGATCATGAAATTGTAGCGATCATACTGACGGTCATTGACCTTGTATGCACCAAATGGCACATTTCCAATCGCCACATCAAAAAAATCATTAGGATAATCTGTCTTCTCAAAACCTTTGATCTGAATATTGGCATCTGGATAGAGTAGCTTTGCAATTCTACCGCTGATACTGTCCAGTTCCACACCATAGAGTTTGGACTGATTTAGATTCTCTGGAAGCATTCCAAAGAAGTTCCCGACTCCCATAGACGGCTCCAGGATATTTCCTTTTGTAAATCCCAGATTCTCCAACACCTGATACATACTTTCAATCACAATCGGCTGTGTATAATGAGCATTTAACGTGGAAGCTCTGGCTGCAGCATATTCCTCTGGTGTAAGAACCGTCTTTAATTCCAGATATTCTGTCTCCCATGCAGCTTTTGTCTCATCAAATGCATCTGCAAGACCTCCCCAGCCGACGTACCTGGATAAGATTTTCTGTTCCTCTGATGTCGCATTGCGGTTCTCATCCTCACATTTCTTTAACAACTGGATAGCCATGATATTGGCTCGGAATTTCTCCTTCGGTGTTCCCTGTCCAAGTTCATCATCTGTGATACGGAAGTTCGTTGCTTGAATCGGTTCTGCTATTCCGTTAATCTCTTCCAAAGATTCTTTTTCTTCCGATACCTCAGCTTCTCCCGATAATTCTTTTTCTTTTTTATCATAATCTGTCCACACACGTTGAGAAATAGCAGTAAAATACGAGGACTCTTCCTCCATAATTTCTTCCCTGATTTCCCGTAATTCATCTAAGGTATCCGCATTTACAGTTTTGTTGTGATAATGATAATAAAGTACTTCTTGTCCGAGTTTTACATCCAGACGTTCCAATTCTTGTGTTGACATTCGATTCCAAATATCATCTTTTTCCGTATGAATCGTGAAACCTTCTCCATCATCATGATATTCTAATGTGTATTGAAGTCGATTCACTTCTCCCTTAACTTTGCAATCAAAATCATGGATTCTTGTTCTGGTACCGGACATATATTCTGAATCAACTAATCTCAAATCAGTTATATCTTCCGCTGTCAAAGTATCCTGCTCCAGCTGTTCTCCTAACATCTGCTGTGCTTCTTCCAAATCTGCCAGTCTCTGTGCTTCCTGCCGCTCTTCATACTTTTCCAATTCTTCCGGTGATAAGAAATCATCGGTGCGGATCAGCTGACGGACACGTTCTGCAACCTTATTCCATTTTAATAGAATTTCTACTTCTGGACTGCCAATCTTTCCTTTCGCAAGTTTTAATCCTTTTGCATCATGTGAGGCATCAGATTCATACGCTCCCGGTATCCCAGGTGATGCACCACCTGTTCCATACTCATTTTTCAGGAACTCTGCTGCATCTTTCATATCATGATGCTCCATGAAATACTCATAGATCCGGTTGCGCCCTCCGGCTGTAATGCCGCCTCTTCTAAGGACAGCATCTATTTCATCTTGTGTAATAAAGGAAAGTGCCGGACGTTCGACCGTAAATTTCTGGTCTACCCAGGAACGCTCCCTCTGAAGATCCTGAAAGCGTTGGAGATATTCCGGATTATGCTGAATCTCCCAGCGGTGATAATCTCCCGGATTCTCATCCATATATTTCTGCAGCCATTCAAAACGATAGACAATCGCATCTGCTTCCTCTTGATCTGTCCATGCTCCACTCACTACATCCTGCCAGTCTGAATATGATTGTTTCTTTTCCCAGTTTCTGCAAGTATCCCGAAAATGAAGTGCAAGAAGATTGGTCATTTCTTCCTGCTCCTGTTCAATGGCATTATTGGAGATAAGATTATCAACGTAATTTCCCTCCTCATACATATCCCGAATCCTGTCAGCTGCTTCTTCCCACGTAACGATACGGTCAAAGTTTCTTCTTGCAGAGTCACCTCTCCGGATACGAATACCATCGTTGTCGTACCAGATACTAATTTTCTGACCATCTATGGTAAATCCTTTTCCTCCAGTACCATATTCATCTTTCAGGAAGCTTTGCATTTCTTCATTATCCAGACCTTCAATCAATCTTGCAGTAATGTGAAACAGTGTATTTTTCTGTCCGCTTCCTGTTCGGAGAATATCGTCTACCACTTCATCAGAAATAAGGAAAGCGGCTGGCTGTTCTAATGCAGCTGCCGCTTTCCTTATTTCTCCTAACTGTTCCTCTTGTGTTGGGAATAGACTTAATTGTAAATAATCTCCTGGATCACCAGTTCCTCTGCCTGTGCTTTGATCTGGTTCATGTGTCTGGTCCATGCCATTGTGTCTGCCATCTTGTCCGGTGCCGGATCTTTCTCCAGAAGTTCGTTCATCAGGTCGTCTACTCTCTGTCTTGCCTGACTGTCGATCTCCATCAGATGACTGTCCAGACGGTTCTGCAGTGTCAGAATGTTGAACCTGGCTACTTTGTGATTTCTCAGATACTCTTTCCGCATCATTCCGTACTTGCCGATGGTTCCTCTCGTCTCTTCCAGGCTGATATCCGGAATCTGATACTCTCCGTTCTGGCTGTAACTGATCTCTCTCATAGTCTGTTTCCTCCTTTTTTTCTTCTCTATCTTCTGTGTTATCTATATTGCTTTCACGAATTAACGTGCTAAATTCATTATAAGCTACTTCTTTTTCTTTTGCAACCATTTTCAGGTCATTTTCCAGATCATTCAGAACATATCGTCCAATCTGCATCAGGACTGGTCTGCTGATCTCGTTGACTGCACTTCCCAGATGTCCTAATACTTTCAGCTGATTGAAGTCCGTTATATGCCGAAAATCCTCTGCATCCAGATATTCCTGTACATCCAGTCCACACCTGTTTAGTAATACATACCAAACACTATTGGTCATCAGTTCCCTGAATTCTACTTCCTGATTCTGTTCGTCCAGTTCTTCCAAAAATGTCCCTGTTACATCCAGTCTCAGTTCTTCTAATGCATCTGGAAGCCATTCCTGCATACTCTCCTTCGCTGCCTGATGCAGACTTTCAGCAAGTCCTCCTTCTGTATCTTCCAGTGATAACTGCTCCTGCAGATAATCTGCAACCAGTTGTTCACCTTCCATTGGAAGATTCCATAACTGTGGATCTTTTCCCAGATTCCGCACTTTATAAGTGTCCTGCACATCAAATACATACCGAAGTTTTGTTTTCGGTCCGGAAGTATTGTCAATCAAGGCAATCCCCTTAGATCCCTTTTTGATCCATCGGTACATCTTCTGATTCCAGATTTCCATGGATGCTACGGCAGTTGCTTCCGGTCGCTGTGCATAAATTAAAAGCTGTTCTGGAAAAGTGTATTTGTACAGTTTGGATGCAGTGTTTAGGAACCGCATCCATTCCTGCGGACTGGCAGCTACATCTTTTGCCACCTCTTCCGTCAGCTGTTCCATTGCATATAATTTATTTGCCATGTGCTACTCCTTTTCATAAAATCAGGGACTGCTTGGCACAGTCCCCTTAATATCATCGTTGTTTCTCTTTATAATGCTGTGGCAAGCTCTTTTGACTTATTCTTTGGCACTTTGTCTGCCTCTTTTGCCTTGATCTCTGCCTTGGCTTTCTCCAATCTTCCATGGATTCCACCTTTTACTTCTGCTTTTTCAGCTGCTTTTTCTTTTTCCAGACGTGCTTCCCTACGCTCAGCATTTTCCATTACTGCGGTCTTTTTATCACAGAACTGAACCTTATCAGAAAGCTGTTCCTGTCTTTCCACCTGTGTCTCATTGACTTCCTGTACCATCGCATTTAATTCTGGAACCTGAAAAATTCCGTTATCAGGGAGAATCAACACTTCATGAACGGAAGATGGGATGACAAAGTAATCACTTCCCAGGCATTCCCCAATCTGTTTACGAATATCTTCCTGCAGTAACAGGGAAGCTCCATTCATCTTAGCTTTGTTTGTCAGACAGAACATTGGGTTTTCCATGGCTTCCATATCCATTTTTTCATTCAGCAGGTTTTCTGGTTCTTCACCAAAAATCATAGATTTGATAATCTCATTCATATCCATAAGTGTGACACCACGTTTTCGGTCTGCCACCATCGCATCCGCTTGAATCTGTTCGGCAGATACTCCCCACTCGTTCATCAGAGAAACAGTTACCGGAATGCTGCTGATCCCTTCTCCATTTTCCTCCAGATTTACTGCATAATAAGCTGCAAAATCTCCGTGTTCTGTGACTACTTTATCTGCAAGAAGATCGGTATTCCATTCCTTATCACAAATTCTCACCTGTAATTTGTCCTTCATCTTTTCATAATCAAGAATATCCGGAACTCCCATATCAAAAAATTCTGCTTTTCCCTGTGCCTCAATACGCATATCAGCCACATCGCCAACACAAGAGTCTACATCTTTTCCATGAATATATTCCTGGTAGAGGGAATCCAGATAGACTGTCGGTACGATTCTCTGATCTCCGTTTGGAATCGTAATACCTGTCAACTTCAACCCGTTGTTTTTTTCTACTTCCTGCAGTTTAATTTCTGCGTCCTTATAAGACTCTGGCAGATACTCCTTTACATTGTCTTTGACATATTCATAAAATTCTTTTCTGTTCATCATACGCTTTTACCCCTTTCTGATCATGTGATGGTTCATTCTTTTTCTGCTGACCATCTGCTCGGCTTTCTTCTGATAAGCCATCATTCTCTTTAAAGTTTTCTCCTGGTTTTTTCGTGCTTCCTGTCTTTTTTCCATTGCTTTCATCATAGTTTTTTATTCCTTTCTGTGATTTTTTTGTATGAAAAAGGGAGCCTCAAATAGAAGCTCCCAATCATAACCGTTGGTTTCCTTATTTGCTTTTCTTTTTTCTGCAGATATAAAGTCCTGCCATACCTCCTGTGGAGATTACCAGAAGCAGAATCGGCAGCCAAATATTCGTGCTGTCACCTGTTTTTGGTGCATTTGATACCTTTGTCTCTTCATGGGACTGTGGTGTATCCGGTGTGTTCGGTGTTTCTGGAACTTCCGGTTTCTCATTTGTCAGATTAAAGGTAACTTCTACAACTGGTGTACTGTCATCTGCATAGGCAAATGTCACTTCATGCCTGGTCTGATCCAGTGTGTATCCGTCCAGTGTCTTTGTTTCCACCAGATAATACTTGATAGCGGTATCATATTTGCCGTTCTTAAATGTGGCACTCTCATACAGCTTACTCTCTGCATGACCGGCAGCATCTGTCTTTAAGGTTTCCAGAACTTTTCCTTTGCTGTCACGGAGTTCAAATTCTACCCCTTTCAGTGGTTCTCCTGACGATTTATCTGTCTTATTGAGAATCACTTTTCCCTTGGCAGTATCATCTTTCATAGCCACTTTC
This sequence comes from Mediterraneibacter sp. 210702-DFI.3.120, assembly GCF_020561005.1. NCBI lineage: Bacteria > Bacillati > Bacillota > Clostridia > Lachnospirales > Lachnospiraceae > Mediterraneibacter > Mediterraneibacter sp. 210702-DFI.3.120. The sequence continues at coordinate 28,941 of NZ_JAJCNG010000004.1, read as the reverse complement.
TGGATTTCTCCGGTATCTTTCACCTCAAATGTCACATCAGATGTCAGAAGATATCCTTTCGGTGCCAGCTCTTCACGTAAGGTATATTTACCGATTGGCAGTTTTTCGATATAGTGTGCTTCCTCTGTGGAAGTCCAGCTCTCTACTACCTGATCGTCTTTGTCAAGAACCGTCAGTTTTGCACCTGGAATCTCAGTTTCTCCTGTGATATCCGTCTTACTGATCTGCACTTTTGTCACATCATCTTTCATCTCATGCTTCTGAACCTCTGCTGTATTCTCTACTGTGAAAGTAATACTTTCTGCAGTGACATATCCATCTGCCGGTTTTGTCTCTGTCATGGTGTATTCCTTACCAACAACCAGTTCTTTGATCACATGGGATTCCTCCGTAGAAGTCCATTCATCTACTGTATTGCCATCTGAATCCGTCACTTTCAGGTGTGCACCTGGAAGTTCTTTACCTGTTGTCAGGTCTGTTTTGGACAACTCCACTGTGGTTGGCTGATTTTCAAAAGTAAAGTCGTAGCTTACTTCTGCCTGGTCTTCTCCGGCATATTCAAAGGTAAACTCCTGTACTTCATCTGTTGTAACAAATCCGTCCGGTGCAAAGATCTCTTTCACATAGTATTTTCCGTCTATCGGAAGATCTGCCGTAAAAGTAATCTGTCCTTTTTCATCCGTTACTCGCTGCTCGATCAGACTTTCCTTCTCAAGGAGTACCTCACCCTTTGCATTTTTGATATCTTCACTGGTATAAAGACCGAAGACACCACCTGCAAGAACACGTTCTGTATCTTTTTCTTTCTTCAGAACCGTAACCTTTACTTTCTGACGGGCATTCTGCCATTTCTCATCATAAGTGATAACTGGTGTATCCTGATCACGATAGGAAAGGTCAACATATCTCGGCTCTTTGTCCAGCACATAACCATGGGCTGTTTTTACTTCCTTCACATAGTACTTGCCAGCCGGGAGATCTCCCATCTGTGCAATACCATTAGAATCTGTGGTAATGGTTCCCACTTTTTCATCTGCTTTAAAATAATCTTCGCTGACACCATCTGCCGCTTTGATATCTTCCGCAGCAAATACATCGAAAGTTACATCTGTAAGACTTCCAGTTACATATTCAAAGAGATGCTCCACAGTACCTTTTACATTGTCCAGAAGTGTCACTTTATCCAAAAACTCTCCATTTTTGTTGATGATCAGAAGTCCTGTCGGTACTTCATCTTTCATCTCTACTTTCTGAATCTCTTCGGTATCTTCCAGCGTGAACTTCACATCCATTGCTTTCAGATAACCATAAGGTGCCATTTCCTCACGAAGAGTGTATTCCTCACCAACTGTCAGTCGTTTGATCACATGTGGCTGATCTTTTACAGAAGTCCACTGATCCACAACATTTCCTTCTTTATCAAGAACGGTGAGTTTTGCCCCATCCAGTTCCACACCTGTTGTTACATCAGATTTCGTAATTTCTACTGTTGTTGGCTGGTTCTTTTTCACTGTTTTCAGTTTTACTGTCTTCACATCCTGTCCCTGGTAAGAAGCATTCAGATTCAGAACTTCATCAGAGGACACAAATCCAGCCGGTGCTTTTAACTCTTTCACATAATACTGTCCAAGTGGCAGATCCAGCGTACATACTGCAAGACCATTATTATCAGAGGTCATTTCCTGTAAGAGTGTATCTGCTTTCACGATTACTTTTCCATCTGCCTTGATATCCGCTTTGTTATAGATACCAAAGACAGCTCCTGCTACGGTTGCACCATTTTCTGCATCCTGTTTTTCTACCTGAATCGCAACTTTCTGTCGGTCATCGCCAACAGTCACTTCTTGTTCAATCACCGGTGTATCCTGATTGGCATAGACAAATGCGACTTCTGATCTGTCATGGTTCAGGACAAATCCTTCCGGTGCAGTCTCTTCTACCACATAGTAAGAACCAAGCGGCAGGTTATCAGCAACTGCTTTTCCGTCTTCTCCAGTCGTTACCGTTGTTACCAGTGCATCTTTTGCATAGATCAGCTGTCTGTTTCTGTTTTCATCTTTCTGGTAATCCGGTGTATAAATATTTTCAGCTGCATAGACATTAAATTCTGCACCCTTCAGGTATCTTTCTTCATAAACAAAATCCTTCTTGAATCCGGTCAGCATCTCACCTTTTTTATAGATCGTCAGCTTTCCTTTTACCGGATGGTTCTCGTAATCTACCGTAATAATGGCATCTCCGCTTTCAGAATCCATCTGGTATGCTGTGTTTGCATCCACTGCAATCTCTACATAATTCTTGTTGATTGTGTACCCTTCCGGTGCGTTGACTTCCTCAATCCGGTAATGTCCGATCTTCAGATTCTTCGGCATGATCAGATACCCCTGACTGTCCGTAAAATAGGACTTATGGGTTGTTGTCACTGGGTAAGTTGTTACCTGTTCCACATACTTTTTATTATCCAGGTCATATACCTTAAATTCTGTTCCTGCAATCAGGACGGATTTCTTTGTTTCATCGTCTTTTTTCACGATTTTCAGTTTTGCCTTAAACTCTTCATCCAGAAGCACTCGCCAGATCTGTGGCTCATTTGGATGATGCTCTGTGATATTCACTTCAAAATCATCAACTGGCTTGTAATTGTGCGGTGTTGTTGTCTCACGCACGATATAGCTTCCAAATGATAATGGAATACTGCAGGCATAACCTTTTTCATCTGTGAAAATCTCAGTTGCTCCATTTTCTCCACTCACTACAGGTTTTGCAGAATCAAAGTCGTAGCTTCCATCTGCTTTCTTTGTAAGGGAAGATTTCAGATAAACTGTGAATCCCGCTCCGGATAACAGATCTGCATCGGTCTTTCCATTGTTGGCTGCTTTGATGATCTGAAATGGCTGCTTGATGACCTGCTCACTGGAAGTGCACTCTCTTTTTACTTCTGCTGTCATATCTCCTTCATAACTGCATGTAAGATCATGCTCTTCTGCATCTGCTAGGTATCCGGTCGGCGGAGTAATCTCTTTGACATAATATTTGCCAAGATATAAGCCATTTACAGAAGCCTGTCCTTTGTCATCTGTTGTAAGAGAAGCTACCTGCTCTCCTGCTTTATAAATAGTTCCCGTTGCTCCATCCGGGTACACGATATCTTCACGGGCATACAGTCCATAAACTGCACCTTTCAGTGTGGCATCTCCCTGTGGTACTGCTTTTCCTGTTTCTTTATCAACTTTGAATAAATTGATCTTTGCTGTCACACGGTCATTGCTAAAGGTATGGGCAAATGATACGGTTGCTTCTTTATCATTGGTGTAAGAAAACTTGAACGTATACACATCTTCTGTATTTCTTACATAGCCTTCCGGCGCCTGATCTTCCTTTACAGAATAGGAATATCCAATCGGAAGATCTGCTGTGAATTTTGCAGTTCCATCTGCTCCAGTAGTTGCTTTCTCAATCAGTGTTCCTTTTTTCACAACAACGGTTCCGTCTGCATTTCTAATATCATCGGATGCATACAGAGCAAAAATACCGCCTTTCAGTGGTTTCTTGGTGTCTTTATCCTGTTTTACTACAGAAACATCTGCTTTCTGTCTCTCGTTGTTAAAAGTCACATCTGCAAATACAACTTCTTTGTTCTGACCAGCATAAGTTAGAGTCACTGACTTTTCTTCGCTGCCGTTATAGAAAGAGTCCGGTGCTTTTGTTTCTTTTACCACGTAGGTTCCAAGATGCAGGTTTTTCAGTGTGACAGAACCATTCTCACCTGTTGTCAGGTTTTCTTTTACAAGGTCACCTTTGCTGTACACTTTTGTACCATAAGCAGTTACGATATCTGCCCCGGCATACACGTTATACACTGCATTTTTCTGTCTGCGGTTTTCATACTGAAATACCGTTCCATTTTCACTGACCTCTGCTCCGGTCAGAACCTGTCCTTCTTTGTAAATGGTAAGCTCTGCCAGCTGTTCCTTATTTTCCACGGTTACAGCTGAGGTCTTACTTGCTACCAGTTTTACATTTGTTGCCGTTGCATTTACTACATATCCCTGTGGTGCTGTGATCTCTTTCAGATAAACAGTATCCTGTGTCTTGATGATCGTAACAGAAGATTTTCCATTCTTATCTGTTGCCGGCATCTGAGTGATCAGCTTTGTACAAGCCTCATCGCTGTATACACCGAATACTGCACCTGCAAGATTGACATCCGCTGTATCGTCTTTCTTTACGATTTCGATCGTAGCCTGTTCAATCCAGGACACCTTTAAGCTTACATATTTTTCATCAGCAACACCTTCTCCAAATACAAATGCCAGATCCTGAACACTTGCATTCGTAGTCAATTTATATGCTGAATAATCTTTTGTAATACTTCCCTTCATTTTTGCAGAAAAAGTAGCACTTACATCTCTTGTCTGTGTCAGAGGAGCTGAGAGATAAAACGTGGTTCCTCCTCCAATTGTTACGCTTGCACCTGCCGCACTTACATTTCCAGTAGATACATTATGGAGCTTTACTCCTTTTGGTAAGTCCATTGTGATTTTCTGCTGGGAAGATGCGTTGAACTGAATGTTCTCCGTTCTCTGAACATTTCCATCTACATAAGCCTTTACATCCGGCTTTGAAAATGACATCGCTACATCTGGTATTTCCGGCTTATTCACACAATAATTATAGAGTTCTTTTGCCAAAGCCTCTCCTGTAGCATTGGTTCCGTAAAATGCATCACTACTTCCGTTGGCATATGATGCAGCCATATGAATAATGATGAATCTTTTTCCTTCTGAAAAATCCGTGTGTTTATTAGCGAAAAAACTCTCGCTTCCTGCGGCATCTGTACCGTAATAACACACTTTTGCTAACGCCTGATTGTCTCCAATCTTTGTAATTGTATAATTTCCAGATCCAGGTCCTGGCTTTGCTGGCTGTACACAATACGCAATTGCTCTGACGCTTCCGTAGCTGATATAGTACGGCTCTGTCAGATAGGTTCCAAGATTATAATCTGCATATCTATACAGTGGTCCTTTTTCAATTGTTACCTGCTGTGTACTTCTTGCTGAATAAGCCGAAACTGCTTCAAATGTTGCAATCTCTCCTTCTTCCATAGCCTCAAGATCCACACCTTCGTCTCCTGCCTGTTCCAAAACATCATGAAGCTCTAACCCTGATTCTTCATCATAGGTATCCTGATTCTGTGCCTGCTCTACCAAATCATCAAATTCATCAGCGTCAATATCGGTAATCTCCGATTCTGCTTCTGAATCCTCCGCTTCTTCTGTCTGCTGTTCACTGCCAGCTGTTTCGGATTCAGTCACTGCTTCACTCCCTGCCGCCTCTGTCTGTACTTCTGTTTCTTTCTCACGCACAATCAGTTTTCGGCTGATCTGGTACTTCGGATGCTCCTGATTTACCGGTTCCACATAATAGACCGCTTTGTAAGTGTCCGCATGATCTGTCGTAAAATCCTCATTCTTTTCGTTCTTTGCTTCCTCAAATGTGACTTTGACCTTGTTATCATCCTTGATTTCCAGTCCTGTGTAGTCTGATTTCACATCAAATACACTGCCTGTTTCGATTTCATAATCTTTGGCAGTCACCACCTCATCTTCATCCAGAAGGTCTTTCACTTTCTCATAAAGTGGAGGTTTTTCCTCTGGCCGGATCTCCGCTGCATATGCCGTCATCGGAGACAGCACTGTACTAAGCATTGTCATGCCTGCCAGCAAGCCAGATACTACTTTTCTAAAATTACCTTTTTTCTTCATGCTAAGGTCCTCTCTTTCATAATATTTGTATTAAAACAGACAGTCCTTAGACTGCCTGCAATACACTACTTATCGTTGCGGAAAACTCAGATTGAACTGCACATTTCCCTCGCCGGGATCAACCATTTCCACAGTTGCTTCATACTGTCTCCCTGTTTTTCTGGATACCAGATCCTTATAATGGATTTTTCCTTTAGACAGGAACTTCTTTGCTGCCACCTTATCCATCTTTTTTCCCTGACTTGCAAGAAATTTATCATTTTTCCATAAGGTAAAAGCACAGTTCCGGTCAGAACAGTAAAAATTTACTTTTCCTTCCCTGACATCTGCTCCACAGCGGGGACATTTGCCAATGACTTCTCCTTTTGCCTTTCCCTGAAACTGATTTTTCTTCTCTTCTGAAATCCCCTGATACCTGGCAACCAGTTCCTGCATCAGCTCTGTAATCCCATTTAGGAATTCATCTGCTGTCTCTGTATTCTGGGCAATGTGATTCAATGCCATTTCCCACTCTGCTGTCATCTTCGGAGATTTAATCTCATCCGGCAGAACCGTAATCAGTACATTGCCATCATCTGTCGGTACCAGATTTTTCTTTTCTCTTTTCACAAAGCCAGACTGAATCAGTTTTTCAATGATTGCTGCCCTTGTTGCCGGAGTACCAAGTCCTTTCTTCTCTGTATCTTCGGTCAGTTCTTCATTTCCTGCACGTTCCATAGCAGAAAGCAGGGTATCTTCTGTGTACTGTTTCGGTGGCTGTGTAAAATGCTCCGATACAAAAGAATCACAAGGACCGTAATGCTTGCCAACCCAGATATCCAGCTCCGGCTCTTCTTTCTCAATCTTTACGCCAAAGAACTGTTTCAATTTATTTTCGATTGCCTTGAATCCTTCCTGCTTTGTTTTCTTTGCCGTGAGATAAAACGTATGATAATTACAGGTAATCTGGCATTTATGGCTTTCATAAATATAAGGATCTGCAGTTGCTGTCAGAACCCTGGCACTGATCAGATACAAAATCTTGCGGTTTCGTTCTTTCAGTTCACCAATATCTGCTTTGGCTACTTCCATGGTTGGGATAATCGCATGGTGATCAGATACTTTCTTTGAATTTAATACCTTACTCACGTCTGACTGATATTCCAGACCTTCGGCATAAGGCATTTTCCCAAGTAGCATCTGAATCAGTGTTTCAGTGCTTTCTCCCATCTCATCTGTCAAATACTGGCTATCAGTTCTCGGATAAGTGACAAGCTTCTGCTCATACATCTCCTGCACGGCATCCAATGTCTGCTGTGCGGTATAACCAAACATTCTGTTAGCTTCCCTCTGCAGAGTGGTCAGATCATAGAGCTTCGGAGGGCGGACCGTTTTCTCTTTCACATCATCCTTCTCTACTTCGCACATACGCTCCATACAGTCCGCAGCCACTCTATCTGCATCTTCTTTTTTCTGAAAATGCTCTGTAACCGCATCCATATCGTCAAACTTGATATGAGCCATATAATATTTCTCTTTGGTAAATTCCTTGATCTTCTGATTTCGATCAACGATCATAGCAAGTGTTGGTGTCTGCACTCTTCCAACTTTCAGATTCTGGTTATACAGAACGGAAAAAAGACGACTCGCATTGATTCCCACCAACCAGTCTGCCTTTGCCCTGCAAAGTGCTGACTGATAGAGACTGTCATAACACGAACCGTCTTTTAATGACGCAAATCCATCTTTAATTGCCTGTTCTTCCATAGATGAGATCCAGAGCCGCTTCATCGGCTTTTTGCATCCTGCCTGCTCATACACCAAACGAAAGATTAACTCACCTTCACGTCCTGCATCAGTAGCACAGATCACCTCATCTACTTTGGAATCTCTCATCAGTTTCTTTAAGATTCCGAACTGCTTCTTTGTGCCCTCCAAAATCTTGTGTTTCCAACATTCCGGCACAATCGGCAGATCCTCATATCTCCATTTTTTATATTTTTCATCGTATTCCGATGCATCGCATAATCCCACCAGATGTCCTACGCACCAGGAAACGATATAACCGTTTCCCTCCACGTAGCCATCTTTTCTTGTTCTGGCTCCAAGAACGGAAGCCAGTGCCATCGCAACCGATGGCTTTTCTGCAATCACTAATTTCATTTACTCCTGCTCCTCTTCTTCATCTTCCAGCACATTATCGTCAAAATCTTCATCTCTCAGGATTTCCGGTTCTGTACTTTCTTCCTGCTCATCTGCATCGTCTACTTCCCGCTTTTCAGACTCTGAATCTTCGGATTCATCTTCATCCTCTTCCATCTCATCCTCGTCATCATATTCATGCTTTGGTTTATAGACTTTGAAGTAATATCCTCCTGCCGCAGCTCCGACTGCAACCAGTGCAATCAAAAGATACGTTCCAAATGGACTTTTATCTTCAGGCATCTGAATATCATCCTCTACCTTATCTTTCTCGGCTGACTCTGTCGTTTCCGGCTTTTCTTCCTCTGCTTTTTTCTCTGGTTCTGCATAAACCGTATCTACTTCCGGAAGTGTCACCGAATCAGAAAGTGTGAAGTTCATCAGATCTTTTTCACTAACTTCGGTAAGAAAATACACATTATCCTGAGATTTTGAATTGTCAATAATCAGATAGAAAATCTTGCCACTCTTAGTTGAAATGGTATAAAACTCTTTTGTGCCTTCCGTAGCTGTTTTGGTAACAGAATCTGCTGTCTCGCCTTCTTTATTAAGCTGTTCCTCAATACCTGTCACTGTCCGATCATCCACAGTTCCTTTTGCATCTGTTGGCTCAGAAGCCTGTGCATCCTGCGGAAGTGGTGAAGTCGTTGTTTTCTCAGTCCCAGTTGCATCTGCACTGGTCGTGGTTGCCATCGCACCATTACTGTCACTGGAAGTTTTCTGTTTCTCTGCCTGCTTCTTTGCCCATTCATAATAAGGATTCTGCAACACATACTTTTCAGAAGTATTTCCGGCACCATCCGTTACCGTGATTTCAATCTGTTTTGTTGTAAAATCTTTCTGTGTCAGTTGCACTCTCAGCATTCCATCCTTCAGATCTGTATAAGTGGTGCCATTAACTGTCACAGAAGTAATGCCGGAAACGGTATCATTTCCCTGAATCGTCAGTACACCATCTGTCAGAGATGCAGAAAGCGTAGGCTTTTCTGTGTCATAACACTTAATAGAGCGATTCTGCTCATAGACCTTCCCCTCACCATCTGTCACACGCACATACACTGTCTGGTTTCCAGTGATCGTGATACTTCCGCTTCCGGTTACATCCTGCCAGCTCCCATCTTTTCCTGCTTTTGCTTCAATTTTTGCTATTGAGAAACCTTCCGGCATATGGCTGGCATCTACCGTAACAGCAATGGTTGTTTCTCCCTGTTTCCAGCCATCCGGTTTCTCGATCGTAATTGCAGGTGTGGTATTCTCAGCTGCATAAGCAGTCTGTGTCTGGAGCAAAGGTGTTGTCAGGCAAAGAAATGTCGTTGCTGCAAGCAAGCTCTTTTTTACCCTGCTTTTAGTAATTGTTCTCTTCTTCTGTTTCATTTTTTCCAGATTCATCATCGGCTTTTTGTTTCCTCCTTCTGTATTTCTACCCTGCCGGGCAGTTCATTTTTCATTCTCTTTTTGAAAGCTTCCAGCTCTGGAATGCTCATATCCATTGCACGGATAATTTTTACAATTTCCAGATTTTCCGCTTCTGTTTTTGCAATCTCCGCAGCCTTGAACCGCTTTAAATCTGCTTCATATCTGGCTTTGGAGGCTTCCATTTTCTCTTTGGCTTTCTCATAATCTGCCGTTGCTTTTTCAAGACTTTTCATCGCTTCTCCTTTCCGGACGGCTGATGCAGCCGCCCTTTTTTCTTACCATCGTCCAAATCCATAGAAATGGCTCTGCCAGTATGGGGAATTGATGGACGTATACTGCACCGGATGTCCACAATGGATCATCTGACCATTGCCTACATAGATTCCGATATGCGTTACCGGCTCCCCTGCGTCGTAAGTTCCAGTAAAGAAGATCAAATCTCCCGGCTGTGCCTCCGACTGGGATACTGGTGTACAAATGTTGTACAGTCCCTGTGCTGTTAGTCTTCCTGTATTCCTTACACCAGAGTTTGTCAGACAGTAGCTTACAAATCCGGAACAATCGAATCCACTTGGGGAATATCCACCCCACACATACGGTGTTCCGAGATATCTCGCTGCTTCATTTAACAAACGCTGTGCTGCTTCACTGGTATATTCATTGCCGCCAAAGCCTGCCCCTTCTCCTGTTTCCAGATAAAAGATCGGGTTTAACCGCTCTCCATTTTTCAGAAGTTCAATATGAAGATGGCTTCCTGTAGAATTTCCGGTATTTCCTACAAGACCTATCTCATCACCTTTCGTGACGGTTGCTCCTGCAGATACACTCCGGCTGCTTAAATGTGCATACCGCAGTTCATAGCCTTTACTGTCCTTGATCACAACATAATTGCCATAGCTGTCGTTATAAGCAGAAGTTGTAACCGTTCCGGTCAGCCCTGCCATTACTTTTGTCCCTTCCGGTGCTCCGATATCCATACCATTATGAAGCTGATTTGCTCCTGATATTGGATGAATCCTGTATCCATAATAGCTGGTCACACTGGAATACCAGTTAAAATCAACCGGTGTTGCAAACATCTGCAAGTTGCCTTTTGTATCGTTGTAGGCACTGAACAGTTCTTTCTGGAAAAATCCCAGCCTGTCCTGACAGATTGACATCAGGTTTCCACTATTTAAGGTGACATTCAACACATCTACATCTCTTGTCCTGGTCACTTCCACTTCATTGCTTCCATTATCATCTGCCAGATAACATTCCCATATCTGATGTCCATGTGCAGATGCTGCCGCATGACTGTCATAATAGACATCAAACTGTACACCATATCTTGCGAAAGCTCCGGTATCTTCTACGGTATATTCGACACCATTCATAACTACCTTTGTTCCCATTGGTACAAACGGATTGGAAGCATCTACCGCTAAGGTATGATTGGCAGTTGGATATGCTCCACTGGCAGTCGGTCCTCCGCTCCAAATACCACAACAGATTGGGCAGTTGCAATAGCCACTGGTCACAACCTGTCCCAAAGATTCTCCAACCCTTACTGTCGCAGTCTCTGTCACAGTCTCATTCACTGCTTCAGTAGTCAGATGGTATTGCTCTGCAAACAACGCATCCAGTTCCGGCTTCACCTGCTCAAACGTAAACTCCTCATATTTTGCAGACAGGTAACTGATTAGGATAAACGGATCATGCTCTATCGGACCAATATCATAACGGTACTCATCATGCCCCGGTTCTTCCGATTCCATGTTGTTGATCCGCTCCTGCAGATTAGCTTCCAGCTGTGTGTAATACAGTTCCGCTTCCCGGATTGCCTGATCCGATGACAGATAACTGGTTCCGGTATAAGTGATCACATTTTGTAAAAACACTGCAGAGCAAGACGTGACATTCGTTATGATCAGAAACATCAATCCGATCAGAACTGCTACACTGATATACACCTTCCGGTTTTCTTTAAAGAAGTTGGTGACTTTGCCGCCAATCTTCTTGATATAATCAATCGTACCTTTTGCAGCTGTTCCTACTGTCTGTTCACTTCTCTTCGCTTTGGCATAATCCCGTTTGATCTGTTGCTTCTGAATCTGTTTTTTCAGTTTCTTCTGCTCCTGACGGGCTGCAGCCTGTGTCTGTTTCTCTGCCTGTCTTTCAAGTCTGCTTCTTTTTCTGGATGCCCTCTGTTTCCTGCGTCTGGCACTTCTCTGTTCCAGCCGGTAAACACCTTCGCCACTTTCTTCTAACTTATGGGCACCTTCTACCGCCGCATTATCGTCTTCATTTTTGCTGATCTCACGGTGCAATGCTATGGAAGTTGCACTTCCTGCTTTCTTAACAGCAGAAATTTTTTCTGTTTTCACAGATTCCCCTTCGCCAAACTTCAAGCGGGATTTCTTCTTTCCAGGAGCCTCCCCTTCATTTGGCCGATAGACCTGTGCCTTCTTGGAATGCTGCTTAGCTTCCTTTTTCTTTTTTGCTTCCTCATAAGAAAACTTTTTGGCTTTTTCCTTCTGTTTTTGATGGCGGAAATTGACTCCATCCGTATCCATCTGGTTCAATTTCTCCATATCTTTGTCATTTTTCACAGAAGCACCAGTTTCCTCATAAGCAAACTTCAAACGTTGTTTTTGTTTTGGCTTTTTGCTGCCACCTGTCTGATTTCTCCGGCTGTCTCCTCTGTTTTCTGATAGATCAGCACGTTTTTCTTTCAGTCTCCCTGACTGTCCGGCTTCGGATTTTTCTGCAAGTCTGGATTCTTTTCCGACTTCAGCACGGATTCTTTTCCGATTTTGCTGTTTACTACTCTGTCCCAAATCCTCACTTTGCTTCTCTGTCCGTATCAGTTCCGGTGCATCTCTGGATTTTTGCACAGAGGGTCGAATATTTTTCCCACTCCGTTCAGACTGGCGGGGAGTCTTATCCACAAGGTTTTCTTCTTTTTCCCCCTGTTTTCTTCCCATCTGCACATCACCGACACGGTTACTGACACGAACAGAAGATTTATCTGTCAGGTTTTCTTCCACCAGCCCATCCTTGGTCATCTTCTGGACTTTCTTGTCCCTGACTTTCATTCTCTGTTCTGCCACTACTTACTCCTCCTTCTTCGGATACCCTTTCCCTGCCTGTAATAAGCAGAGAAAAGCGATGCCGAAAACAGCACCGCCACTAAAAGTTAATACATATGAAATTGCTCGTAACATTGTTTTCTCCTTTGATTTAACCTGCTTCGGAAGTCTCCTCTAAGCGGGTTGTCATGATTTTATAGAGGGAATTCTTCGGGAATCTGTCTACAAATGGGATAATGACATTTCCATAGAACAAAAGTCCTTCCCCCTCATTACTGTTGGTTACATAGGACAGCTGGGTTGGTGAGATATTCAGCTGTTTTGCCAGAATCTGCCTGTCTCCAGAAGCCTGATTGAGCATATAAATGAAGTCTGAGTTTTCAAAAATGTTCTCAATTTCCCTGGAAGACAGCAAATCCTTAATATTCTGGGTGATGCCAGTTGGAATACCACCCCATTTACGGAATCTCTTCCATATCTCCACACTATAAGCTGCGGTCTGCTCTTCCTTCAAAAGAAGGTGGAACTCATCCACATAATATCTGGTGGACTTATGGGCAGAACGGTTCATCGTTACCCTGTTCCAGACCTGATCCTGGATTACAAGCATCCCGATTTTTTTCAGCTGCTTACCAAGTTCCTTGATGTCAAAGCATACAATGCGGTTATTGATATCCACATTTGTCTGATGATTAAACACATTCAAAGAACCTGTAACATAAATCTCCAATGATGTGGCCAGTCGCTGTGCTTCCGGCTCTTCCTGTTTTCTCAGAAGATTATATAAATCCTCCAGGATTGGCATCTTCTCAGGTACTGGATCGGCAAGGTATTCCTGATATACTAACCGCACACAACGGTCAATAATGGTCTTTTCTACCGGCTCCAATCCATTCTTTCCTCCAACAATCAGTTCACACAAAGACAGAATAAAATCTGCTTTCAATGACAGCGGATTATCTTCCTCAGAATAGTTCAGGTTCAGATCCATCGGATTGATATACTGGTCAGATACTGGCGAAACCCGAACTACCTGCCCATGCAGTGCCTGCACAAGTGCCGAATATTCGGCTTCTGGATCACAGACAATGATATCGTCCTCCGTAATCAGAAAGCAGTTTGTAATCTCTCTCTTTGCTGAGAAGGACTTACCGGAACCTGGTGTACCAAGAATCAGTCCATTCGGGTTCTTCAAACGTTTCCGATCAACCATAATCATGTTATTGGATAACGCATTCAACCCGTAATAAAGAGCTTCCCCTTCCTGAAACAGTTCCTGCGTCGTAAATGGCACAAAGATTGCAGTTGATGATGTGGTAAGCCCTCTCTGAATTTCAATTCGATTAACTCCAAGCGGAATACAAGACATGAGTGCTGCTTCCTGCTGATAATCCAACTGTTTTAAAGAACAGTTATATTTCTGTGCAATTCCCTGCACCTGGAAAATATTATTATCCAGTTTTTGACGCTTCTTTGCGGTATTCATTACCAGAACCGTTACAAGGAACATCCTCTCATTTCTGGACTGCAGATCTTCCAACAGGTTCTTCGCCTCTTCTCCATAAGTCACAAGGTCCGACGGAAGCACATCCATATCATAACCGGAACGTACTGCCCGCTTCTGCTCTTCAATCTTCATCTTATCCAGATCTGAAATCTTACTCTTGATCATCTTGATCGCAGAACTCTGGTCAATGGACTGGATATGAATGTTGACATTGATGCTGTCATCCACATCCAGGAAGTCTGCAAGCATCCGGTCTGTAAGCTCTGGTGCCAGAATCTGCAGATAACTCACACTTCCCATCGTTCTTCCCATCAAAAATGTCTGATTCTTGGAAAAGTTAAAGGAAGTCGGTGCAATAAAATCTTTGGTCTTTAATCCTGTTTCTGGAAGCATCTTATACTGGAACTTAAATGGTTCAATCCGATCCTGGTTGAACACATGATACATAATCTCCAGCCTTTCTAGACCATTCAGGGAATGCGCCTGTGCTCCCAAAACCTTAAAGTTATTTAAAATATCTGTTTCGATTCTTTCAAGCCTTGGCCTTGCCACCTTCAGGCTTTCTGCTTCGATTCCAAAAGTGATATACTTTGTCTTTACCAGACCATTATTTCCTTTGGAAAGCTGATTTTTCAGCATAGTACGATACTCTTCACGAATGGCATTGAAGTCATCGTTCTGATCCGGAATATCAATACTTTTTTCAAATTCTGCCACATCCACCTGCTGATTGATAAAGGACAGCTGCACGCCGATGGAAGAATCAAAGTAATTTAAGAAATCACAGTAATTTTCAAATATCGTGGTCTTATCCTCATTTAAAGCAAGCTGATAGTTGATGTCATAAAACTGAATCGTCTTGGAGAAAAAGGTCTTTGTCACCTGGCAGATACCATCCTGCAGCATTCGAATATACGGAATACTCTGCTGTGCAGTTGTAGGAATGTTTTTCTGTTTCCTCCGATCCCGTTCCTGCTTCTTTCTACGCTTTTCCTGTTCTCTTTCTTTTCTGCTTTTTTTGTTTCTTCTTTCCTGACGGTTTCTTTTTTCCGCCAGGGACAGACGCTCCTGCTGAGCCTCCTGCTTTGTCTTTTTTGCCATCCGGCACACCCTCCTTTTTCACAAGGGTGGAAATCTCCTGATAAAAATTTTCTGTCTTATATGGTCTTACTGCCGGACAGATAAACTTCTGTCGAATGATATTTGCCACCACTTTTTCAAAGGGAAGACCGTCTTTTTCATACATTGCCATGAAGAAAAACGGAAGCATGATCGTTACCATCAGGATGGCTGCGATACTGGAACCGATTGGTTTTCTCATGACCAGATAAAACGGAATTCCCACAACTGCGGCAAGTGAAAAGAAAATCAGCTGCCGCTTTGTCAGATTTAACGCTACTTTTGTTTTGACCTTGGTAAGGTCTTTTGGTACTGGTACATACGCCATGGTATGCGCTCCTTTCCTGCCCGTTAGTGGGCATTAAATATCGATTTGCTAAGGCTTCCGGTCTTGAATAATGAAAAAGCAAGAATCACGGTATAAGCCGCTACTGAAAACATTGCTGCATGAAGGTCACTGGATATGGTCATTGCATTTACTAAAACTGCATAAATTCCCACACAGACCATCATGAAGAATCCCTGAAATGCCAGTGCGAACAAGCCTTTTAAATAATTGTTTCCGATATTGCCCCATTCCTTATTGGTCATGGTGGCAAACGGAATTGGTGCTATGGAAGTATAAAGGTAAATTTCTATCATTCTTCCGTACAAGATTACCGTAATGATAATTGACAGAATGTGCATGGTAACACTGATCAACATCGTTTCCATGGATAGCAGGAACAAATCCCCTAACTCCATATCCTCCAGGGCATCCACAATCCGTGAAATTGCTTCTGTTGCATCCACCGCAGTGTTTCCTGATATCACCCCGGCGGCATTGTTGACCACATGCTGGCCAACATCAAAGACCGCCATCGTGATATTGAACGTATTTGTCACCAGATAAATGGCTACATACGCTTTGAAGATCCAGAGGAAAATGTTATAAGTCTCAAATTCATGGAAATTGTTTTTTTGTGTTACCATCGTGATCAATTCATAGCACAGGACAAAGGTGATGATCAGTCCCGCAATGGGGACAATCACCGTTTGGGATATATTCTGAATCAGATTAAAAATCCCTGCATTCCATCCCTGCGGTGTCTGTCCCACCTGCCCGGCTATGGTTCCCACCTGCTCATTGACAGACGTGAACATGTTATCCAAACTTGACTTAATAAGCCCGATCAGGATATCCTTTATCGCTTCCGTAATTCTCTCAATGATGGTGTTCATCTACCACTCCTCTTAAGAGAACAATGTTGCCAGCTGTGGAATCAGGGTAGTTCCCAGCAGCATGATTCCGGCACCAGCCATCAGCTGTTTTATCCCCAATTAGGTGTAAAACTCTGCTCGATGGCGGGCGGCGGCGTACAAAAAATCTATATGGTGTTTTTAAGAGAATCGTCCCGGTAGGACAGGTCAGGCAGTGACCTGTTCCACCTCTGGGATGGGTTTGAGATTAAAATGAATTTCGATAGAAATGTGTCTTGTTTTATCTTCGTCAATGCGCTCATGCACGACGATTTCTTTGATTAAGCGGTTAAGGGTGGCTGCGTCCAGCTCTGTGATGTTGGCATATTCCTGAATGGCTTCCACCCATTGTTTTGCGTCATTGGCAAGCTGGGCTTCATCGGACAGCCGCTTCCTGCCCTCGGACACTTTTGCTTTAAGCTCCGTCTGCTCGGTCTGTGTCTTTTCCAGCATGGTGTTGAAATTCTGCTCACTGATACGCCCTGCAATCATATCCTCATAAAGCCGCATGACCATTTTATCCAGAACCTCAATCCGTTCCTCGTCCCTTGTAAGGGAGCGTTCCATTGCTTCCCGCTGTTCCCGCTGCTCGGCTTCACAGGTATTAGTCAGGCGGTCGGCAACCGCTTTCCCGTCCATCAGGGCAGCTCTGGCACATTCCCGGATTTTTCGCAGCACATGGCTGTAAAGGGTGTCATAGTCAATCCGGTGCTGGGTGCAGTGGTTCTTTCCAAAGGCATTGTAGGTCTTGCAGGAATAAATCTGCTGGGGATGTTTTGCGTTTGTATAGCGTATCGTCAGCGACTTCCCACACTCGCCGCATTTTATCAGTCCGGCAAACAGGCTGATTTCATTGGTCTGCCCCGGACGCTGGCGGGATTTCAGCTTGTTCTGCACAATGTCAAAGCTCATGCGGTCAATCAGCGGTTCATGCTGTCCCTCCACTACAATCCAGTCCTCCGGCTTCTTTTCCCCAATCGTGCCGATTTTGAAACGGTAGTCTTTTTTCTGGGAAGCAATCGCCCCGGTGTAAACGGGATTCATCAAAAGGTCTTTGATAACGGAGAAGTCCCACATATACCGTCCGTTTTCCGGGTCTTTCTTTTCCCATTTGGTTCGGGTATTGCGAAGCCCCCGTTCCCGGTTCCACCATGTGGGGCAGGGGATTTTTTCTTCCTCCAGCCGTCTGCGGATATAGTTCGGAC
Source organism: Mediterraneibacter sp. 210702-DFI.3.120 (assembly GCF_020561005.1). Taxonomy (NCBI): domain Bacteria; kingdom Bacillati; phylum Bacillota; class Clostridia; order Lachnospirales; family Lachnospiraceae; genus Mediterraneibacter; species Mediterraneibacter sp. 210702-DFI.3.120. The sequence continues at coordinate 11,435 of NZ_JAJCNG010000004.1, read as the reverse complement.
CATGACCGTTTAGGGCATATCCGAAAATCAGCCGCACAATCGGGGCGGTTTCCTCGTCAATGAGCAGATGGTTTTTGTCCTCCGGGTCTTTCCGATACCCAAACGGGGCAAGACACCCGGTAAACTGTCCTTTCTGCGCTTTCAGAAGATAAGAGGAATGGACTTTCTTGGAAATATCCTTGCTGTACATCTCGTTCAGGATATTCTTGAACGGGGCAATATCGTTGTTATCCCGCAGGGTGTCGATACCGTCATTCATGGCGATATAGCGGACACCATTTCTTGGGAAAAAGTCCTCAATCAAATGCCCGGTTTGCAGATAGTTACGCCCCAGTCGGCTGAGGTCTTTCGTGATGACAAGGTTGATTTGCCTGCGCTCAATGGCTCTCAACATTCTCTGTAAATCAGGACGCTCCATATTAAGACCTGTGAAGCCATCGTCCTGATAGACTGCCACAACCTCCCATCCCTGCTTTTCGCAGTATTTTTCCAGCATATCACGCTGGTTTGCGATACTGGCACTTTCGCCTTGCAGGTCATCGTCCTTTGACAGTCTGCAATAGACCGCTGCACGATAACCCCCGGCAAGTGCCGAACCGATTGTTCTGTATTCCATTTCGTTCATCATAGCCATTTACCCACACAATCCAGACGGTATCTGGCTCTTTTGAACCTCATCTTCATTATACTTCATATCTCTCTTTTTAGCAAGATATTCTTTCATATTTGTCTTACCGTATTTCTGGGAAATCAGGCTGACGAACACATCGGTTGCGTCCAGCTCCCCGTCAAACACCGTTGTAACATGAATCTCTGTTTTGTTTTTTGCCATAGGCAGTTATCCTCCATACATGAAAATAGCCAGACAGAGGGTGTCGGCAACGAAGTCCGGCAACGGGCTTCAAAAGACCTTGCAAACAATCTCAATCTGGCGATGGTTACTATTTATACTTTTCTTTTATTTTTCTGTTGTTTTGGTTGTCATAGGGGAGAAAAGCCCAGAAATAAGGGATTTTCCCCGGCAACCGGCTCGGCAACGGGATAGCAACAGGGGGTGCAACGGGCTGTCATTTTCAGAATGGAAGCTCCATCTGTTCTGAGACCTCCACAAAACCATCCCTCGTTTTTTCAGACGGGTTGCATAAGTCCGTTGCCGGGTTTTCACGCTCCCAGCCCTTTTGTCTGCCATATTCGGAAAACATTCTTGGGTTCGGGAAGTACCGCCAGCCGGAAATACACTGATTCATAATCTCGTTGATTTCCCGGATTTCCCATTGCTTCGGCTCGTCAAAGGCATGGTTTAAGGCTTCCTTGTAGAGCTGCTTGGAACAGACCATGCTCCCGGTGTACTTATCAAGATACGCCTGTATCATCCCGGCTTTGGTGTCCTCCGGCATAAAATCCCGCTGGTGTTCTTTGAGATACCGCTGCATGGCAGGGCTGAAAGCCAGCTTGAACCTGCCGCTTCTGTAAATTTCCATCGCTTCTGCCCACATCTGCTCGATATAGGCTCTGGAAGCGGCTTCGTCCTCCAAAATGTGAACCTCGGCTTGCTCCGGGTACACCATGACGGGGATAAAGCGGCGGTTGCCGGAACGGTCAAGGGGCAGGAAGTCAAGGGCATTGGAAGTGCCGCCAAACACGCACTGACGGGGGCGGTCTGCTGGGTGGGTTTCATAGGGTATCTTGTAAACCTCTTTCTGTCGGCTTAAAAATGACTTGATTTCCTCAATGCTCTTGGCGTTGGCGGTTGCCATCATTTCCGACATTTCGATAATCCAGTGACCTTGCAGCTTGCGGTACACATTGTCATCGTCCAACTTCCGCAAATCATCGGAGAACCACTCGTCCCGGACTGCCAGCAGACGGAAGAAGGTGGACTTGCCAGCCCCCTGACCGCCTACCAGACAGAGCATGATTTCAAATTTGCATCCCGGCTGAAAGGCTCGTGAGATTGCGCCCAGCAGGAACAGCTTCAACGCTTCATAGGTGTAATCGTCTGCGTCAGCCCCCAGAAAGTGCCGCAGGCAGAAACGGATTCGTTCTGTCCCGTCCCACACAAGGGTATTGAGATAGTCCCGGATGGGATGGTACTTGTTTTCATTCGCCACAATCCCGATGGCGTTATCAATCTTCTTCTCATTGGTAAGCCCGTAGGTTTCTTCCAGATAGAGAAGCAGATACTTCATGTCCGTATCGTTCAGGGCGGTGCTTTCCCTGTGGAAGCCGATGGGCTTTATGATGTCCTTGCGGTCGGTCAGGATGTTGTATGCGATAGCCCCGGAAAGCAGCGGGTCACGCTGGAATACGGTCAGGCAGTTCCGTATGCTCTGACGGACACCGCCTTTCTCGGTAGTTCCCAGCCCCGCCTTGATTTCCTCAATGCTCTGGGGCGGCTGCATGGCGTTCATGGTGTTTTTTAGTTCTTGCTGCGTTTGCGGCGGCAAGCTCTGCCATTCGCTTTTCAAGCTGTATCACATCCTTTCCGTAGTCCGTAATCAAAGCTGCTTTTTCCTCTGTCTCCCCAAAGAGCAGCACATCCAGCAGATATTCCACTTGGTCTTGCTTCTGTAAGGCTTCCACAAACCGTGGATGAAAGGCTTCCTCCGGGGAGTGCGGGGCATAATCCTTTCTCCATGCCCGAAGCAAGTGAAGATAATCGGCAAGAATACGGAAGCAGCGGTTTTTTGCTTCCTGAAACTGTTCCTCCGGGGATTTCTGCCGGGGCTTGGGCTTTTTTACCTTCCCCGGCGGTTTCCAGTCCTCATAGGAAAGCCCGAAGTCCTGTGCCAGCTGTACGGCGGCTTCTTTCTTTCCCAGCCCATACAGGGCGGCGGCAAAATCAATCACATCCCCATCCGCACCGCAGCCGAAGCAGTGGTAACGCCGATCCAGCTTCATGCTTGGGGTTTTATCGTGATGGAACGGGCAACAAGCCATCCCGTTCCGGCCTACACGGATTCCATAATGCTCCGCAGCCTGTCTTGTTGTGACGGACTGCTTCACAGCTTCAAATACATTCAAATCTATCCCTCCTTGAAAAAAAGAAAAGCACCTGACATTCTCTGATTGAAAATGGCAAGTGCCTGTTAAAGTTCCATATCCTGTTGTTTGTGTTTTGTCTGCTCCGGGGCAGTTCTTTGTGCTTTTTTCTCGTCTGTCTTATCCTGCAAGACTTCCTTGATGGGCTGCTTCTTGGGCGGCTCTTTGCTTTCCTCTGTGCCGGGTGTGGCTTTCCGTACCCAGTAGCGGATGTCCCGCAGCTTCTTCAAATCCTCCTGTACCTCGGTCAGCGGTGTTTTCAGAGCTGCAATTTCTTCCAGAAGCGTTTCCTGCTCCTCTTGCAGCTCCTTTTGGGTGCTGTCCTTATCGTCCGGGTGCTTGGCAAGGTAGGCGGCGGCTTTCTCATACCGGGCAACCTCCGGGTGTTCCTGTTTGAATTTCTCCTTTGTTTTTTTGAAAAATATCTTCTGGTATTTCTCATAGACAGGCTTACATTCCTGGCAGTCTGTCCGGCTGGCAAGAATCCCGTCAATCACTTTGCTGCGGGTTTCCTTTGGCTTCATCTGATTGCGGTAATCGGCGGCTGATTTCCCGGAAGATTCCAGAAATACTTCTAAGTCCTCCACAGTGGAAAGCCCCTTTTGCCGGAGATAGGACAGGGCTTCGCTGACTGCCTTTAAGTCCTGTGAAGTCCCCCGGTTCTGTCCAGCCCTTGTCCAGTCCTTCCGTTCTTCCTTTCGTATCTCCATATACTTCATCAGCAGATTGGGAAGAAGTGTCGCTTCCTCCGCCGCCTTTTGTGCAAGCAGTTCTTTTCGTTTTTCTCCCAGCTCGGTAATCCAGCCTTTGAGGTTTTGAATGAGCTGCCGGATAGACTTCATCAGGCGGTTGGCGGCTCTGATGTCCCGGTTCAGGTTGCCGATGTTCGTCTGGATACCCCGCTTTTCCATCTGCCGGACAGCAGTCCCCTCATGGACAGTGGGGACTATATCAAGCCCCTGTCTGGCATAGGAACGCAAGTCCACACGCTCTGGGCGGTCATTGGCTTCCAGATAGCGGTTCTGGATGACCTCCCATTCATGCCGCCAGATTTCGCAATACTTCTGGTCGTTCCAATCCACCGTATCCTCCTTGTGGCTTTTCCATCTGCCGGACGGAAGTTTTATCCGTTCCCCGTTTTCGTCAAGGTCATAAACCTTGCGGCTCTTGGGAAGCCATTTTCCATGTTCGTCCATTGCCCTCATAGTGAGCATGACATGGGCGTGGGGATTGTGTCCCGGCGGATGGGGGTCATGGATTGCAAAATCAGCAATCATGCCTTTGGAAACAAACTGCTGCTCACAAAACTCCCGGACAAGGACAGCATACTGGTCGGGTGGTATCTCTCTTGGGATGGTAAGCACCCACCTCCTTGCAAGCTGGGAGTTCCATTGTTTTTCCACAGCTTCGGCGGCGTTCCATAAGGTATTACGGTCTGCATACTCCGGCGGGGCATTTGCTGGGAGCAGAATCTCATTGTGGACGATACCACGCTTTTCCGGGTAGTGCTTCACTTGCTGGTCGTATTCACAGAACAGCTTTTCGCCACTCTGGTAAGCAGCGGCGGCAACCGCAGACTGCCGCTGGCTGCGCTGAACAATCGTGATTTCGTTGTGTGGACAGGGCATTTCGTGTCCCTCCTTTCGCTAATTGGTGGACGGGGTGGCGTTTTACCACCTCATTTTGGGCAGAAAAAAAGCAGGAGACCTTTTTCAGATTTCCTGCTCGGTGTGCCGCTATGTGGGCGGCGGGTATTTAATTGTAAAAGTTCGGGGCAAGTTGACCCGATGTGAAGCTGACAAACTGGAAGTTATTTTACTTGCGTTCTATAAATCCTATGATTGAAAAAATCAATCCTACAATCCCAATTCCGATAACGAGCAGCCCCATTCCTGATGAGCAAAGAGAAATTATAATGGCAAAGAGTAGTATCGCAATACCTAATCCAATTTTCTTCATTGTAAATCCTCCTTTACAAATGCCGATTTGTTGTCATCTTCATTATACTTCATTGGCTATCGAAAAGATAGCATATTTTATGAAACTTGTCGGCTGGGAACAGCTTGCAACGCAAGGTGTCCCCAGATGGCAAGTACACAAAAGGGTAGCTGGCGGCAGCCAGCGCAGGGGAAGCGTAGCGTCCCCTGTATGATTTGGAGCAGACCATGACTGCGGAAAATTACAGCCCTCCGGCGAGGAGCCTTCGGAGAACGCAATGCACCAACCTCTGGGTGGTGTATAATTGCGCCCTTAGTAAACTAAGGGGTTTCCGGCTTCTTCCGTTCCAGCAGTTTTTTCAATAGTTCCTGCGTGTCCTGCCTGTGAAAAATGAGTTTCAATAACAGCATGACATCATCATCTGTCAGGCGTTCCGGCTCTTGCAGAAAACTTTCCAGCATACCGCCACGGGTACAGAGCCGGTGCGTCCGTTCCTTTCGGGTAAGCTGCTTCAACTGGTGCTGCAATACCTTTTCATCATTAATGGCTTTCCGCAGCTTCTTTTCGCTTTTCTCCAGCTCCCTGTTGAGCTTTTCCAGCTTTGAGGTATCAGGCAAGGGCAGCGTCCTCCTTTCCCGGTATCAGCACATAAATCCTGTTTGGTTCTCCAACGCCCTGACGCACCCGCATGATAAGTCCGGCGGTTTCCAGTTCATTCAGAGAACGCTTGACCGTCATGGGACTGCGGGACAGGACTGCGGCAATGGCTGTGACAGGGAAGCAGACAAACAGGATTCCGTTCTCGTCCTCCTGCCCTTTGGACAGCATAGCGTCCAGCATCCGGCAGTACATGACCTTTGCGGTGCTGCTGACTGGAAATCCTGTCAACGCTCTGGGAAAGGGCATACAGGGCGGCAAGGGTGTGTCTATCGTCATAAATTCAAAATTCATTCGGTGTGTGCCTCCTTTTTCTTTGCTCGTTTGGATAAATAACGGGGGCAGTCAATCACAACCGCCCGGAAGCTCTGCCTGCACCCATGCTGGCATTTCCGGCATAATTCGTTGTAAGTGACACGCCCCCGGTCATTGAGGTAAAAGGAAAGCTCATATTTCCTCTTTTTACTCATTCTCGGCATATTGTGTTTCCTCCCGTTTTAGTGTATGGTTTCGGGGCGATTTTCGGCAAAATTACAGCCATAGAGCCGCCTAAAATCTCCCGAAGTATCAGCGATAGGGTAGGCTATCCCCCTATCAGATTGTCGTGTTTCGGTATCATTTCGGTGTCAGTTCGCCAGTTCTCCCCGGTGTCGTTCCTCCCCTGAATCTCACAGCGGCGTATCGCTCCCTTTGGTACGCTCGTTTCGGTCAGGGTTCCTCCACATCCCTGCCAAAAGTCATGGCACTACATCGCCGGGGAAGCATATCCCACACAGGCTGGTCATTCGATTGGAATAATCCATCGATGAACTACCTGTATCATAGAACATTTTTGTGCCCTGTGCCGTATGTCCACAAAGTAGGAATTAGGAGTAAAAATCAGAAATTTCCACGATTGCGGAAAGTGTGATATAATCCAGTTAAGCGGCAGCAATGAAACCGCCGGAAAGGAGTGTGCGCCCATGAAAGGAGCAACAAGCATACAGGAACGCCTTTGGGAACTCCGCAAGGACAAAGGCTTAAATCTGGAAGAACTATCAAAGCTGACGGGTATTTCCAAATCTGCTCTCGGAAGTTATGAAAAAGAGGATTTTAAGGAAATCAATCATGGCAACCTTATCACGCTGGCAGACTTCTATGGGGTTTCCGTTGATTATCTACTGTGCCGGACAGAGAACAGGGAGCAGATCAACACGTCATTGACGGAGCTGCATTTGAATGATGAGATGGTTGCTCTCCTGAAAAGCGGTCGGATTAACAACCGTCTGCTCTGTGAGCTTGCCACACATAAAGATTTTATCAAGTTTCTTGCAGACATTGAGATTTATGTGGACGGGATTGCCACCATGCAGATTCAAAATCTCAATGCACTTGTCGATACCGTCCGGCATGAAATCATTGAACGGTATCGCCCCGGCGAAGATGACCCGCATTTGAAAGTGCTGCAAGCCGCCCATATCAGCGATGATGAATATTTCAGCCACATGGTTCTGGATGACCTCAATCTCATTATCCGGGATATTCGGGAAACTCACAAAAAGGACAGTGAGAGTGCGCCCCAGACCACCGTTGCCGATGAACTGAAAGAAAATCTGGAAGCGGTCGAAAATTTCAAGGGCAGTCGGGATGAAAAGCTGGTCATCCTTTATTGCAAGCAACTCGGTATCAACTATAAAAATCTGTCGGAAGAAGAATTCCGCTGGCTCATTCGGATTCTCAAAAAATCAAAGAAAATGGGAACGCCTATCAGCCAAAGGAAAAAACGGTAAAGAAAAACCGCTGTTGCATGGTTTGTTAGCTTCCATGTAGCAGCGGTTTTTACTGTGGTTATTCAGTTGAAAATCAGAACGATAAACTGGAAGTTATCGATTTCTTTGTGCGCTGTATCTAACGGACAGCACAATGCTTACTGATGCGGTAATGACCTTTGCAAATACGGCGCTCCACCAAATCGTGATTTGACCGCCAAACACCGGCGGCAGCATCAGCATCAACACCAGCATGATGATGGGTTCGATAAAGGTCAGAACATAGGACAGCACACTTTTTTCGGTTGCGTAGAAAGCCGCCGCGGAAACTCGTGTGATGGCGTCAAACGGAACCGACACAAGGAAGATCGGCATGACCTTTATGACCCCTGCGTTTACCTCGGCAGATGAACCGAACAGTAGTCCAATCTTTCCACGGAGCAGGTAAATCAGAATCGCACTGATTACCGCCAAAACCATGGAAAATTCATACGCCAGCGTTTTGGTTTGTTTGAGCGATTTTTCTTCGCCTGCTCCGTAGAACTGACTCATGAGCGGCTGGCTACCATCACCGACACCCTGCAAAAGAAGATAAACAATGCAGATGATATAGGAGATACAGGCATAGGTGGCGATAGCCTCCTGTCCGCCATAATAAACCGAAAATCGGTTGATGATCACAAGAGAGATATTTGGGGCAAGGGTCAAGCCAAATGGAGCAAGTCCGATTTTTAATATCTGAAATGCCGTTTTCGGGGTATCAACAGGTGCGATTTTCAGAGTGAGGTTCTTTTTGATGGCGCAATACACGAGTGCAACCGCCATGGTAACTCCCTGCCCAATAATGGTCGCCAATGCCGCACCGTACATGCCCCGTCCAAGAACCCACACAAAAGTATAGTCAAGAGCAACATTGGTAGCAAAGCCGCAGATCATAGCGATCATTGCCCACAAAGAACCGCCGTAATTACGCATAAACGGAACCAGTCCGGTGCCGAACACCTGTAAAATCGCTCCAAGGGCAATTACCTTGATATACTCATTTCCCAGAGTAAGCAACTCGCCCGATGCACCAAGGGCAGAAAGGATTTTCTCTGAAGTGAAGAAAACGGTGACAGTCAGGACAGCGCTGAAAAGAAGCATCAGCCATGTTGCACCGGCAACGAACTCCCGTGCTTTTTTCTCATTTCCTGCTGCTTTCAGAATGGAGTATTTGACTGAACCGCCCATTCCGATTCCTGTCCCTACGGATTGCAGGACCGCCGTGATGGGATATGCAATGTTGATTGCGGAAAGTCCGGCATCCCCGATTGAGTTGCCTACAAAGAAACCGTCAACGATGGCATACACCCCGGAAAGCGCAAAGGATAACACGGACGGAATCACATACTGAAAGAAAGTCCGCTTGTTATTCACTGCCCAGCCCTCCTCTCAGCTCTCTTTCAAAGAGAAGATTGAAAAGGTCAAGAATTTCACACATGGCTTGGAGCCGTTCGTTCCCGATTGTTCTATAAACCTTCTCCTCGGCTTTTCGTAAAGGCGCAATCATTCTGTGGGCGTATACCTGTCCGCTTTCAGTCAAGACGATCCGCTTCTCACGTTTATCGCCCTCGCTGGCCTCCAACAGTAAATAGCCCTTCTTTTGAAGTGCGCTCACGACCGTATGAACCGTCTGTTTTTGCATACCGAAATTCTCTGCGATCTGCTTTTGCGTCAGTTCTCCCATGGATTCCAGCGCATACAGCACCATCATTTCCGGGTATCCGATGCCAAGTACTGAAGCTGCTTTTGTATATAGCGCAGTGCTTTTCTCCCACGCAACGTTAAAATGATTGTTTTCCATAAGTCCTCCTCTTACAAATAGTATTTACAAATACTATTATAGTATATTGTAAGGACTATTGTCAAGGGCGTATGGAGCAAAAAATTCTTATTTGTCATAATCATTCTACCATACCGTTATGAATAAATCATCTCTTGCAAAATAATTTCTTCTGCCCGGTTGTGAATGTTATTGCAACGCCGCACCCATTCCATTTGTTGGGTTCGTTTCAATTCCTCGGTCACGCCCTCGGCATCTTTCATCTGCTCCATGATGGTGTCTAACCGTTCCTGTGCCTGTTCGTTCAGGTCTGCAAGGTATGTCCATAACTCCCCTGTCAAGGTCAAGGTGTTCAATTTGGCTGGGTGGACTTCTCTTAAATACTCCCGGTGCATCCGTCCGTACTTTCCGATAGGGCGATGTTCCTCCGGCAGCTTCAAATCTGGGATATAGTAATCTCCGACAAGGATATAATCAATTCCGTTTTCCGTTATTCTTGGTTTCAATTCGCTCATGCTCCTTACCTCCTGTGGAAGCAGGCTCGTCTGATACTAACTCAATCACATCGGTAATCTCACAATTCAGCGTTTCGCAGATACGGGCTAATGTGTCCATGCTGATGTGCTTTCCCTCTTTGCTCATGTTGGCAATCATATTCGTTGTCATACCGGCGGCAAGCCTTAAATCTTCTTTTCTCATATCACGCTCTAACAGTGTATGCCAGAGTGGTTTATAGCTGATGTGCATATTGCTTTCCTGCCTTTCTATCCATACCACCGGGGCGGCTGCCCCGGCAGGAACTTTTCTCTTATTATAGCACCAATCTTGTGAAATCACAATTTATTCTTGTAGCCTGCCGCTGATACCGTCTGGATTGTGCTTTTCCTTTCTTTTTGTTCCCTTTAATTAGCCATAAACTGTTTGATGCCCTGGCTCTTAGCACCGGGATTGTCATTTCCATATCCTTCCAGAAGGTTTACGACACCCCACACACCAAGACCTGCGCCGATTGCGACTACAAGAGTTTTTAAAGTTGTAATTGCACTGCTAAAAAATGCCATATACATTCACCAAAACTGACTTTTTTCAGGTGTTTACGGGAATGAAAAAACACCGACTAAAAAGCCGGTGCACCTAGTGTCAGTTATTCCTTTCCTCATTATTTTCTGTTCATTCCCAAGGTTACTACGACAGTTCTACATGAATTACTTCCACCTCTTCTTCAGATTTCGGTGTATACTGCGGATTTAACTCTTTCTCAACTTTGTACCGGTTCTTCTCGTTTTCATCTGCAAGAAGCCGATAGTTTTTGTGTTTCGTGATATCATATTTGTCCGAAAAGAATGGTCTGGCACCACGAATCTGCAGGATACATTTTCCTCCATCCATGACTGCAATCTCATCTTCCGTCATCAGCTGTTTGCCAGTTTTCTGATAATTCAATCCAAAAGACTTCTGATTACTCCTCGTCTCCGAAGTGTTATACAGGTCAATGGTTTCCTTACCCAGAAGCTCGCTCATTTCCTTTAAGGTAGTTTTCTCTTTTCCTCCAAGAAATAGTGTGGTATCACAGTTACCTAGAATAGTATCTGCACTATCCTTATACATTGCCTTTAGCTGACTCTGTGACTGCAAAATAATAGAAGCAGAGATTTCCCTGCTTCGGATGGTTGCAATTAGCTTGTCAAACTGTGGAATCTGCCCGATGTTGGCAAACTCATCAGCGATGACACGCACATGAACTGGCAGTCTTCCACCATACTCATCATCTGCCTTGTCGCAAAGCAGATTGAAAAGCTGTGACTGTAACATGGCAATCACAAAATTAAAGGTTGTATCTGTATCGGACATAATCAAAAACAAGGCTGTCTTCCTGTCCCCGATCTTATCCAGTTCCATTTCATCATAAGACATGATATCACGAAGTTCTGCTATATCAAATGGTGCCAGCCTCGCACCACAGGAAATAAGAATACTTTTGGCAGTTTTGCCAGAGACGAAAAGTCAAGGACTTTTTCATCAAATCCAAAAAGAAGTCACATTTTGCGGACTTCCTCACGGAGCAGACGCTTGATTTTGTCCTCCATTGTCTCTTTTGCGGTCTGGCTGAAATGCACACGGACGATATAGGTTGTCTTGCCGATCTGCTTTCTGACAGTCGGGCAAGTGGCGGTGTTGGTTGCGGTATTGTTCATTCAAAATCCTCCTGTAAATGAAAAATGCCCGGT
>NZ_JAJCNG010000039.1:0-10185 GCF_020561005.1 Mediterraneibacter sp. 210702-DFI.3.120 | reverse complement strand
TGTTTTTCCTAGTATGAACAGTATGCGTAACCCTGAGTCGGCGTTCCTGTACCATCCTTCTAACAAGCGACTTTCTAAAATAATATTTTCAGTTTTCGTCCTCATATCCGAAAAATGATTTCTACGATAAATCTTTATTTCGTCCCCTATATCCCTTGACATCTCCCTTTTTATTCTGCAAAATAGTAAGAAGAGTCTTTCGAGATTCTACTTTATTATAGAAGAAAAAGAGGTCATTTATATGGAAGAAATCATACAGTTTTTAGCTGGGATTTTGAATAGAGAGTTTATTCGTGCGGTGTTTAGTAACCCGCGAGTAAAGGATAATGTAGTTAAGGCAAAGCTTCGACCGATGGAACAGAAGGGGGAGCTTTTATTTCAGTTAGAGTCTTTCACAAAGACGCAGGCATTTCATAAGAATCTGACGGTAGAAGAGACAAAAGATGAGCTTGCGAAATTGTTGGAAGAGTTTCGTCAGGTTCAGGTTGAGACGGTGAGTGAGGATATCACGGTATTGATCAGTAAGAAAGGGAAAGCAACGATTAAGAGAAAGCGCAAGACGGTGCAGGCGAAAGCTGCGGATCTGTCTCATAACAGGAAGAAAAAATATATTTTGGAAGAAGGGATTGTGGTTCCGTTTCTTCAGGATCTTGGAGTTATGACACAGGATGGAAAGATTGTGCGGACGAAGATGGATAAGTTCCGTCAGATCAATCGTTTTCTGGAATTTGTTGAGGATATTCTGCCGCAGCTTGACAAGGACAGAGAGCTTACACTTCTGGACTTCGGATGTGGAAAATCATATCTTACATTTGCAATGTATTATTACTTACACGAGTTAAAAGAATATGATATTCGTATTATCGGATTAGATCTGAAGACAGATGTGATTCTGCATTGTAATGAACTGGCAAAGAAGTATGGATATGAGAAGTTGACATTCCTTGTTGGAGATATTGCGGATTATGAAGGTGTGGATCAGGTTGACATGGTTGTGACGCTTCATGCGTGTGATACAGCTACAGATTATGCACTTGCGAAAGCGGTTGGCTGGAATGCGAAAGTGATTTTGTCTGTTCCATGTTGTCAGCATGAGGTGAACAAGCAGCTTGAAAAGCAGAGAAATCTGCATTCAGGCAAGATGAAATCGAAGACGGAAGTTATGGAAGTTTCAGAAATGCTGGGAGATCAACTAGCTTCCATGGAAGAAGTGCTCGGACCAATTATGGATTATGGATTGTTGCGAGAGCGTTTTGCAGCACTTGTGACAGATGGACTTAGAGCAAAGCGTCTGGAAAGCGAGGGATATGAAACTCAGGTATTAGAATTTATTGATATGGAGCATACGCCGAAGAATATTCTGCTGCGTGCAGTGAAAAAGGGGAGTCCTGCAGCAAAGAGCAGAAAAGAGGCAGAGGATTGTGAAAGATTTTTGAAGATTCAGCCAACGTTAGGTATGCTTCTGGCAGAGCAAAAGGGAGATAAATAATGAAAAAAAGGGTAATAAAGATTGCCGCACTGGTTGTTCTTTTTGCGGCTGTGCTGGTGATCAGTAATGTGATACTGAACCGTGGAAATGATGATCAGGTTGTGGATATGGGAGATGCCACGTTACCTAGAGTCTCATTTATGATGGGAGGACAGAAGATAAATGCGTTGCCAGGTTATGTAGATGATATGGATATTGCCGCAATGCGAGATACCATTACACCATTAGAGAGTGATGGTACACTGAAGATGCAGATTGAGAAAAATGATAACCAGATCCGGGAGATCAGTTACAGTGTATATTCTCTGGATGGAACAGAGACATATGATAAAGGAACTCTAAAGTCTGCAGAAAGCGAAGATGTCACATTAAAGCCGGGAAAATCACTTGGAGATAAAATCCAGGAGGCAGTACTTCAGGTTTCGCTTGTGATCGGCGAGGAGAAAGAGACAAGGAAAGTTAATTTTTATACAAGAATTGAGAAAGCAGATGATATTACAGCATCACAATGTCTTACATTTGCACAGGATTTTCATACGAAAGCATTTAATAAGACGGATGTAGATTCATTGAATATTTATCTGGAACCTGGAGATGAGAGTGATAATACAACTTATCAGACAGTCAATATCCATTCAGATATTTCTCATATTCAGTGGGGAACTATGCAGCCACAGTTGCTTGGTGATGTGCGTTGGAGTATAAAGGAAAGTAATAGTGTGTATACATCTCTTCTTGCGAATTACAGAGTTTCCTGCGTGGATGATGTCGGTGAGAATGCAGTTTATGACATTAAGGAATTTTTCCGTGTGAGAATCGCAGGAACTACAATTTACCTGTTGGATTACAATCGTGATATGCAGGAAGTATTCAGTGAGAACAGAAGTGTGATCGATGAAGATGGGATTTTGCTCGGCGTTACACCTTCAGATGTTCCGTATGAGACAAATGAGAAAGAAACGATTGCAGCATTTGTGGAGTCCAGAAACCTTTGGATGTACAATAAGAGTTCGAATGAATTATTAAATATTTTCGGATTTGCAGATGCAGATACAACAGATGAAAGGAATCTGAATGATCAACATGCGGTTCGTATCATCAGTATGGACAACAGTGGTAATCTTGCATTTGCTGTGTATGGATATATGAATCGTGGCGAACACGAAGGAGAAGTCGGTGTCGGAATCTATTATTTTGATGTAGAGAGAAATCTGATCCAGGAGAAAGCATTTATACCAAGTAAGAAGTCCTATGCAATCGCAGCGGATGAGCTTGGCAAGATGGTTTATTATAATCATGCGGAAGAGCAGTTATATGTTTTGGCAGACGGAACTTTGTATCAGGTAGATCTGAAAAAGAATAAACAGACAACACTTGCAGAGAATCTTAAAGAAGGACAATATGCGGTTTCTGATGATGGACATCTGATGGCTTATGAGTCAGAGGGGAACAAAAAAGGTGGAACAGAGATTCAGGTTATGAATTTGAGCAGTCTGCATACTTATATAGTCGAGGCCGCAGAAGGAGAACAGATCAGCCCATTAGGATTTGTTAACGGAGACTTTATTTATGGAAAAATGAAATCCGAGGACGCAGGAAAGAAAGCTTCCGGAGAATCAATCACTCCAATGTATGAACTGGAGATCCGTAATTCTAAGAACAAAAAAGTTGCCAGCTATTCCTTTGTTGATAAAGGCATTTATATTTCTGATATTTTAATCGATGACAATATGGTAACACTGAATCGTGTAGAGAAACGCGGGGATATTTACAACGTTACTTCACAGGAGTTTATTACGAATAATGAGGAACGCAAAGATACAGCGATTAAAATAGAAGTATATACAACAGCACTGATGGAAAAACAGATGCGGATTACATTTGCAGAGGGAGCAGGAGAGAAGAGCGTGAAAGTGATCCGGCCGAATCAGCTGGCATCAAAGAATGAACTTGAGATGGTTCTTGCTGATAGAAGCGAAAGTGTGAAATACTATGTCTATGGGGTCGGTGAACTGGCAGGGATTTATGATAAAGCTTCTTATGCCATTCAGAAAGCACAGCAGATTTCAGGAGTTGTGATCTCTTCTGACCAGAAATATGTCTGGGAGAAAGGAAATCGAGATCTTTCGTATTCGATAGAGGATGTTGCTCTTTCGAAGGAAGGAGAAGAGACATCACTTGAAGCATGTGAGCGTTATATGAAGACATATGATGCTCAGAAAGTAGATCTGACAGGATGTACGCTGGATCAGGTACTCTACGTGATCAATAGAGGATGTCCGGTGATTGCACTTACAAGTGCAGATCATGCAATTCTTCTGACAGGATATACGAAGAATGATATTACTTATATCGATCCTGAAAATGGAGAGTCACAGACAGTTTCCATCAGTGAGATGGAAGGAATGGTTTCCGGAAGCGGAAATACATTTATTGGTTATATCAAATAGAATATGTAACTGTTCAGAGCCAAGCAAAATTTCAAAAACAGGTATAAAATGCTTGCATTTTTAAAACTGTTTTTGAAATTTTATTTGGCGGATACGCCACACCGACGAAATGCGTAGCATTTTGGAGGTTGGCTCTGAACAGTTACTAGAAAATGGAATAAAAACGACAGGTTCTTCAATAGTTCAAATGAAGATCCTGTCGTTTTTAGGTTGCATTGATGTTGGGAGTGTGTGATACTTAAAAAAAGATAGTTGTAAATGTGATGTATGTGGGGGAATAGATATGTCATATTCGAAAAAGCAAAGAATGGCTTATGTGGTAGTTCTGCTGTGTGTGGCACTGGCTGCTATGTGTTGTCATATACCGAAAACAACAGATATTGAGAGTATCATCCTGGATCAGAGCCGCACCTGTCTCTATCTTGGATTGTACACGGCCTGGGGGATTTATCTGCAGAAGCGAGTTGTGAATCCTAAGATAAGAAGATGCCTTGTTGAAATTGCCTGTCTGATGGTTTTCTGGATTTTTCTTCGAAGTATAAAATATCATATTATGACAGAAATACTTAGTTTGAGAACGTGCTGGTATTTATATTATATTCCATGTATGATGATTCCTACACTTGGACTTAATGCAGCAATATTAATGGGAGAAGAGGAAGAGAAGAATACGAAGAAACGTACGGCAGCACTTGTGATTCCTGCAATTCTATTTGTTGTTGCAGTTCTTACAAATGATTTTCATCAGCTTGTATTTTCATTTCCGAATGGGAAGCCGTTTATAGATCAAAATTATCAGTACGGACCGATTTTCTTTGGGATTCAGATATGGGCGATTTTTTGTCTGATCGCAATGGAAGTGATTTTGATCAGAAAAAGTAAAAGTCCGCAGAAAAGAAGATTTTGGCTTCCATTTTTTCCGGGAATAATGCTTCTGTATTGGAATTTTGGTAACGTTATCGGAACGCCACTCATAACGAAATATTTTGGGGATATGGCAGTATCTTGCTGTTTACTGATGTCAGCAATCTATCAAAGCTGTATTTATTGTGGGTTGATTGGGACAAATACACGATACACAGAATTATTTCAGGCGGGCGGCGGTATCATGGCAGAAATTACAGATGGGGACTGGAATGTGCGGTATCGTTCCGGAGATTTCCCGAAAATGACTGATCAGATGCGCAAGGACACAAAACAGGCACCACTGTTACTGGAACATGGAATCCAGATAAAGCACATTTCTTTGCGAGGCGGTCATGCATTTTGGGCAGAAGATGTTTCACAAGTATCGGATCAGTATAAAGAACTCGAGGAACTTCAGGAAGAATTAACAGAAAGAAATCATTTACTGCAGATTGCTTATGAAAAGGAAGCAGAGAAGAAGGCAATTGAGGAAAAGAACCGTCTGTTTAACATCATACAGAATCAAACATTTCATCAGATACGTCTGTTAGATCAATATCTCAATGAACTTCAGAAGACAGAATCGGAAGAAATTTATGACCGGATTCTTCGGAGGATTGTTGTGGTAGGAACTTATATGAAGCGTCGTAAGAATCTGATCCTGTCGCAGAAAGAAAAACAGGAGAAATTGACAGTAGAAGATTTGAGAAGAAGTCTGGAAGAATCCTGTGACAGCTTAAAGCTATGTGGAATCAACGGGAAATATTTTATTGATCCGGAAATAAACTTTCTTGAGGATGACAGTATTTTGAGCTGTTATGATTTCTTTGAGTGGATGGTGGAAGAATTAATTGATGTAATTCAATTTATTTTCTTGCGTGTTGCAGAGATTGACGGACAGAAGAAAGTCGCTGTAACAGTGAAAGGAGTAGAAAATCTGTCAGTGTTGACAGAGAAGAAACCAGAACTTTATGTAGAACAGGAAACAGAGGATGAATGGTTTGTTTCAATAAAAGTCTGAAAAGGTGCGAGGAGAAATCAGAATGTATAATTATGTAACAGATAGTGTAAAACTGCATAATACATTAATGGTTCTGATGGAAATAAGTCTGATCCTGGAATTGTGGATACTTTTTTCCAGAATAATGCGTGAGGAAAAACTGAAAAAAATGGTAAGCATAGGAGTATTGTTTTTTTCTTCTTTTTGTGTGATGTGTGTGTTCTTAAATGATCATAGATATCAGATTGGAGACAATGACCATCCGTCATGTATGATTGACGTCCCTGTATGGACACTTTTTGCCGGTATGTTTCTGTTGCTCATATTGCTTTGTCTGTTGATCAGAAAAGAAATTATTGTATGTTGAAAAAGTATTTCTTTCTGGTCGGTTAAGGAAACCATAGATAATGTTCCATGTGGTGTCTGTGTGTCGGATCCGTTGGGACGCATTGTGTTATCGAATAAAAAAATGAGAGAACTGGGCAGAAAGCTGACAGGAGAGGCACTCCAAAATTATGAAGACCTTAAGATCGTGCTGGGAGGCGGAAAAATAATTTCAGGGATTACGAAGCTTAGTGAAGAAAGCAGTGTCTTTTATCTGTCAGATAATACAGTGTGGATGTTTCAGGAATATATGTTGTCGGAATCAGAACTTGAAGGGTATATTCAGACAGTAGCATTTGATATTTCAGAGATTTATTATAATAGTGAAAAAATCCGTATGAATAATGAAAAGCTGGAAGTGTTAAATAAAAAATTGAAAAAAATGTATGCCCAGATTGATGACAGTATTCGCGAACAGGAAACTTTGAAGATGAAGATGCAGGTTCATGATAGTTTCGGACGAAGCCTTCTTACAATCCGTCGTATGCTGGAAAGTCATAAAGAAACAGATCACATGGAAAACCAGCTGGAAATTCTGAAACAATCGGTTTACATATTATCCGGAATCACGCAGGATGATCCGGATAAACAGTATCAGGAGACAATAAGACATGCACAGAAATTGGGAGTGTCTGTGGAGATTGAGGGAGAAATCTGCGAGGAAGCTAAAGTGGCATTAATCACAGATAAAGCAATCCGTGAGTGCGTTACGAACTGTATACGACATGCACATGGAAGTAAAGTGTATGTACAAAGTTATAAGATACTTGAAGGATGGAAGATACGTATAACAAATGACGGGGAAAATCCTAAAGAAGGAAGTAAAGAGGGCGGTGGTCTTTCCGCTTTGAGAGAAGCTGTTGAAAGAGAAGGAGGTCAAATGATTACAAGATTTGCTCCCAGGTTTTTATTGGTGTTAGAACTGCCACTTGGAGGAACGGAAGATTGAGAACTGCTGGGTACAGTCACTGTAGACAGTGACGATTGAGACGAGAGAGGGAGAGGAAAATGATTCGCATATTAATTGTAGAAGATCAGAAAATCATGCAGAAATATTTTGAATATCTGATTGAAAGTAATAAAGAATTTCAGCATGTACAGACAATTGCAGATGCCAATGATGCCATAAAAGTATGTAATTCTACAAAGGTAGATCTTGTACTGATGGACGTGCAGACATTTCATAATCATGATGGACTGGCAGCAGGGAAAGAAATCAGAGAAGCTCATCCTAAGACAAAAGTACTTATTATCACATCATTGATTGACCCGGAAGTACTTGCCAGAGCAAAAACAGGATGCGCAGACAGCCTCTGGTATAAAGATCACGGAGATGAGGAAATTCTTGATGTCATTCATCAGACACTGGAAGGGAAAAGGGTATTTCCGGACATTTCCCCGAATGTTCAGCTGAACTGGATTCAGAGTGATGAGATCAGTCCGAGGCAGCTGGAGATGCTTCGATTATATATCAAAGGGTTATCCTATTCAGAAATTGCAAAAAGAATGGGATGTTCCACTGCAGGGGTAAGGTGGAATTTTCAGGAAATGATTTCGAAGACAGGGTATTCCTGTAAAGAAGATTTGATCGCGGCGGCGTTGGAAAGTAAATTACTTGTTACGACATTGAAATAGAGAGGGCATTGCAGGTTTTCTGCAATGTTCTTTTGTTATACAGAAAATCACCTATCACAAGTGCTAGTGTCAGAAAACTTTAAAGGTGCAATAATAATTATAACAAATAGTGTACATAACAGTATGCGCAAGGGTATTTGAAATCGGAATCAAAAAAGGAAGGAGGCGTTATTATGAAGAAAAAAACCGTCGGAATTTTATTAATTGTAACGATGATTATAATCTCAGCTGCTGCGTGTGGAAAAGAAAAAACATCTGATGATAAGAAAGAATCTGCTAAAACGGAAAGTGTAAAGAAAACAGATAAAAAATCGAAAGAAGACTATGAACCAGCAGGAGTCACAAGAAAAGAATATCAGGACATGACAGCACAAGATTTGTTGGACAGAATTGAAGATCCGGAAAATATAACAGAGGAAGAAGCAATAGCACTTGTGTCAACCTATGCATATGTAGACTATGATGAAGAATTTGAAAGAGAGGAAAATATAACAGATGAAGCAGTAAGCACGATTTACGACGAGGGTGGATGGCTGCCGGATTCAGAAGGCTTTATTGAGACTCTTATAACCAGTGAAAATTCAAATGTACGTGCATATGGATTTTCAATAATGGACAGTAATCTGACGACATACGAAACACTGGAAAAAAAGGTAGAGGAAATATTAGAGAAAGAAACAGACCCGGTTGTTTTGTATATGGCGTTAGAGTCCTTTTCCAGCTGCGGCTCCGATCCATACTTTGCGAAGTTTTTTATAAAGATGGCAGAACATGAGAATCCGAAAGTTCGAGAGCAGGCAGCATATGCAATCGGGTCTCCTTGGTCAAAAGGTGTTGAAGGCATGGCTGAAGCAATCGTAAAATTAATGAACGATGAAGATGAATATGTGCGGGAAACAGCATGTAGCAGTGCTGGATATCTTGCAGATGATGATCTGATCGAACCGTTGGTTGAAATTTTAGATGATTCAGGTCAGGTAGAATTACATGATGCATGTATTGAAGGACTGACGAGGATGTGGCTCGATTATCCATTCTATCACAATACAAGTGAGGCTGCATACCGGGCAACATTGGGCTATCTGTCAAAGACACCGAGAACAGAAGAGGTTCCTTGTTGGACATGTATTTCTTATGTAAGTTACGTTGATGAAGACGAAGTGGACGAATGGAGAACAAGAGCAACCTACTTTGATCCGGATGAGATTTGTAATATTATGATAGATATTCTTACAGATTCAGATGCAAACTGGCTTGCAAGAAATGAAACGATAGAGGTAATTTTGAAACTTGGAGACGATGCACAGAAAGATAA
Source organism: Mediterraneibacter sp. 210702-DFI.3.120 (assembly GCF_020561005.1). Lineage (NCBI taxonomy): Bacteria > Bacillati > Bacillota > Clostridia > Lachnospirales > Lachnospiraceae > Mediterraneibacter > Mediterraneibacter sp. 210702-DFI.3.120. The sequence continues at coordinate 1,006 of NZ_JAJCNG010000039.1, read as the reverse complement.
ATTGAAATCTACAATGGCAGGATTGAACGATGAGGATGCTTCTCATTTACAGGAAAGTTATGAAAGAGCAGTAGAGAAAGATTAGGAATGGAAAAATCAATTTAGGAAGGAGATGTGAGTATGGGATTATTTGATAAGAAAAATTGTGATATCTGTGGAGAAAAAATTGGTTTACTTGGAAACCGAAAGTTAGATGATGGTAATTTATGTAAAAACTGTGCGAGAAAACTATCCCCTTGGTTTGAGGAGCGCAGACACAGTACAGTAGAAGACATTAAACGTCAGTTGGCATACCGCGAGCAGAATAAACAGCTTGTACAGAGCTTTGTTGTAACTCGTCAGTTTGCTACAAACACATATAATGTATTTATTGACGATACAAAAGGCAACTTTACTGTAGCACATAATCTGGATACGACAGAGAATCCAGATATCGTACCATTGTCATCTATTGTAATGTGTAAGATGGAAGTACAACAGGACCGTAGAGAAGAGACTTACACAAAAGATGGAAAAACTGTCAGTTATCAGCCGCCGGTATATCGATACGAATATGATTATACAATGCGTATCAAAGTAAGAACAGAGTGGTTTGATGACATGGATTTCAGATTATGTAATTCACGTCTTGATGAGAAAGACCGTATGGAAATCATGGAAATTGAACAGGTAGCGAACCAGATTGTGGCTGCGCTTACCGGAAATCCTGTAATGAATAGCGGAATGTCAGGCATGTCAGGTATGGCAGGCGGAGCTATGGGAAATATGGGAGCTGCCGCTATGGGAGCTATGGGAATGAATAACGGAATGCCGGGAATGAACGGTGGAGCCCAGTACGGAAACATGGGAATGAATAATGGAATGCCGAACATGAACGGTGGAGCTCAGTACGGAAACATGGGAATGAATAACGGAATGCCGAACATGAACGGTGGAGCTCAGTACGGAAACATGGGAATGAATAATGGAATGCAGAACATGAACGGCACAGCCCAGTATGGAAATA
>NZ_JAJCNG010000038.1:0-10713 GCF_020561005.1 Mediterraneibacter sp. 210702-DFI.3.120 | reverse complement strand
CCCCATAAATTCAACTTAATTTCATTTTTTTCGTAGAGTTGTATACTCTACGAAATTTATAACTGTTCAGAGCCAAGCAAATTTCAAAAAACAGGTTTAAAATGCATAGCATTTTGGAGGTTGGCTCTGGACAGTTACCATTTCCCTTACACATAAAAAGAGCCTTAATATCTTCCGCAATACCACTGTATCGTTCAGATATTAAAGCTCTTTTTATTTCTTTTATTTTTCTTTTCTTATACCACAGCTTCTATGATCATCTTAGAATCCACTTCTACCTGCTGCACTCCGATTTCTTTCTTCTGATAAAAGCATGCGGACAGCTCATATCAATATTAAACTCTGCTGCAATATTCCATGGACTGTTATACTGATGTTGTTCATCAGGTCTTAATTGTGCCAAAAAATCAATAAATACTTGATTATTGAATACTTTCGGCATATTATCGCTCCTTTTTGTCCTGCACATTTTCCTACTTAAGATTCTACCATTGCACCTTATAAAAGGCAAGTTTGTTATTTTCTGTCTTGTTCTGTAAAAAATACATTTTATCGTCCACTCTCCGCCCTGCCCTCCTTGAATTTTCTCCTGAAAAATGGTATAACGTTAAATGTATAATGATTAATCTGTTAATTCTAATTAATCAATTCGCGTTACTGTCTGATTTCTTAAGACGGTTAAAAATTAATTCACACTGAGGAGAAGAAAATGACGAACATCGAAATGTTAGAAAACACACTCCCGATTGCACCTCTGAAACTGATTGCTATGGAGAGCTGCAAACCTCTGGGACAGAAGGTAAATGATTATATTGTTTCCTTCCGTGAGAACACGATCAACGAAGTAACAGAATCCCCACTTTACAGAAACTATAAGGCCAACAATTACCAGGTAGACTGTAGTTGTCCGAGATTCGGTTCCGGTGAAGCTAAGGGTATCCTGAAAGAGACAATCCGTGGTACTGATCTTTTTATCATGACTGATGTATGCAACTACAGCCTGACTTACACAGTAAACGGACATCTTAACCATATGTCTCCAGATGACCATTATCAGGATCTGAAGAGAATTATCGCTGCTGCAACAGGTAAGGCTCGCCGTATCAATGTTATCATGCCTTTCCTTTACGAAAGCAGACAGCACAAGCGTACAAGAAGAGAGTCTCTGGACTGTGCTCTTGCACTGGAAGAACTGGACGCAATGGGCGTTTCCAACATCATTACATTTGATGCTCATGACCCACGTGTACAGAATGCAATTCCACTTAGTGGATTTGACAGCTTTAACCCACAGTATCAGTTCTTAAAAGCACTGTTCCGTGAAGTACCGGATCTGAAAGCTGACAAAGAACATCTGATGATCATCAGCCCGGATGAAGGAGCTATGCACCGTGCAGTTTACTTCTCTAATGTACTTGGTGTTGATATGGGTATGTTCTACAAACGCCGTGACTACTCTACAGTTGTAAACGGAAAGAACCCGATCGTTGCCCATGAGTTTCTCGGTGATGATGTAACAGGAAAGGATGTTCTTATCGTTGACGATATGATTTCTTCCGGAGAAAGTATGCTTGATGTTGCAAAACAGCTGAAAGAGCGTAAGGCCGGACGTGTCTTTGTATGTACAACATTCGGACTGTTCACAGACGGATTTGATAAATTCGATGAGTATTATAATAAGGGATATATCAGTAAAGTTATTACAACAAACCTTACATATCTCCCACCGGAACTTTATGAGAAGCCTTACTTTGTAAAAGCTGATATGAGTAAATTTATCGCACTGATCATTGATTCCCTGAACCATGATGTGCCGATCAGCTCTGTTATCAGCCCGACAGATAAGATTCATGCTCTTCTTGAGAAGCGTGAAAAAGGACTTCTGTAAAAATCCATAAAAATACCTGCAAGATGTCAAAATTGATATCTGCAGGTATTTTTTAATACTTAAATTATTTTATTTCATCTCCGCGACGCGGTCCTGAATCGTCTTATTGAAATTCTCAATCTGTCTGGAATAAGGCTCATTCATGAACTTGCTGTTCAGCATGAAGTCTGCTGTTGCAAGGTTGTTCGCAACCGGAATATCATATACTACTGCAATTCTAAGAAGTGCCTTAACGTCCGGGTCATGTGGCTGTGCCTCTAACGGATCCCACAAAAAGATCATGAAATCAATCTGTCCTTCTACAATCTTCGCACCGATCTGCTGGTCTCCACCAAGTGGACCACTACAGTATCCTTTTACCGGAAGTCCTGTTTTCTCTGCGATCAGACGGGCTGTTGTTCCTGTTCCGCATAGGAAATGTCCCTGTAATACTTCTTTATTTCTATCACACCATTCAATCAGTTCTTTCTTCTTTCCATCATGGGCTACGAGTGCAATGTGTTTTGCTTTTCCAATTTCCATTGTTACAAAATTATCTGTAAGCATTTTCGTGTCCTCCTTCAAGTCTTCCTGTTGTTGATTTTTATCTTCTTCAACAGTTTTTTCTCTGATGTCTATTATATTTTCTTTTCCCTGTTACTTCAACCTGTTTTGTTGATTCTTAACAGAATTTTTACGGTTACCATTCACAAATTTTTACTCTTCCGTATTTCGATGTTCTTCATCATAGAATTTCATCAACGCCTGTGTTCCGAGATCTCCGTATCCTTCCTGCTCAAGTTCTTCGTAATTGGCAAGAACCATACTGAGTACATCAAGGGAAAGTCCTTTTCTGTTCGCTTCGATCAGTGCAAGCTTCATATCTTTGATGAAGTGTTTCATAAAGAATCCCGGTGCATAATCATCTTTTAAGATCTTTGGTCCGAATGTGTCAAGCTGCTTACTTCCTGCTGCACCTGTCGCAACGGACTTCATGAATACTTCCGGATCCAGTCCCTGTTCTTTTGCGTAAGTAAGTGCCTCGCACACACCGGACAGTGTTCCGGCGATCATGATCTGGTTCGCCAACTTGCAGTGCTGTCCGCATCCAGCCTTACCCTGATAATTAATGTTTGTTCCCATTGCCTCAAAGAGTGGCATACAGGCTTCATAATCTTCTTTCTCTCCGCCAACAAGGATGGACAATGTTCCGGCTTTCGCTCCTGTATCTCCGCCTGTGACAGGTGCATCCATCACATGGAAGCCTCGCTTTGTGCCTTCCGCGTAGATCTTCTCAGCAATCTGCGGACTTGTTGTTGTCATATCGATCAGATAAGCGCCTTCCTTTGCACTGTCTAAGATATTCCCCTCATCAAAGTATACTTCTTCTACATCCTGTGGGAACCCAACAATTGTGATAACTGCATCACAATCCTGCACGCAATCCTTGATTGACTCATGGAACTGTGCTCCTTCGCTGATCACATCTTCTACTTTACTCTTTGTTCTTGCATAGATATGTAATTCAAATCCGGCTTTCATGAGATTTCTGACCATGGATTTTCCCATGATTCCTACACCGATAAAACCTACTTTATTCATCTGCTTTATTTCTCCTGTCTAAGATAGCTCCCATGTTATCACACAGGAGCCATTCTTATCATTTTCTATTTTCAACTATCTTTCTTCTTTTGTCACAACTTCGCCCTGTTTTTTGTAAATACTGTTTGCCGGAACGAATCCTCGTACAGAGGAAAGTGGATAAATGTTACTGTGATTTCCAACAACTGTTCCCGGATTCAGAACGCTTCCGCATCCTACTTCTACTTCATCTCCAAGCATTGCGCCGAACTTCTTCATGCCTGTCTCAATCTTCTCTTCTCCGGCTTTTACTACAACAAGTTTCTTATCTGATTTTACATTGGATGTGATGGATCCGGCTCCCATATGAGATTTGTATCCAAGAACAGAATCACCTACATAATTATAGTGCGGAACCTGAACTTTATTAAAAAGGATCACGTTCTTAAGCTCTGTGGAATTTCCTACAACAGCTCCTTCTCCTACGATCGCATTTCCACGGATAAATGCACAGTGACGAACCTCAGCATCCTTTCCGATGATTGCCGGTCCATTGATAAATGCAGTCGGAGCAACCTTTGCAGACTTCGCTACCCATACATTTTCTCCGCGTTTCTCGTATTCATCCTCGCTCAATGTAGCTCCAAGTTCAAGGATGAAGTTGCTGATCTTCGGAAGTACTTCCCACGGATAAGTAACTCCGTTGAAGATATCTTTTGCGATTGTCTGGTCTAATGAATAATTTTCTTTTACTGTTAATGCTTCTAACATGGTAATTCCTTTCTGCCGGCTAGAACCGACTTACATTTATGTCTTATTATTGTGTCATTTACTTCTGCTGCCTGTTTTTGTTCTACCTGTCGTTTTATTACTATTTACAGACGGATAAAACCCAGCGGCTTTTTCATAGCAGGCTCTAAGCTGATATTGATTGTTCAACCCTTTCACCCCAACGGTTCTGCTGGTGATGAAATGATCGAGTTTTCTCATATATTCATCTGATGTGATGGAACCTTCTGCCACATAGCTCAGCCCCTTCTCCCAGCTTGCTGTAAGTTCCGGGTTCAGGAGTGACCGGATGGAATGATCAACAACATCATAGATCATCTCTCCCTGCAGCGTCGGTGTGATCACCTGTGTCTTCTTGTTCAATGCGAGATACTTGATATTCACAAGCTTTTTCAGAATCTCTGCTCTTGTCGCACTTGTTCCGATTCCGCTTCCTTTGATCTGGGCACGAAGTTCTTCGTCCTCGATCAGCTGTCCTGCATTCTCCATTGCCAGGATCATGGAACCGGAATTGTAACGCTTCGGAGGTGATGTCTCTCCTTCTTTGATATCCAATGCTCTGACCTGAAGGGCTGCACCCTTCTTTAATGACTTGATCACTTCGAACAATCCGGTGTCCAGGCTTTGATCGGAAGAATCAGACCCTGCTTCGTCATTTGTATCATTATTATTATTCTCACTGTTTCCATTACTGCTATCTTTTGTGGCTGTCTGAGAAGCTTTCTTCTTCGGAATGCCTGCCACTTTCAGATAACCTTCCTCAGCAAGTACTTTGAAGCTTGAGAAGAAGCTTTCTTCTTTGATCTTCGTCACGATAGCAACCTTCTGGTAAACTGCCGGCGGATAAAAGATACTCAGGAATCTTCGCACGATCAGGTCGTACACACCCTTCGCAGTAGATGAAACAGTACTCAATGCATTCAACCCTTGTCCTGTAGGAATGATTGCATAATGGTCTGTGATCTGCTTGTCATTCACATAGCGTGTCTTTGCAAGTGTCTTATAGCTTCCGAAATTCAGGATATCCTGCATATACGGTGCCGCCATCGGATACTTTGACAGCCCGTTCAGATTTCTTGTAATTTCCTTTGCCACTGCGGTAGACAGAACACGGGCATCGGTTCTCGGATAAGTCACAAGTTTTTTCTCATACAGCTCCTGCACGATTCGCAGTGTCTCATCCGGACTGATCTTAAATCTCTTAGAACAGTCGTTCTGAAGCTCCGCCAGGTTATATAAAAGAGGGGGATTCTTCTTCTCTTTCTTTTTCTCAATCGACTCGATCCTGCAGTTCAATCCTGACTGTCCCTGTATTCCAGCTACATTTACAGACTCGTCATCCGGTGTCTGCAGGTATTGAATCAATTCTTCCGCTTTCTTGCGCTCCTTGAATCCATTTTCCTTATAAAGGTCATAGGACTCAAAATAGCGGGAGCCTTTCACTGCTCTCCACTCACCCTCGAACGTATGCCCCTGTGCATCGATCGTGCTAAGTACGCGGTAAAACGGTGTCTTGACGAAATCACGGATCTCGCGTTCTCTGCGCACAACCATGCCAAGAACACACGTCATAACGCGTCCTACAGATACAACGGAATACTTCGTTTGCAGAAAATTTGAAATACTGTTGCCATATTTCAAAGTCAGCAGACGGGAGAAGTTGATTCCCATCAGATAATCTTCTTTGGCGCGCAGGTATGCAGATGCTCCGAGGTTATCATACTCTGACAGATCTTTGGCTTCACGGATTCCTCGAAGAATCTCTTCTTCTGTCTGGGAATCGATCCACACTCTCCGGCGCTTTTTCCCCTCAACGTGTGCTTCCTGTTCCACGAGACGATAGATATATTCTCCCTCTCGCCCGGAGTCGGTACAGACATAGATCGTATCGACATCTTCCCGGTTCAGGATCCCGCTGACGATCTGAAACTGTTTCGCCACTGACGGAATGACTTCGTATTTGAATTCTTCCGGGATAAACGGCAGTGTCTGCAGGTTCCATTTCTTAAGTGCCGGATCATATTCCTCCGGATAGCTCATCGTCACCAGATGGCCGACGCACCAGGTGACAATGGCTTCGTCTGACTCAAGATATCCGTCCCGTCGTTTTGTATTTAGTTTCAATGCTTTTGCGAATTCCTGGGCAACGCTCGGTTTCTCCGCAATGTATACTGATTTTCCCATAAACTAGTTATCTATCTTCCATTCACTTATTTTACACGGAATCTGTAAGCAGTACGAGTATCATATTTCTCGCCTTTCTTACAGATCGGTCCTGGGAAGTTCTCGTGGTGGATTGCATCCGGATAGTACTGTGTCTCCAGACAGATGGCATCTCTCATCTCATAAACCGCTCCGTCTCTTCCTTTCACTCCGTCAAGGAAATTCGCGGTATAGATCTGCACTCCCGGAAGGTCTGTCAGTACACTCATGTGGATTCCACTTTCATCCCCGGCCACTTCTGCTACTTTATCAAATTCGCCTTCATTTTTCAATACCCAGTTGTGGTCATAACCTTTTCCGAATACCAGCGGTTCATAGTCTGCTTCAATGTCTTTTCCGATTGTCTTATCTGTTCTAAAATCCATCGGAGTTCCTTCCACACTGCGGATCTCACCTGTCGGAATGGATGCTGCGTCTGCCGGTGTAAATGCATCCGCATTCAGCCATAATGTATGATTCAGAACATCTCCGCTCTTATGTCCGTTCAGGTTAAAGTAACTGTGATTTGTCATATTGATGATCGTATCCTGATCCGGTTCTGCTTCGTAGTGGATCATCAAAGTATTCTCTTCATCCAGGGAATACGTCACTTTCATAACAAGTGCTCCCGGATATCCCTGATCTCCATCCGGGCTGTCCATCTCAAATGTTACATGGGTATCATCTGCGTCCGCAACCTTCCACATTCTTCCGTGATAGAAATCAAATCCGCTGTGCAAGTTGTTCTCTCCGTCATTCTTTGTCAAGTGATATTCTGTTCCATTGATCTCGATCACTGCCCCACCGATACGATTTGCGTTACGTCCAACAGATGCTCCGAATGCATTTCCAAGTCCGGCTTCATATCCGGTTGCATCATCATATCCAAGTGTCACTTCTACCGGATTGTTATCCTTATCCGGAACAAGTACGCTTGTCAGTGTTGCTCCGAAGTCGGATACACTGATCTGCATTCCGGCTTCATTTTCCAGTGTATATACGGTAGCCAATTCCCCTTTCGATGTCTTTCCAAAGTCTTTTTTCTGTAACGGTTTCATCTTTCTCTGCTCCTCCATCTCTCGTCCTTCTATTGTTTTTTTCTGAAAATCTTCAGTACGGTTGTTAAGAATCCTTCTTTTTTCTTCTTCGGCACATTGGCTGCAGCCGGACGTTGTGCCTGTGATGCTTCTCTCATAAAGGTCTCCTGTGCATTCACAAGACTTGCTCCGTCTTCCACCGGTTTCTTCACATATGTTCCGTCACTTGTCATCGCGCGAGCTTTCACATTGTCAGAAAGCATTACATGAAGCTGATGGAACAGGCGTTTCCGGATCTCTACATCATAGACCGGGCACGCGACTTCTACACGCTTCTCTGTATTTCTTGTCATCATATCAGCAGATCCAATATAAACTGTTGCATCTGCTCCTTTTCCGAAGACGAAAAGTCTTGGATGCTCCAGATATCTTCCGACGATACTTGTCACACGCAGATTCTCTGTCTTTCCCTTGATTCCCGGGAGGATACAGCAGATCCCACGCACGATCAGATCTATCTTCACCCCTGCCTGAGATGCTTCTGTTACTTTGCGAATGAAATCCATGTCCGTAACAGAATTCATTTTCATAATGATTCTTCCGTTCTCACCTTTTGCAATTTCTTCATCCATCAAGGCAAGTACTTTCTGTTTCAGGCTTGTCGGTGAAACAATCAGATGCTTGTAAACTCCATTCAGATTACTGATCGACATATTCTGGAAAAAGCCTGCTGCGTCTTCACCAATCTCTTGTCTGCTTGTCATCAACGAGTAATCGGTATACATCTTCGCTGTCTTTTCGTTATAATTTCCGGTTCCAATCTGTGTAATGTAATGAATTCCGGTACGGTTTCTGTATGTGATCAGGCAGATCTTGGAGTGTACCTTATAACCCTCGAATCCGTACAGGACACGGCATCCGGCCTCTTCCAGACGCTCGGACCAATCAATGTTGTTCTGCTCATCAAAACGTGCTCTCAGCTCGATCAGGACCGTAACCTCTTTTCCATTCTCAGCCGCTGCACAGAGATATTCTACAAGTCGTGCTTTCTTCGCCAGACGGTAGATTGTGATCTTGATCGTCAGAACTTCCGGGTCTGTTGATGCTTCTTTGATCAGCTGGAGGAACGGTTCCATGCTTTCGTATGGATAGCAAAGGAGTACATCTTTCTTCTTTATCTGCGGAATCACCTTACCCTCTGCAAGCATGGAAGACGGTTGCGGAGAAAATGGTACATCCACGAGCGTTTTTTTCTTCGAATCCGGAAGTTTATCAGCGATTGCAAAGATAAAGTCCAGCTTCATCGGCATCTTTGTTCGGAAAATACATTCCGGACGGATATTGAATTTCTCACAGAAATATTTCTCCATCTCTTTACTCAGAGAATTGGCTGCCTCAAGACGGACAACAGCCATCCTTCTTCTCTTATGAAGTGTCTCCTGCATCACATGACGGAAATCTCCGCTATCTGCATAAGCTTCATCATCCGGTGATACATCTGCATTTCTCGTTACACGGATATAGTTCTTGTCTGAGATCTGATACTGGTCAAAAACAAGATCAATAAATTCCAGGATAATCTTTTCCATACGGATATAACGGATGTCATACCCCGGAAGATAGAGAATATTAGAAATATATTGTGGTACCGGGATGATTCCGAGCATCGTCTTGTCTCCCTGCTTCAGATTCGCAACCACATACAGTTCTTTACTTAACAGATGTGGGAACGGATGGTTCGCATCTACGATCTGTGGGGAAAGCACCGGCATTACTTCTTCTTTGAAATATTTCTTTACAAACTTCTTCTCCTGCTGTTCCAGTTCCTTGAAGTCAAGACCGCAGACACCATACGGACTTAACTGTTTCTTGATCTCTGCATATGTCTTATCCCGTTCCTTGTAAAGTGGGGAAACAGCTCGATAAATTGCATCTAACTGCTGTTTTGCTGTCATACCGGATCGCTGATCGATCTTTTTGCTGTCTGCTGATGCCATATCATACAGACTTCCTACGCGGATCATAAAAAACTCGTCTAAGTTACTTGTGAAAATAGCTACGAATTTCATACGTTCCATCAAAGGAACTGTCTCATCCCGTGCTTCTTCGAGAACACGCTGATTGAACCGAAGCCACGATAATTCACGGTTCTGAGTTTCTTCTAAAATCTCTCTCATATAACTCAACTCCCTTTTCTCTCTTCTTTTAACAAGTCGATTTATTTTTATTACTGTTCAAGATACTTCAGCATTTCTTCTGTCTTTCGCTCCATCAGATGATATCCATGCTCATAAAATGCATGCAGGACATCCGGATGCTGTTCGAGCCGTGATACTGGTTTTACATGTGGACGAAGGACATAGATCTCTCCACGCTTCTCAAGCTGGTCCAGATAATTCATCGTCTTATTATAGATAAAACTTCTTCTGAAGATTGTCCGGACTGCATTCGGATAGGACTTATATGCCTGTCTATAAAGCTTCTGCACTGCCGGTGAGATCACTTTCTTACGATAGCCCTGATTTCTCGTCAGGATCACTATGATCTTCTCATTCCCAAGCTTCTGTGCACGACGGATCGGAACAGAATCTGCAAGTCCGCCATCCAGATACGGGACACCGTCAATATTCACCATCGGAGTTACAAGCGGCATACTGCTTGATGCACGACAGATCTTCATCAATCGGTCAGGATCTTCTGTTTCCGTCATATATTCTGCATTTCCAGTCAGACAGTTTGTCGTTACCAGCTCACAGTGCATCTCTGACTGAAAATATGCATCAAAATCAAATGGGATCAGTTCATTCGGATATTTATCAAAAATCAAATCCATATTCATCAGACTTTTCTCCCTGATCGTATCTTTCACTCCATTAATATACTTCATATCTTTTGTATTCGGAATCATACAGTCTCTTGTACGTCCCGGCTGTCTGGAAACATAATCTACTGCATTACATGCGCCGGCAGACACACCGATCACATCTGAAAAATAAATATCCTGTTCCATAAGGTAATCCAGAGCACCAGAAGTAAATATGCCTCTTGTTGCTCCACCTTCCAGTACGATTGTTGCTTTCTTAAGTGCCATGGTTTCTCCTCTTTTCTACTGCTATTTATATTGTGAGATTCTTAGTAACATTATAACTTTTTACAATGGAAAGAACAAGGATTAGTTCTTATACATCAGGGTTGTTTCATGAACTATCCATGGGCAGATCTAACTTATTGCATCCT